>CAYZEE010000009.1:0-30520 GCA_964477485.1 uncultured Gammaproteobacteria bacterium
ATATTTGGGTTTACAACTCTTTTATTCAATTTTTTTGCATAGATCTGGGCGATTTTTCTTCGATGTTTTAATTGTTTTTGTAAATTAGCAAACTCAAATAATGCTAAATTGCAATACCAGTTTGGTAAGGAATAAAAATCATACAATTCTTCCTGCATCGGTTGAGACAGGAGATTTAATTTTTTCAAAATAAAATGCAATATCTTTCCAATCCCTAATCCATAAAAGAACCTTATTTTGTAAGAGAATAAGGGATACAGCCTGTCTCTTATTTGATTTCCCGGTTTCTTAAATTGGAAGTTTTCCATTGAGTATTTTTTATTTCTTACGATTAATGCACCTCCGCAGATAGCATCTACAACCTTGTCTTTACTAAAAGACAAAACGACAAAATCCCCCATACTTCCCGCTTCTTTTTCATTTGTATATTCTGCTCCAATGGAATGCGCAAGGTCCTCAATAAGAATTATGTTTTTTTTGTGGCAAATTTTTATAATTTTCTCAATGTAGGTTGGGAAACCCAAGGTATTTTGGATAACAACTACCTTGATATTTTTATTTTCTTCTAATATTTTTTCCAAAGTTTCTGCAGCGAAATTCAGGTCAGTATTCTCTTCTTCTAAGTCCAGACAGATTGGAACAAGGCCAGCCTTCTCAACTGCTCTGTAAACCGCAAAACAGGTAAAGCCATTTATTGCAACGCAGTCTTCTTTTGGCAAATTTAGAATTTTAAGAGCCAAAGTTAATGCTTCTCGTCCTTTATAGGTAAGGATAACTTTTCCCTGATATTTCTTCTCAAGAAAATTTTTAAGTTTCTGATTTTGGCCGGTAGTATCTGAAAATAAGGATTTCAAAATGTAATTAAAATTATAATTAGAACCCAAGGAATTAAATACGCGCATAAGTGAATTATTATATTGCTGAATTTTTAAATTGTCTGGCTATGATACTTATTACTTGTTTAGTGTTCGTAAATTGCGGAGCGTGTCCGGCGGCATTGACGATATATAATTTACTATTGACGATTTTAGTATTTAGTAATTTTCCATCCGATAAAGGAGTAGTTCTGTCATTTTCCCCCCATATTATAATAGTAGGAACTTTTATTTTTGAAGTATTAAGATTTCTGTCGGCATTAATAAGATTAAGCATTGTTTTTTTCATGTTGGGACTGGCATTTTTATAATCACTTTCCCGCGTTAAGGCATACAATAGACTTCCCCCCTTTTCTAAAGGCAGAATTTTTTTTCCTGTTTTAGCCGCTGTTTTAAATATAGCCCGTTTTATTTTTAAACTTAGATTATTATGATAAATTCCCGCGCTGTCAATTAAAATTAATCGTGAAAGTTTTTCGGGATATTTGAGCGCAAGGGCAAGGGCTATTCTGCCTCCGTTTGAATGACCCAGAAGGATAACTTTATCTTTTTCTTTTTTTAAAATTTCATAGAGCCAGTTTGTATAATCATTTATGTCCCAAACTTGAGTATTTTTTTCAGTAAGTCCAGGAATAGAGAGCAAATAGGGGTTGAACCCCTTCATTTCCAGAAGTCTTAAGAAAGGATTCCATTTTTCTTTTGAATAAGCCCAACCGTGCAATATGAAAATTTTCAATTTTAAATTTTCAATTTTAAATTTATCTAAAGCCCCCATTTTTTTCTCCTTATTGTCCAAACCTTTTCACGCCTTACGAGTCTACGAGTATCTCCTTTGTCGGCTAGTAGATTTTCTATTACGCCTTCAAGAAACCGTGCTCCTTTAAAAAGCAAAAGTTCTCCGCCTTTAAGATTTATCCTTAGATATTCAAGTACATCTTTCGGGTTTTCAAATTTTTCAATTTCCGTACTATTGGTAAGTAAATTTTTTAATTTTGGATAAGTGTAGCGGGAAATACGAGGACCCATGAGAATAATTTTTTCAAGTTTCATTTTGGATATAATTTCTGATAATTTCTCATGTTCTTCCTTCTCTTCTTCCCCTTGCTCGAGCATATCTCCTAATATCGCCCATTTTTTTGAAGCAGGAATTTTTTCAAACATGTCCAAAATCACCGACATTGAATCAAGGTTCGCGTTATAAGTACTATCTATTATTTTGGTATTTTTAATTCCGTTAAAGAGGCTGCTTCTTCCGGGAGGAAGAGTAAATTTTTCAAAAGATTTAAATGGAATTTTCAGAAACTCCAAAAGTTTTAAACACATTTGAAGGGAATATAAATTTGCCTTAGGCAGAAGCTGTTTAAGTTTAAAAGATTTTTCATTTATTTCAAATTCTGTTTCCGCAAGTGATACTTTATAATTCAGAAGACTTTTTATGGAGACTTGTTCTATCCTGGCTTTTGTCCTCGGAAGTTCTTTTTTAATATTTTTATCTTCCGAGTTTACTATCACAAATCTTGATGAATACTGAAGAAAATATCCATATTCATGCGCAATTGCATCTTCAACGTCTTTAATTTTTTTATCTTTTGCCAGGTGATCAAAATTCATGCTGTGAGTTCTGGTCGAATTTGTCCAAAGAGTAACTTCGGGTTTAAGAAGAGTTGCCAAAAATTTTCCCTCATTTGGTCTGTCGCAGTCGGCTTCAACTATATATAATTTTTCTTTTGGTAAGTTTTCAAATATTTTAAAAGGAGCAAGAAGAAAAAGAAAAAACCATTCACTTGGCATAAGGGTTTTTCTTTCAAAATTCAAAATATTAAAAGGAATTCCGTAAGCGCTGTTTCCGTGATGCGTGTATTTAGCTCTATAGCCTACTTGCGATTCAATAAGATTTAGAAGAGTTGTTTTACCGCTTGAACCCGTAACAACAATAATCCTTGGCTTCCATTTTTTAAGTCTTATCTTTGCAAAAAACCTGAAATAATAAGCCACTGGAAAATAAAGAAAATCTTTGGTTCTGTCTATCATGGATATGCTAATTTTACCAGAAAAGGGGGTATAAATGCGAAAATTGACTTAATTGAATGACAGAAAGAGATTCTCCAGGGCGAAGCGCCGGTTGACATTGGTGGTTTTAATAACAGTGTAGGTTTCTTCGAGATTTTTTAAAATATTCAAATACTTCGAAACTGAAAAATTCCGCTCCGTTTGAGAATTATTTTTTACTAAATCAATCAGATTTTTCCGCACAATAATTATCATTTGTTCAAGCCAAGCTATTGTCTCGTCTTTTGTTTTTCCCAGATGCTCTGCAAGTTTCAGCCTCTCCTCTACCCCACCAGATATTAAAGTTGAAAGTTGAGAGTTGAAAACTGAGAGCTCATTTTTTTCTAATTCTTTATGAGCAGTCGGTATCTCAATAACCTTGCATCTTGAAATAATTGTAGAAAGCATCAGGTTCTTGTTCAAAACAGTTACTATTATAATAGTATTCTCCGGTGGCTCCTCAAGTATTTTTAAAAGTGAATTTTGCGCTTCAATTGTTAGCCCATCGCATGCTTCTATGATGACTGCCTTGATGTCGCTTTTTATTGGTTTTAAGAAAAGCCTCCTTTGTATATTTCTTACATCCTCAATTCCTACTGTCTTTTCAAAAACTGGAAGATTTATATCAATATCATTAATCTTATTTTTTTTGCATAAATCCAGTGCGTATTCATGAGATTTCCCCGGATCTTTTGAGGCAATTAAGAAAGATTGCATAAATAATATGTTGACCCAATCTAATTTCAGCATTCGCCTTTCCAATTCTATTCGAATACGGCTCATGCTTCGATTTTGACGGGTCTTCGTCGATTCACTAAAGGTGAATCTCCTTGACATTATAGCTCATTTTTACGTAGTATAGAAGTAGATGCCTGCCCAAGATTTAAACACTATCCAGGAAGAAAAGACTATTCTTGATGTTTTGCTTTCGGAGCACTTATTGACGCCTGCGGAGTATGAAGACACAAAAGTAAAAAGCGCAAGCCAGAATAAGTCCTACGAGGAAATATTAGCATCTTCCAATATTGTGCCTCCCCAAAGAATTGCCGAGGCAAAAGCAAAATTATTGGGTATTCCATTTATTTCGCTCGTGGCCACTTCATTTTCTCCGGTGGCTCTTGGCTTTGTTCCTCGGGCGGTTGCAGAGAGATTTTTGGTTATACCGTTTCTCTATGATGAAAAAACAAAAACACTCTCGGTTGCCATGTCAAATCCTGTTGATTTAGATGCTTTGCAATTTATACGTCAGAAAACCGGTCTTAATATAAAAACTTTTGCTGCCTCTTCGGACGATGTCCAAAAAGCCACAAAGGAACAATATCGTCAGGAAATAGTGGGACAAGTCGGTGAGGCATTGAAACAAACAGAAGAATATGACAAACCAAAAACTGTTGACAGCAAAAAAATAGCAGATATTATAAAAGAAGCTCCGATTGCCAAAATTGTTTCAACAGTTCTTGAGTACGCGGTTTCTAGTCGAGCTTCTGATGTACACATAGAACCGCAAGAAGATAGAGTCAGGGTAAGGTACAGGATTGATGGTATTTTATACGACAAATTGAGTCTTCCCAAAACCGTGCAAGACGCAGTTGTTTCCCGTATAAAAATTCTTTCAAATATGAAAATTGATGAACATCGTATTCCGCAGGATGGCCGTTTTAATTTTAAAGTGGAGAATAATGAAGTTGACCTTCGTATCTCTGTTATGCCTACAACTTTTGGTGAAAAAATCGTAATGAGGCTTCTTAGAAAATCAGGAGGTATTCCTAGTCTTCAGGAATTGGGGTTGACCGGGTCCTCTTTAAAAAACCTTGAAGCAGCAATACTTCGTCCTCATGGTATTATAATTGTTTGCGGTCCAACCGGAAGCGGTAAGACAACTACTCTCTATTCAGTTCTTGAAAAATTAAATACAACAAGGATTAATATAATGACGCTTGAGGATCCAATTGAATATCAAATGCCGGGAGTTAACCAGGTGCAAATTAATCCGTCTGTGGGACTCACTTTTGCCACAGGGCTTCGCTCTTTTCTTCGTCAGGATCCAAATATAATTCTTGTTGGAGAGATAAGAGATCAGGAGACAACCGAACTCGCAATCCAGGCGGCATTAACTGGACATCTTGTTTTTTCAACTCTTCATACTTCAGATGCGGCAGGAGCATTGCCCCGTCTTATTGACCTAAAAGCTGAGCCTTTTCTTATTTCATCCACTATAACTGCAATAGTAGGACAAAGAATAGTTAGAAGAGTTTGCTCTTTTTGCAGACAAGCGTATCCGCCCCCAAAACAGATACTGGATGAAATGAGAGCGGTTCTTGGAAATTTATTTCCAAAGATAGACAGCATACGCATACAGCTTTATAAAGGAAAAGGGTGCGATAAATGTGCAAATTCAGGATATTTGGGAAGAGTTGGAATTTTTGAGGTGTTGCCCGTATCTTCCAAAATCGCTAATCTAATATTAGAGCATCCTGATTCAAGCGCTGTTGAGAAAGAAGCAATTCTAGAAGGAATGACTACCATGAAAAGAGACGGCTATCTTAAAGTTTTACAGGGGGTTACAACACCTGAGGAGGTTATAAGAGTAGCGCAAGAATAAAACTAACAACTAGCCACTAGTTGCTAGCTACTAGCTTATGGATATTCAGGAATTATTGCATTTAACCGTAACAAATAAGGCGTCAGACCTGCATCTTTTGCCCGGCGTTCCGCCTGTTATTCGCATAGATGGCGTACTTTCCTATCTTTCAAATTATCCCGCTTTAACACCTGATGCTGTTGCGGCAATGGTCTTTTCTCTCGTTAATCCTAGTCAGAGACAGAGGTTTCTTGCAGATAAAGAACTTGATTTTTCTTTTAGCTTTGGAGGCACAACCGGAGAACCGGGCAGATTTAGAGGTAATGTTTATTATCAGAGAGGATATATCTGCGCAGAGCTTAGATTTCTTGAGCCTAGGATAAGAACCCCGGAAGAGCTTCACTTACCTAAAATTGTTCACAATTTTGCGGCTCTAAAGCAAGGATTCATTTTGGTTACCGGGCCTACCGGTCATGGAAAGTCAACAACACTTGCCGCAATAATAAACGAAATAAATTTAGATAGGGCTTGTCATATCATAACGATTGAGGATCCGATTGAATATATTTATCCCAAAGGGAAAAGTATTATATCTCAGCGGGAAATGGGGCTTGATACCAATTCCTGGGCAGCATCTCTTCGTTCTGTTCTTCGGGAAGATCCGGATGTAGTTTTGGTTGGCGAAATGAGAGATCCGGAAACTATAGCATCTGCAATTACTATTGCCGAGACCGGCCATTTAGTTTTTTCGACCCTCCATACTAACTCAGCTGCTCAGAGCATAGACAGAGTCGTAGATGCATTCCCGGCCAATCAACAGCCTCAGATAAGAATTCAACTTTCCGCAACTCTAAAAGGAATTATTTCTCAAAGACTTTTACCTCAGATAAGTGGTGGGAGAGTGCCGGCGGCTGAAGTCCTGATTGGAACAAATGCTGTTGCAAGCAATATAAGAGAAAACAAGACGCATCTTATAGATTCTATAATACAAAATTCCCAGGAAGAAGGTATGATTCCTCTTGAGTCTTCCCTTGCGTCTCTTGTTCTTTCAGGTTCTATAAGTCTTGAGACAGCAAAAAGCTATGCTCTAAGACAAGAGGAACTGCTAAGACTTATCGGATAGTTTATGAAACTAAGGTATAAGGCAATAACAAGAGATAGTAAAATTGTCCAGGGCCTTATAGATGCAAAGGATATTAGCGAGGCAGCGTCATATCTACGAAGCAAGGATCTTATTCCTGTCCACATACTTTCGGAAGACAGTAATCCACTTCTTAAGCTGATTCCCTTTGTCAATAAAGTTGCGCATTCAGACGTTGTTCTTTTTACACGGCAGCTTGCTTCAATGTTGTCTTCCGGACTTACTCTTATCCGCTCTTTGGAAATCCTCAAAGATCAAACAGAAAATGAGGCGATGAAAGAAATGATAGGCACTGTTGTTACGGAAATAGAAGAAGGCAGAACATTTTCCTCCGCAATTGCTAAATACCCGGATGTTTTTTCTTCTATATATATTGCTATTATTCGATCTGCTGAAGTCTCGGGGCTATTAGATAAATCTCTTAATAGACTTGCCGATAATCTTGAAAAAGAAGAAAGATTAAAATCAACTGTTAAAGGAGCGTTAATATACCCTGCTATAGTGGTGGCCCTTATGGTTGTTGTGCTATTTATCATGATGATCTTTGTGATACCGGAGCTTGCCAGTCTTTATAAGAGTCTCAACGTCTCCCTCCCTCTGCCTACTCTAATTGTGATTGGTGTTTCAAGATTTACAACGGTTTTTTGGCCAATTATTCTAGGACTTGTTGTTCTTTTTGTTTTTTTATACAGGAGATGGCATAAAACAGAATCCGGGCAACTCATAATAGACAATCTCTTATTAAAAATGCCCATTTTTGGCAACCTCTCAAAAAAACTAATACTTACTGAATTTTCAAGAAGCCTTAGTCTTATGATAGGAAGCGGCACCTTGGTGGTTGACTCTCTTATTCAGTCCGCGGGTATTACAGGAAATATACATTATAAAAATGCAATACTTGATATCGCAAAAAAGGTAGAAAACGGAGTAAAGATTGGAGACGCTATAGCTACCTATAATATTTTTCCGTCAGTTCTTATCCAGCTGGTGAGGGTTGGAGAAGAAGCCGGAAAACTTGATGAGACCTTGATGAAAGCATCTGAATACTTCGAAAAAGAGTCGGATGAGATTATCAAAACTCTGACTACTTCTATGGAGCCTATTATAATAATTATTTTGGGTGTTGGAGTTGCATTCCTCATGATATCGATTATCACCCCGATTTATAACTTAATATCAAATATCCAATAGAATTTGACCCCTTTTAGCTTTATTTTGCCCCCTTGACAAGCCGAAAAATATCTGTATATACTTAAATATATACATGAAATCTGCCCAAAAGAAATTATTAAAATTAGTTTCTCAACTTTCGATTAAAAAAGGTTTTACTCTCATCGAACTTCTAGTCGTCATTGCAGTCCTGGGGGTTCTTGCGGCAATCGTTCTTCTTGCAGTTAACCCGGCAGAGCAGCTCGCAAGAGCAAGAGATGCGTCAAGAATCTCAGCGGTTACCGAGGTAGGTAATGCTCTTCAAGGATATTACACTGCTAATAGTGCAACATATCCCGCAGTAGGCACAACGTGGATGAGCACCTTGGTTACCTCTTCAGATATAAAAACAGTACCTACTAATCCTACCTATACGATAACTACAAATGGAAGTCCATGTAACTCTACTTCGACTCTTGGTCAGAATGGTTATTGCTACAACACAGGAGGTAGTGACACAGTTGTTTACGCAAGGCTTGAATCAACTCTGTACAATGGAAAATGCACAAGTGCTGGTCAAGGAGCATGGTGGGTCTTTTCAGCAGCCCAAGCAAGAGCAGGCGGGCTCTGTGCCAGTACCACCGCAGATCCAACTTCCGTATCTTCGTTCAGCTGGTAACGGCTGTTCTTCATCTTTTAATTTATTTTGAGGAAAAACTTAAATTACATAAAGTCGTTTACTGATTGGAAGGTCTGTTATAATCTTGTATTATCGATAATAGTTCTTTAAGTTTTTATATTATGACAAAAATTCCCATCACCATTGGAGTAGCTGCTTACAACGAAGAACAAAATATCAAAAAATTCCTCGAGTCATTGTTAATCCAAAAATTGATTAAAATAATAATCTCGCAGATTGTTATTGTTTCCAGCGGTTCAACAGATAAAACGAATGAAATTGTTGCATCTTTTGTATCACGCTATCCATTTATTAAATTAATTAAACAAAAAAAACGCCTCGGGAAAGCGGCAGCTGTTAATGTTATTATTAAAAATGCAAAAGAAGATTTAATTATATTAAGTAGCGCCGATCTGTTAATTAAAAAAGACTCCATAGAAAAGTTAACGATTCCTTTTAAAGATGAAAAAGTAGGAATAGTAGGGTGTCATCCGATTCCATTGAATAAAAAGGACACATTCTTTGGTTTTTCTGCGCACATGCTTTGGGAACTTCATCATATAAGATCATTAAAGTTTCCCAAAATGGGAGAATGTATAGCTTTTAGAAAAGTTTTTAAAAGAATTCCTGTTTCTTCAGCAGTTGATGAGGCAAATATTGAATCGATAATAAAAAAGAAAAGCTACAAGGCAGTTTACGCATATGATGCTGTTGTATATAATAAAGGTGCAGAAAATTTAAGAGATTTTATAAAGCAACGGAGGCGGATATATGCCGGGCATCTCGCAACAAAACACGAGCATAACTATCAGGTTTCTACTATTAGTGGCACAAAAATCTTTTTTCTTTTAATGCAAAACTTTACTATTTTAAGGTATCCAATATTATGGGCATCAGCAGTTATGTTGCTTGAGATATACAGCAGATTTTTGGGTTTTGTAGATTACAAGACAAATTATCAGCATGCCATATGGCAAAGAATAGAAAGCACGAAAAAACTTTAGACTTTCAAATTGAAAGGATAAATCCTAAGAATATGCCATGGTTTCAAAGAAAACTATTGCAGGAGCATTTGGAAAGGTATAAATTTGTTGAAAAATTTATAAAAGATAAGATAGTTGTCGATTTAGGTTGTGGAACAGGATATGGTTGTGCTTTTATGGCCGATAAAGGAGCAAAGAAAGTCTATGGAATTGATATATCCTTGGAAGCCATTCTTTTTACTAAAAAAAATTATTCTAATAAAAAAACATCATTTTATGTTCGAGATGCTGCCGTAACAAAATTACCAAAGTATACGGCAGATACACTCGTTTCTTTTGAATTAATTGAACATTGCAGAGATTATAAAAAAGTTCTTGGTGAGGTTAAAAGAATACTAAAGCCAAACGGTACTTTTATACTCTCAACACCAAATAGAGAGTTATCTCTAGAGGATAATCCTTATCATTTTAAGGAATTTAATTTAAAAGAGTTAAAAGAATTATTGGAAAACTTTCACGTAGTTAAGCTTTACGGCCAGAGGAAAGTTTCGAGAAATATAGGAATAACTTATAAAAAATTAACACCGTTTCTCCCCGATAAATTTAAATTTTTTTTACATTTCCGCCCCTGGGAAAATTATTTTGTCTCACCCATTAACAGCCTTTCTGATTCTTCCTATCTGTATTTAATAGCGGTATGCAAAAATCGAAAATAGAATTTTCCAAAGTTGGAGCAGTTATCGTAACTTATAATTCAGGGTCTTATATTTTGAATGCCCTTGATTCCCTTTTTAAGACAAATCACCCTAATTTATCTGTCGTAGTAGTTGATAACGGCTCAAAGGATTCAACCGTTTCAAGAATAAGACACAAATTCAAGGCAGTCCATATAATAGAAAATAAAAAAAATGATGGGTATGCAAAAGCAAACAATAAGGGCATAAGATATCTTCTATTAAAAAAAGTTGAATACATACTGATATTAAATCCAGATACTATTGTTTCAAATAATTTATTTAATGAGCTTCTAAAACCAATGCATGAGAATAAAAATATTCTTGCAGTTGGGCCATTGATCACCTATTTAAAAGATCCAAAAAAAATTTGGTATGCAGGAGGTTATTTTAATAAATTATTTCTTTACACAAAGCACCCGCATATGAATAAATATTTAGGTATAGTTAAAATTTATTCCGGGATTACGGATTTTATTACAGGAGCGTGTATCTTAGTAAAGAAAGAAGCGTTTGAAAAAATTGGTTTTTTACCTGAGGAATATTTTCTGTATTTTGAAGACGTAGATTTTTGCAAAAAAATAAATGACAAAAATTATTTATGTTATTTTTTAGCAAAGCCTCTTGTGAAACATAATGTTTCATCTTCGTCCGGAATCGCGGGGACTAATAAGATTTCTCCTTTGAGAGCATATTATTATGCAAGAAATCCCCTTCTCTATATTCGAAAGAACGGCAAGGGCTTTAGTAGTCTTGCATGGCTATTTGGACAATTTTTTATACGCTTACCGTACTATTTTTTGGAGATGTCTAGACAAAGAAATCCAGCTGTCTTTCTATGGTACATACGCGGTATTAAAGATGGGGTCAAAGGCATATCGGGAAGACTAAACATTTAGAAATCATTAGGGTCCAGCTCTTTTGCCTTGTCGATATAAACTTGAGCTTCCTTTTTGTCTTTGTAATAGTATCTTAAGTGTATGGCAGTGTTTATGAGAGCATGTCTATACACGCTTCTTATATACAGGAAATTGTAATTTGTATCTATAAGATTTTTGTGGCTTATTAAATCCCCAATGTGGGTCTTTGCAAGCAATTTATTTTGCTGTTTTATAAAATCCTTCTCACTCATTCTAAGATCAGTCTCGTCTGCGGGTTTAAGCAGTAATCCATGAGGAATAAAAATTATTACTTTGTTATATTTCTCAGGATCGTATGCTGGAAGATACAGATAAAATACAGGCTTCTTAAGAGAATAAAACATAAGAAGGACCAATGAATCTTTATTATCGGATAGATCTTTATATCTACCAAGCAGAGTTCCTACCTTAGTAAATAATGTTTTGTTATTGCGAATATATTTACCCAAGACAGGATTATCTGTCGGCGTAAATACATCTCTTCGTGTATTTTTGGCCAGTTGCAAGTACTCGGTATTGTAAGCTGTTGTATCGTCGTACAAAAGAAGAACAGTATTCCTAGGCAGAGACATAAGCACATCGGTAGCTAAATTATCCCCTATCCATACATTATGAAGGTCAGTGCTGGAATAATGAGAGGAAAAAAGATGATATGGATATATAAAAAAAATTAATAGTATGATTGGGAGAAAACTTTTTCTCTTTATAGAAGAAGTTTTATGAGCCAGCTTTATAAGTAATTTATCAACGATGATAGATATTAGATATATCCCATAAGGCAGTATAAGGTAGAGCAATATAGAAGAAGAAATTACAAATCTTTCGAGCTGTCCTATTTTGAAATATCCTACCAAAGGAGTCCGCGAATATATGAAGAAGAATGGTCCTGTTAGAATAAAGCCTGCGAGTAGCATCAGTAGCACTGTAAATTCTTTCTTGGTAGCCAGGTAAATAACTCCTATTGCTGTTACTACAAGCGCTGGGATACCTACCTCATTGGCTAGAGTGATAATATACACATATAATTGGGTGAGTTGAAATGGTTGTTTTGTTACAATCCCCCAACTATAGTCCTTTCTTAATACGAGGTGGAGAAAATTCTGAACGGATACTGCGTTATCGGTGTTTATAAGTGGCTTAAAGGAAGCAGCTATTGGAATATATACATAAGGCGTTAAGCCAAGAGTAAAAAGGAAAATACATCGAAGAATAGTTGCCGGTTTAAAAATAATCTTCCAGTTTGATAGAAAGACAATAAAAATTGCCGGAAAAAGCAATATTATAACTTCATTGTTGGTTAAAGACAATCCCGTGACAAAGGATAATAAATATATATAGAAATTCTTTTTAGTTTTATGAAATTTGATTGCTAAAAAAACAAGCAGTAGAACAAAAAAACTATTAAGCGAAAGAACCTCTACTACCTCTGAGTAAAGCCAGAAAGGGTAGAAAAAAGCAACTGTATAGGCTGAAAATATAGATAATATTTTATTTTCCAGGAGTTCTTGAATTATTAGATAAATAATAACGACGGAAACAGCTGAGGACAATGCTGAAAATAAGCCGATTTTCCATGCAATCGTTTGATGGACAGGAAGCATGCTGAACAAGATTCCAAACATCGTATATAAAGGGTATCCTGATGCATGAGGTACGCCTCTTGTTATAATTGCACTTGCAAAGTCCCCACTGTCAAAACCAAAAATAGACGGGCAGAGATGATGTACGTAAACTAAGAAAACAGTTAAAAAAATAATAAAAGGTGGAGATTTCTTAAAAAATTGATTTTTCACATGTATGAATATTTTAAATTATATCAAAGTTAATGTTGATTATAACGAGGGAATTTGTGTTATTCTATATTTGTGCTAATTTTTTTATTATTCTTACTTGGTTTATCGGTTGGTAGTTTTTTGAATGTTTTAATAGACAGACTTCCCCGCGATGAGTCTGTACTCAAGGGCAGGTCTTATTGCGAGTCCTGCCGGAAAATTTTAAAATGGTATGACTTAATCCCGGTTATTTCATTTATTATTCTCAAAGGCAGATGCAGGTATTGTCGCTCCCCCATCTCGGTCTACTATCCCATTGTTGAAGTTATCACGGGAATTACATTTGTTTTAGTTTATTCTTATTTGCTCAACCCAGCAAATTTTCAGTTTTCAGTTTTCAGTTTTCAATTTATCTTAAACTATCTATATCATCTATTCATCGCGTCTTCTCTAATTGTAATTTTTTTCACTGATCTTAAATATGGTATTTTACCCGATAAAATCGTCTATCCGGCTATTGTCATAGCAATAATTTACAATTTGCAATTAACTATTAACAACAATTCAAACAATTTAACAATCCAACAACTTAGCAATCATTTATTTTCCGCGATATTTTCTTTTCTCTTCTTTTTATTTTTATACTTTATTACCAAAGGCAAAGGAATGGGTTTTGGCGATGTAAAACTTGTTTTTCTTTTGGGGATTTTTCTGGGATTTCCGAAGATTGTCGTGGCCCTATACGTAGCCTTCTTGACAGGAGCAATTATAGGCAGCATACTGATTATATGGAAGAAAAAAAGATTCAAGGGAGCAACAATTCCTTTTGGTCCTTTTTTAGTCCTGGGAACCTTCCTTGCTCTTTTCCTCGGAGACAAACTAATTCAAATAGCTCTAACAAGCATCAATTTTTAAGAGAGGATGACGTCGGGTTTACGCTTATAGAACTTATATTGGTAATAGTTATTATCGGGGTTATGGCATCACTTCTTTTTACAATTCTGGACCCATTGGGGCAATTGGCAAAGACAAGGGACTCTGAGCGAAAATCGGATTTGGAACAGCTTCAGAGAGCTTTGGAAGCATATTATAATGACAATGGTTCCTATCCTTCATCGTCTACGACGACACCTACTTATAGAATTGTTCGACTTGACAGCTCGATAGCAGATTGGGGGCAACCGTGGACTCCGTATGTGAATACTTTGCCGCAAGATCCTACTTCTCCTACCCGTAACTATGTTTATTACTCCACAGTACAGGCATATTATCTCTATGCTAATCTTGAAAGAGGAAGCCAGGATCCGCAGGCATGCAGTGGAGGGTCAACGTGTACCAATGTACCGGCGGGCGTTTATTGTGGGGCTTCCTCAAGTTATCCTTGTAATTATGGCGTATCAAGTCCGAACGTCAATCCATAAAAATTTTCAATTTTAAATTTTCAATTTGAAATGAAAAATAAATTTCAAATTTCAAAAAAGGATTTACCCAGCACCACTTTTAGTGAAGATCCGGATCGTAAAGAGAAAAGAATCAACCTAGATATATTGAAAAGTGGCGCTGGGTTTACCCTCATTGAGCTTCTTATTGTTATTGCAATTATTGGTATTTTAACCGCCCTTGTAGTAGCAAATTATATAAGTGCCCGGCAGAGAGCCAGAGACGCAGAGCGCAAATCTGATCTTCGTCAAATTCAGGCAGCTCTGGAAATGTATAGACAGGATCAGGGGTACTACCCCAGTGTGTCATCTGTTCCATATGCCTTACTTCCGAATTGCCCAACAGGCTCGCCCACCTTTTTTGGAAACGCTCCTAGCTGCACAACAACTTATCTTTCAAAAATTCCAATCGATCCGCTTGGAACATCCTGGGCTAACGATCCTAGTAATTTTTATAACGGAAACTATAGTTATTCTGCTACAAGCAATGGATATTCGATAGTAGCGTGTCTTGAAAATACAAACGATCCTCAAGGGAGCTGGGGAGCGCCTTATGGTTGTACGAGTAATTATTATTATGAACTTGACAGTCCATGATGATAAGAATTTCAAATTTCGAATTTAAAATTTTAAATTACCGAAAAGGATTTACCTTGATTGAGCTTCTTGTGGTTATAGCGATTATAGGAATTCTTGCTGCGATTATTTTTGTAAATTTTACCAATGTCAGACAAAAAGCGCGGGATGGTGAGCGCAAATCAGACCTTCGTAAAATCCAAATAGCTCTTGAAGCTTACAAGTCAGATGAGGGAGCATATCCTGTGCAATCAGTGGTTTCGGGGGGAATGACTACTCTTGATGCGAACTGTCCGATTACGTCGCCTTCCTACTTTGGGAATGCTCCTGATTGTACTGTAAGTTATTTGCAGACAATCCCCATGGATCCAAGCGGTTCAACCTGGTTTAATAATGGGAATTATTACTATAATACTGTTGGTAACGGTTACAGACTAGCAGGTTGTCTTGAAAATAAAAATGACACTCAAGGGACTACGGCAAGTTTAATTCCAAATGTGTTCAAATTTATTGCCGGTCTTATTCCCAAGGCTGAAAAACCGCCAATAAAAGAAGTTGCCGCGGCGACTTACTCATCTGCAACAGATTCAGTAACTGGTTCTACCGGAGGAAGTACTCTTTCCTGGACATTTGCCGTACCTAGTGGACTCACAAATAGTATTCTTACAGTTGGCGTATCGGCCTACTATTATCAGTCTCCATGGGTAAAAGTAAACAGCATAACCTACGCGGGGGGATCTCTTACAAAAGAAGTTGCGCAGTTGTCTTCAGATAGCACAACAGATTCGGAGATATGGTATCTTAAGAGTCCTGCATCCGGCACGAATACGCTTCAAATAAACTTTAACGTAAATACATACGCCGTAGCGGGAGCTGCAATCTGGTCAGGAGTTGACCAAACTAGTCCTATTTATTCTTACAACGCAGCAATGGGCAGTAGCACTACGGCTTCAGTGTCTCTTAATAGTGTGGCCGGTGGAGTAGTCCAGGATAATTTTTCTGATGCTGGAAATGACGCCACATCTCCTAACGGTAGTCAAAAGCAAATGTGGAACACCATAGGTAGCACTAGCGTAATAACAGGAGCAGCCAGCTATTTATCTACATCAACTACGGGTTCTATAACTATGTCTTGGAGTTGTTGCGCATCGCTTTATCCGTGGGCCCTTACGGCAGTTTCGCTAAATCCATATACCGGTCCTACTCCTACCCCGACTCCTCTTCCCACTTCCACCCCAACTCCTACCCCTACTTCAGCTCCTCTTCCTACCCCAACTCCGACTCCTCTTCCTACCCCCACCCCATTCACGCTTACGAATTGTCAGACTAGTTGGGCGTATGAGCTCAGCAATCCATAGCCAAGTTGAAAATTGAAAATTGAAAAATATTAGACAGTGAAAAATGAAAGGAAAAAGATTAATATCAAATAAGGATTGAAAGAAGAATTTCCTTGACCGGCTTTTACAGTTTGCGGTTAGGATTATAAAGTTAGCAAGTAGTTTACCAAAAACACCTGCGGGGTTTGCGATAGATGGTCAATTAATAAGAGCTGGAACATCGATAGGCGCAAATACCGAGGAAGCACAAGATGCTTAATCAAAGCGTGATTTTATTCAAAAATTGACAGTTGCCTTAAGAGAAGCGAAGGAAAAAGATATTGGTTAAAAATTATCAAAATTTCTAAATTATTAAGTTTTACTGCAGCTGATAAGGAATTAGATGAATACAACGAGATTGTTGCAATATTGACATCAAGTATAAAATCTTGCAAAGCAAAGTTAGTATGAAAAAACTTTCATCTTTCAACTTTCAACTCTCAACTTATGAGGGTTTCACCCTCATTGAACTTCTTGTGGTTATAGCAATTATCGGAATTCTTTCCGCTATTCTTTTTGTAAACTTTACCAATGTCAGACAAAAAGCGCGGGATGGTGAGCGCAAATCAGATCTTCGACAGATCCAATCAGCTCTTGAGCGCTACAATGCAGATCAAGGTAGTTATCCGACTTCTGGAAGTTTAATCAATTGTCCAACCGGCTCGCCCACCTTTTTTGGAAACGCTCCTAGCTGCACAACAACTTATCTTTCAAAAATTCCAACGGATCCCCTCCCTGCCTCTTATAATAATAATGGAGTATATGGTTATGGAACTGCGAATTCTAATATGAAGTATTTTTTAGTTGCATGTCTTGAAAACACAAACGATTCGGGTTATGGAACAACCGGTAATCCATGGGCTGCTCTTGATTTCTCTTCCGCTGCGGCGAGCGGCGCGCTCAATGGATATAGCGGATGTGGTAACTTGTTTATGCTTGAGAGTCCATAATCTTAGAATTATGGATCAAGAATCATGAATAAAAAAATAAATCTGAAGGATTTACCCAGCACCACTTTTATGCATTATGAAGCATATCCAATTGAAAAACTTGCAAGAATGAGAGAAAAAAGACTTAAATATAATGGTAATGCAATAAGAGAATTGAAAAAAAGAATTTTGGAAAGTGGTGCTGGTTTTACCCTCATTGAACTTATGGTTGTTCTCTCGATTATTGCTATTTTATCAATGCTGGGAATTGCATCGTTTGTAAACTATAATCGGTCGCAAACTGTTGATTCTGCGGCAAATGATTTCGCAACCGTGCTTAATCTGGCAAAATCCCGCGCCCTGTCCCAGGTTAAGCCGTCTTCTTGCGCAGTAACGACAGCGCTTGACGGCTATGAAGTTAGGCTCTGCGGTGGCGTACCTGCATGTATTTCTGGTAATCCTAATACAAATTACGAGCTCGATGTAAGATGCACCGGCAATTATTATAACGTTTCATTCGGGACGTTCCCCCAAAATGTCAGTTTTGCGGCCAGCCCAACTCCGCCTACTTCGATCTTCTTTCCTGTTTTAACAGGCGGAGTTTCCTGGAATGGTACAATTGGTATAACAGGATTCTCGCAGACGAAAAATGTGATTATAGATACAAATGGAAATATTTCTATCCAGTAAAAGAAGAAAGATGAGAGATGAAAAATAAAAATTGCGGACAGACGATAGTGGAGGTTTTGGTGGCGCTAGGAACTGCGGTTCTTGTAATCTCTGCAATTGTAGTTGCGGTGTTATCCGCTCTTAATAATGCGCAATTTAGCAAAAGCCAAAATCAGGCAACAAGTTTTGCCCGGGAGGGACTGGAGATAGTCAGCAATCTGGCTTTGTCTAATTGGGATACGTTTACCTCTAATTATCCGACAGGAAGCTACTGTCTGGATCAAAACAGTTCTACTCTTATTCAAAAAAATGGAACAGTGCAGGGATGCGAAGGCACTGGAGAGACATCCGGACAAAATGTTTATCCATATGCTCGAGAAGTTGATATTGAACAGAGCTCTTCATCATGTAATGCCACCAGCCCATATGGTACAAAGGTAACGACTACGGTTTCCTGGTCGGACAGCAAATGTACAAACTCTTCAAATCTCTACTGTCATCAGGTTCAACTTGTGTCTTGCGTTACAGATAATAGTAATACAGGCTCGCCATAAAAAGAATTATGAATCAGGAATTATGAATAAAAAAAATTTAAATTTCAGAAAGGGGTTCACCTTGGTTGAGCTTTTGGTGGTAATTCTTGTTATTTTTATAGTCGGCGGAATAATTATGTCTATTTTATATTCTGCTTTCCGGGGCGCAACCAAAACAAATACCATTGATATTGTCCGAAGAAACGGCGACTATGCAGTTTCGCAAATGTCAAGAATGATAAGATACTCGCAGTCATTCGGAGGGGTAAGCACAGACGGCACAAATTATGTTACAAACTGCAGTCTTCTTACGTATTCGCCTTCTACTATTTCTCCGAAAATTATCGCTCCAAAAAAGGAGAAAGGGGGCTTTTCAATAATAGCCGATTTTATTCAGAGGTTTATTATGTCAGGCAAAAAAGAGGCATCGATGTTATTGTCAAAAATTGCAAGTCTGACCTTGCGATCAGAAAAAACCCTGGTAAAAAGAGTTGCCGCATCTACAACTGTTTATCTTGGCTATCAGACTGCAGGCGGAAATGCAACAGGTAACTGTAATCGTATCCGCGCACAACAATTAAGTCCCATAACCACTGCTCAGGCAGGAACCGTTTCTCAAGGCTATGCCTATTTATCGGGAAATACAACAGGATATTCGGGGACAGTTTATATGGTAGTTTACCTTGATGACGGCAGTAATTTTCCAGGAAATTTGATAGCAGCAAGCAACGGGATTTTAATTCCAACAACACAAGCAGCAGGATGGGTAAGTTTTAATTTTTCACCTTCTTTTAATACTACCGCAGGTCAAGTACTGTGGTTGGGTGTCTACGGTTATGTTGGAGGCGCAGGAGCTTGCGGCACGGCCGGTCCTCTTATAAGTCTTGATGTAGGAATACTGGGTAATTATGCTAATTTACTGTATCGATATGCTGACTATACCGCAGGTTCAACTCCCCCTTCTGTATTTCCTATTTCTAATCCTGGCACAACTACCGTTTCCTTTAGCGAATATCTGGTTGTTAATATAACTCCTACCCCTACCCCGACTCCTCTTCCCACTTCCACCCCAACTCCTACTCCAACTCCGCCCCTGCCGAAATATAATTATGTTAAAATAACATCTTTTGACGGCGGAGTTACAACTTTTTCATGTCTGGACTCTATCGCCCATCCGCCAAATGGCCAAATTGCCTCAACAAGCGCATCGGCAAGCATTCCTCTTGTGGACACAAACTCCTCCGTTACTGTTAATTCATGCTGGTTTACCTGCCTTCAAAATAGTCTTAGTTCTCCTGTCACGATTGGGATAAACGCTACTCTTTCAGCGCAAACTACCAGCAGTTTTTTTGAAAGACAGGCAACTATACCGTTTCAGACGTCAGTCACCATGAGAAATTATTAGTTGACCCCGTCAAACAGGGTTGACACAATTATAAATGATTGATACTCTTAAATCAGAGTAATTATGGCAAGAAACAGTCAAGAAGGGCAAACCCTTCTAATAGTAGTTTTGGTAATGGTAATTGCCGCAACAGTTGGTTTATCTGTAGTTTCAAAAAGCATAACCAGTCTTCGTACTTCAACTGAGGAAGCAAATTCTGCCAAAGCCCTGTCTGCCGCAGAGGCAGGCATCCAGCAGCAACTTCAATCGGGAACTTCGATAGGCTCTGGGTCATTTTCAGCTAATGCAAGTTATACTACCAATATCGCTGCGCAAAGCGGAACACAAGTTCTCTTAAATGGCGGCAATACGATTCGTCGGGATGAAGGTACGGATTTGTGGCTTGTGCCGCACAATGCATCTAATAACCCTGTTTGGAGCAGTCCATGGTCTGGCAGCTCCCTCACTATATACTGGGGTGACTCATCGGGCGATTGCAATAACGCAGCTTTGGAGATTTTAGTTATTACCGGATCCGGTGGCGTGTACACGCAGAAACGGTACGTTTACGACACTGGGTGTCCGCGCGGCAACAACTTTCTCCATATCTCACCCTCGAGAGGAACTATGGTGGATGGAATAAATTTTATTTATTCAACCCCAATTAGTGTTACAAATGGCCTTGTAGTCAGAATTGTCCCTTTGTACACGGATACCTCAATTGGAGTAGCCGGAAGCGTAGCTTTACCTTCTCAGGGAAATGTAATTTCATCAACCGGGACATCCGGTACAGTAGCCCGCATGATCAATGTTTTTCAGGGTTATCCTCAACTTCCTTCGGAATTTTTTAATTACGGCTTTTTCGTCCCGCGATAAAAGTACATGAACAAAAAACCTTTCGGTCTTGATATCGGAATATCAACTACAAAAATTGTATGGTTATCCCGACAAAAAGAAGGATTTTTGCTGGACGCATCTATTATTACTCCTACTCCTCCAAAAGGTATGTTATCGGAGTTTCCACTGGATGAGGAAGAAATGGCAAAGTCGCTGACTCGAGCCGTGACAGATGCAAAAATCACGACAAAATACGCAAATGTTGCCCTGGCGGAAAATCAGGTTTATACAAAAGTTATAGAAATGCCTATGCTGTCAGACAAAGAACTCTCGTCCGCCATTTATTGGGAGGCAGAGGAATATATTCCCGTACCTCTCTCAACAATTAATCTTGCCTGGACTATTCTAAAAAAGCCGCAAAAAGCAACAATTGGAGAAAAAATGCAGGTTCTTATGGTTGGAGCGCCGATGCATCTTATAAATAAATATCAAAAAATTTTAGCAATGGCTGGCTTTTCAATAAATGCGGTAGAAACTCACATATTGGCAACTGTCCGGGCGCTTGTTAGGAGTGATAATTTTCCTATTTCTCTTATTGTGAGTATCGGCTCCGCAAGTACGGCTCTTGCGATTATTAGAGAAGGCGTTATGGTTTTTGTCTATTCGATCCCAACCGGAGGCGCTGCTATTAACCGGGCAATTGCTGCGGATTTCGGACTCACCCCCAAAGAGGCTGAGGAGTATAAAAAGATTTATGGCGTTTCAAAGGAAGTTCTTGGAGGAAAGATTGGCAAGGCCACAGAGCCGATTCTTAATTCAATTGCCGAAGAAATCAAGAAAGCTCTGGCTTATTATTCGGAAAAATATAAAGATGATAAGCCAATAAGACAGATAGTTCTTTCCGGAGGAACAGCGAGGCTTCCGGGAATAGATGTCTTTTTTGCTAATAAAGTAAACACGGAAACAGTTATTGCCAATCCCTGGGAGGCGCTTGCAAGTCAAAATCTGCCAACGGAAATTATTGAAAACGCACCGGATTATACTATCGCTGTAGGACTTGCGATGAGAGATTATGAAAAGTGAAATAAATCTTCGTCCTCCTATACAAAATGATACAAAATCCTCGAGAGTACTTAGAACTTTTCGCATTCTTGCAATAGGCGGACTTTTTGTCATCTTGGTAATGGCAATTATATTGTTTTTCTTGTTTCAAGAGTTTTCTCCTTCGGCTTTGAAAAAACAAGAGAATGGAGTGCTTTATAGCTTATCGCAGCTGCGTCAAAAAGAAGCAAAGCTTTTTGCTATAAACGATAGAGCAAAGAGTATTTCAAGCATTATTGACAAGAGACCTAATTTTACCTCTTGGATAGATATAATCCTTCAGAAAATACCAAGCGATGTCTCTATAAATTCGATGACAGTTAATGAGGGTAAAATTTCTCTAACTGTATCTTCAAAATCCCTCTTATCCATAAATAGCTTATTGAATGGTTTAATATCAATGGCAGAAAACAGAATGGTAATTAAAGATATCACGGTTGATGGCCTTACGGCCGATGTCAAAGCTGGAGTATATTCCCTTTCTCTGGAAGCAGATACATTATGAACAAAAAAATAAATATAGATTTAAACACTATAAAAATTATTTACGCACGTTATAAGCAACATATTTTTTATATGGTAATAATTATAGTGTGCGTCATACTTTTTTTAACAATGATTATTCCCAGAACTAGCGAGTTATCAAATCTTCAAAAGGAAGCGAAAAACGAAGCCAACAAATTAGCTGTACTAAAAAATAATTTGAATCTTCTGTCAGGAATGAATGATGCAACTCTTAACTCTCAACTTGGGCTTGTTTCCAAAGCTTTGCCGGTAGATAAAGATTTTGAGGGAGTTCTTAATGCTGTGTCACTTGCTGCAGTAAAGTCTGGTGCTTTACTGTCGGACTATGAATTTCAAGTCGGCGATTTATCGCAAACACCTTCAAATACCTCAGGGTTCCCTTTTCTAAAGCTGTCTTTAAATATCAAAGCAGGGCCAAAACAGTCCAGTCTTTTCGTAAATGAGCTTTATAAATCATTTCCTCTCTGCGAGGTAACAAGTATCGAGCAGGGAGAAGATTCGTCGAACATAGCAGTAATGTTCTTCTACAAACCCCTGCCGAATATAGAATTTAATGAAGACAAACCTGTTCAACCTGTTTCTAAAAATGATTTACAATTTATTGATAAACTGTCTTCCTGGAATTATTATAATATCTCACCAGGCAGTCTGATTGCTCCGGGCGCATCAGCTTCCGCTCCTAGTTCTCCTTTTTAATAAGGTCCGATCTGACTTTTAGAGTAATTTTAAAAGATTCTTTTCGTCTCCATTCTTCTATTTTTTTGTGGTCCCCGGATAGTAGGATTTTCGGCACTTTAAGATTTCGGTAAGTTTTTGGTCTTGTGTATTGGGGATATTCAAGATACTGAGTCCCTTTTTCACTACCCGAGAAAGATTCTTCGTCTACAGCGTTTTTTGCAAGGACTCCAGGCAGGAGCCTTACCACACTATCAACGATCAGCATAGCAGGAATTTCCCCTCCAGTTAGTATAAAGTCTCCAACAGAGATTACTTCATCAACAAAATTTCTTATTCTTGCGTCAATGCCTTCGTAGTGTCCGCAGAGAAGTATTAAATGTGAAAGAGTAGATAATTCTTTTGTCTTTTTCTGATTAAAAATTTTTCCAACCGGATCAAGGAGTATGATTTTGGATTTTGGATATTGTTTTTTCGCAAATTCTATAGCTTTGTTTAAAACGTCAACCCTTACTATCATGCCTATGCCCCCTCCATATGGTCTATCATCCACAGTTCGATGTTTTCCTATGCCAAAATCTCTTATGTTTAAGTAGTTTATATTAACTAATCCTGCGTCCTTCGCGTTCTTAATAATTGAATATTCAAGAGGTCCTTTAAACATTTCGGGAAATAGTGTTACGATTGTAATCGTCATGAACAGTTCTAGCTGGAGAACTCCTGCAGTTCTATGTTTACTCTTTTATTTTGCTTGATAGCAGGAATTTTTAATACGTTTCTTATTGCGCGGATAACTCTTCCATTTTTACCTATTATTTTTCCCATGTCACTTTTATCAACTGTGATTTTAAAACTTACTAGATCCTCTGATACGTCTTCCTGGATGTCTAGTTTTTCCGGATTTTCAACAATAGATGAGACAATGTAGGATAAGGCTTTTTTCATGATTCAATTAATTTTGCAACTGCCGGAGTTGGTTTGGCTCCCACCGAGAGCCAATATTTATACCTTTGTATATCGATATTTTTTGAAATTGATTTTTCTTTTTTTTCATACCACCCAAGCGTTTCAATAGCCTTACCATCTCTTTTGCTTCGTTTCTCTTTAACAACGATTCGGTATTTACTTTCTCCTTTTTTCCCAACTTTGTTAAGTCTTATTACAACTGCCATATTTAGATTTTAACATTATTTTCTATTTTCCTCAAGACTTTAGGGTTTCCAGTGCTTTTTTGGCTGCGTTTTTTTCTGCTTCCTGTTTTGATTTTCCATATCCCTTCCCCAAAAGATTTTTATCTACATAAACTGCTATTGTAAAAATCTTCCTATGCGGTGGTCCTTCTTCTTTAATTACGGAATAGACAGGAGACCGTTGTTTTTTTGCTTGAATAAGCTCCTGCAAAAGACTTTTTGGATCCTTAAGAGCTGTTTTTTTTAAAAATATATCCGCTTTTGGCAAGAGAACTAAATTTAAAAAATTTGAAACTTCCTCGGTCGCAAGATCTAAAAAAAGCGCTCCTATAAAAGCTTCGAAAGAATCTGCTAAAAGACTGATGTTTTCCCGTCCCATAGACTCTTCTTCTCCTTTTGAGAGTTTTAAAAGATTGCCAAAACCCAGTGTTTTGGCAACGCTCGCTAGGGTTCTTGTGTTAACGAGCATCGAACGAAGATTGGTCAATTTGCCCTCATCAAAATTCGGATATTTATTGTAAAGATATTGGGAAACCACAAACGATAGAATGCTGTCTCCCAAAAATTCCAGCCGTTCATTGGAAGAAACTTGTTCTTTTGCTTCATTCAGGTATGATCTATGTATAAAAGCCTGCTCAAAAAGATTTTTATTTTTAAATTTAGGAAGTTTTATCATAAATATTCTTGACAATATTTCCAAGCGCGCCATTGACAAATGCAGGGCTTGTTTCTCCGCTATATTCCTTGGCCAGCTCTATTGCTTCATCGATTATTACTTTTGGCGGTTCTTTTCTTTCAACCAGAAGTTCATAAACAGCAAGGCGAAGGATAGCCAGGTCAATTTTATTTATTTTATCAATTGGGAATTCCGATGCTCCCTTTTGAATGTTCTTGTCAATAAAATTCTTGTGGGAAAAAATATCCAATACTCTGGGGTTTACGGACTGATTATGGAAACTTATTCTAAAAAGATCCTCGACTAATTCTTGTCTTTTCTTGTGTCTCGCGTCATAGGGATTTTTCATTTTGGTGCGTTCAGGCGGATTTTTCTTCTTTTCTCTCTTTCTTTTTTTTGGTCTTTAATACCTGTTTTCTTTTATAATAACCACAGCTTGGGCATATTCGATGAGGCAGTATCAGGGCTCCGCAGTTTGAACACCTCAACCCTTTGGGAGGATTCAATTTAATACTTGCCCTTCTTTTGCCTTGTCTTTGCTTCGAGTGTCTTTCTTTTGGTTCCTGTGGCATCTTTGTATTTTAACCTATCTGAGGATTCTGCGCAAGGTGGACTGATCCAATAAGCTGTTAAGAGATGAGTCATGCGAGATATCAGTATAGAAAACATGAATCCCGTGAGTCTCATGTTCTATTCTCTCTATCTGGCCTGTCATAATAGGATCTAGATCCCGAAAAGCCAAAACTTTTCCTTTTTCATCCCTTACTTTATACGAAGTTGCCGGATCAAATCCCTTGCATTCTTTTATTCCTATTACCAATAATTTTCTTTTTTCTAACTCTTCTTGTTTTGCTTTTGCTTCTTCAAAACTATCGCATGTTTCGTATTTTGCATACCAGTTTGTTAATGCCTGATATATCCATTCAGGATCTGGGGAAGTGCAGTATTTTTCTGCGAGAGTTTCAAGAAGTTCTCTGTCTGCCATCTTTCGCAATTCCTGCGGAGTGAGTTCTTTCGATCCGTCAGGAGCATAGAATGGTCTTATAAGGTTTGCGACAAAAAGATCCCTTCCCCGACTCGTCGGTTCCATATATAGGTGCCTAAACATTAATGCCCGAAGTAGAAGAAACACGCCAAGACTTTGCGGATCTGTAAAAAACACCAAGCCTTTTTTTGGTCAACGGAAACATCCTTATAAACGTTGCCTATATTTGGGTGATGAGAAAGAGGGTATCTTATTTCGATAAGATATGGATTTACATTTATCTTATTTCCTACATCTACTGTATGGTAAAGGTCTTTCATTGTGTAAGTAAGCCTATCAGCTATATCAAGAATTTGACCTGGTACTCCACCATTAGTAATAGTTCTATCAAGTTCCTGGATGTCCAACCCCTCATCTTTTAGAAATTTTTTTCCTTTATCGTCCAAACATTCATGCCAGAATTTTTCTTCATCCAGATTTTCAGGATCAACTGATTTGATTGCATCTCCCAGAGCCGGTATCGCGATATCGTGTAAAAGCCCAGCCGTCTCAAGCAGCTTTATGTTGGATTGAGAAAGATTATTTCGCCTTCCTATTTCTCCGGCCACCATTGCTACAACCAGAGAGTGGTCTAATCTGTGGTGCGTATAGCCAGTAAAATACTGCATTTCAGGAGACGGTCCTACGTAGGATAGGAAACTTAATGCTCTAATTTGACCCAATCTTCCCCAAACTCCAAGTGCGGTAGCTGCTCTATCTAAGAAACTATTTTCCTCGACCCATCTGTTGAGGTCTGAAAAAGGAAGAAATTCTCTAAAACTTCCTTCTTCGAATTCATCAAAGACTAAAGAAAAGCTTGGCTGGTGTCCTTCAAGGTGCATCATTTGGAAGAATTTTAACAAAAGCACGTTGCCTTTTCAATCAGGAGAGATTTGTTTTACACTTGCCTCCTTAGTTTTTTCAAGAAGAAACGAAAAATCCTTGAGTCTTGGAAATATTTTTTCAGCTTCTATTCTTGTTTCTTCAATTAAGGCAAAATCAGAGAAAGATGCGATTTTTAGTTCTGGCACCCCATGCTGGGCTGTCCCGTAAATTTCTCCGGGCCCCCGAAGTTTTAAATCAAGTTCCGAAAGTTCTGCGCCGACGTAAGCTTTTTCCATTGCCCTAAGTCTTTCAATGGTTTTTTCACTTTCAGAATGTGCAAATAAAAGACAATATGACTGTTTTTCTCCCCTGCCGACCCTGCCCCGCAGTTGATGAAGTTGTGAGAGACCAAATCTCTGCGCATCCTCAATTAACATTATCGTTGCATTAGAAATATCAATTCCAACTTCAACTACAGGCGTTGAAACCAGTATATCAATTTTGCCATTCTTAAAATTATTTAAAACAGTTTCTTTTTCTTTGCTTTTTAGCCTTCCGTGAAGAAGCGCGAGTTTGAGATTTGGAAAAATTTCTTTTTTAAGCCTTTCAAACTCTTTTACCGCAGATTTAACAGATATCAGGGTCTCGGATTCTTCTATAAATGGACAGATAATAAAAGCTTGAGATTTTGTTTGTCTGATTTGATTTTTTATCCATTTATACGCATTTTGTCTCTTCTCAGGTGCAACAAGCCATGTTTTTATGTATTTTCTGCCTTTGGGCATTTCGTCTAAATATGAAAGATCTAGGTCTCCATAAAGAGTCAGCGCTACGGTTCTTGGAATTGGCGTTGCCGTCATTGTGAGAAAGTGCGGATTCTCTCCCTTTTTCCTTATTATTGCCCGCTGCTCAACTCCAAACCTCTGTTGTTCATCTATAACAACCAGACCTAATTTTTCAAAATTAATTTTTTTCGAAAGAAGGGCATGGGTACCGATAGCAATATCAAATATCCTCCGCCGCTTTTTACGCGCATCGTAACATTTTGACGTCTTACGACTGGAACCGGTAATTAATTCAACATTGACTCCAAATGGCGACAAGAGGTTCGAAATTGTATCGAAATGTTGCCGGGCAAGGATTTCGGTCGGCGCCATCATAGCAGATTGAAAACCATTAAGATATGCCAAGTACATCGCAATGCTTGCTACAACTGTTTTTCCGCTTCCAACGTCTCCTTCCAAAAGCCTATTCATGGGATTTTTTGTTCCTAGGTCTTTTAAAATTTCAGAAACTGCTCTTCTTTGCGCGCGGGTTAACTCAAATGGCAGTTTGTCCCAAAACTCTTCAATGCGGTCTTTATATTTTGATATTGAAAAAGGACGGCCTGTTAGATCTCTTTTCCATTCTATTTTTTTCTTTAAAACTGATAACTGAAGCATAAAAAGTTCATCAAAGGAGAGACGGTATCTGGATATATTTGCATCTTCTAAAGAATCGGGAAAGTGTATTTGCTCAATAGCTTTCGGAAAGTTGATAAGATTTTCTTTTTGGATAATTTCATCCGGAAGGTATTCAATTAGGTCTTTTTGGCTGTCTTTTAAAATTTTAAAAATTTGTCTCCTTAACCATTTTGAAGTTACCCCTCTTGTTTCCCTATAAACCGGCACGAGTCTGCCCGTATGAATTGTTTGTCCGGCAGTTTTACTGTCTAAAACTTCATATTCAGGAGACTGAAGAACCAGTTTATTTAGATATAAATCTATTTTCCCGGATAGAGAAACTTTATCATTTTTTCTTATAATGTTTAGGATAAACGGCTGGTTAAACCAGATTACATCAATTACACCGGTTTCATCAGCGACTTTTGCCTTCTGGATTCTTTTCCATCTTTTTGTGTATTCATTTTTTATATCAATCACTGTTCCCTTGATTGTCACCGTTTCCCCCCTCTGTACCCGCCCTATCTTTGAAATAATAGAATAGTTTTCGTAGCGAAAGGGGAAATAATAGAGTAAATCTTCCAAATTTTTTATGCCAAGTTTTTCAAGACGGTTTGCATATCTTGCGAATATGTTTCCGGCCAGTCTAACCGGAGTTTTTAGATTCATAACAAGCCTGACTTGTTCATATTTTAGCGAAGACTAAGAAAAGGAAGAACAGACGCCGCAATAAGAGCCACGGATGCAACAATTACAATAACTTTCCAAACCCACTGATGTTTTCTAAAAACTTCCATAAATTAATATTAACATATTTTTATTTTTGTTTGCTCATTTTCATAAATCTCTCAGCGTCTTTTAGTCCGGTATCGGTTCTAAAATGTAAATTATCTCCTTCAACATTTAGTCTTTCCATTGCCGAGTAAACTTTCTCCCTAGTCTCAATTGGGTTGTCTCCTTCCCCAACCACATAAAACAATCTTCCGCCACTTACATAATATCTTCCTGTTTCTTTTTTAACTCCAGCACCATAGATTTTTATTCCATCCATTTTCATAACATCATCGATCCCAAAAATTTCCTTGCCTTTTATTTTTTGATGTTCATATGGATACCTTTAGCAACACCCGCAACAGCTATCCTATATTTTCCATCCGTTGTTATTTCTATGTCTTGGAGGGTTTGGTTAACAACTGCCTGTCCGAGTTCATATAAGTCTGTTTGTAGTCCCGGTAAGATAACTTGTACTTCAGGATCTCCCCAACGGGCGTTGAATTCTACGACATAAACTTTACCACGATTATGCAAATAAACGCCTCCTAAATATAAAATTCCCTTATACTTTCTCTCAATAGATCTTAAGTATTCAAGAACAGGTGCTATTATTTCAGAATCTACTGCTGAGGATATTTCTGGCGTTACCAAAAAGGGAGGAGCATTGCTCCCAACCCCTCCTGTGTTTGGGCCCTGATCGCCATCGTTAAGGCGTTTTTGATCTTGAGCAGCTCCCAATCTTTTAAATACTTTTCCATCGGTAATGACAAAATACGAAAATTCTTCACCTTTTTCGTGAGGCTCTTGTTCTCTGCCAATCCAATCTTCTATTAAATAAACGCTTGCCGTATCTGGAAGTCTGTCTCGTAATTCTTTGATTCTAGTCCTTGCTTCTTCCTTTCTTTCGATTGGCATCACTCCTTTTCCCTCGGCAAGACCATCCGCTTTGACAAACCAGCTTTTATTAGCAGGTTGTTCTAAAACATATCCTATGCCTTCCATCATTGTTGTAAAAACTCCGAAATTAGGTTGAAGGAGTCCGATCTCTTTGCCCATTTTTCTTGCAGATGCCTTGCTCCATTCAATCTCTCCGGCAGCTTTTGTGGGGCCTACCGCTGGAATACTTCTCTGCTCTAGGGCATCGACTAGACCTGCCTCAACAGCATTGTCCTGGGCAACATCCACCAGATCTACCTGCTCCTGTTTGCAAATATCCAAAATTTCATTTATGCTTGTTGGTTTTAGCTCTGGGAAAATTCTAACAGGCTTATCAGAGACAGATTGCATTAAATCATTGCCTGGAACAGCGATAATACGTCTTACATAAGGACTTTTAGCATACGCATCTGCAAGCGCAGATCCCCTGCCACCGCCATCAACAACTAGAACTGTACCCGATTCTTTGCTTTTCATAAAGAAGACTTAAGAGGCAGTTTTTATTTTGACAAATTTTCTTTTTCCTACTTTTAATATTCCTCTCTCGATTTTTTCAGCAGAGTCTTTTATAACCCTGCTGTCTAAAGAAACTCCACCTTGCTCTCTTAACCTTTTTGCATCTGATTTGCTTTTTGCTGCACCAGTTGCCACCAATATTTCATCAACAGTTTTAATTTTGTCCGAGACAAAAATTTTAAGATTCCTTGGGGCAAGTTTATTTTGCAC
>CAYZEE010000010.1:0-28773 GCA_964477485.1 uncultured Gammaproteobacteria bacterium
TCTTATATCTATTTATATTTTAAGATTATAAACATCGCCTATAAGAATCTTAAAAAAAATATTACAGCAATGATACTTTTAATTTCCGTAATAAGCTTAACTATTGACAGTTTTTTTATAAATAGTCTTTTTTATGTTTTTTTTATGATGTGGATATGGATTTTAGCAGCGCTTACTGAGAGTACGTGACTTTTATGTCTTTTTCGGTTTTATTCCCGGCCTCATCCGTGGCAATTACTTTTATCTGATTATCTCCGTTTTGCAGAGGTAGAGTATAAGAAAAATTATTATTCTCATCGATTATCGCCCAGAATCCATTGACTGTAACTTTTACTCCCTGGTCAGTTTTCCCTGTCACATTTGCCGTATTCTGGTCTTTTGAAAAAGATTGTCCGTCAGTCGGTGATGTCAGATCAAGAAGAGGCGCGCTATTTTTGTAAACGACGTCCAGCGTATTTGAAAAATCGCTTTGCTGATTATCTTTGTGCGCTTTTGTCTTAATTTTATTTTCGCCTAGGTTAAGAGTTTCATCAAAAGAAAAATTACCATTTTTATCTGTCCCCGTTTTATCTATAAGATTGTCATTAACATAGAGGTCAATAGTCTGATTAGGGTAAGAAGTTCCCGATACAGAAATTTTAGCACTGTTTGTAGCAGCTGGTACAGGAGCAAGTACAGGCGGGCTTATAAAAACTGTTGAATTTTGTTTATTCGGAGAGCTTGACCCTTTCGAGTTTGATATATAAAGACTGAAGTCTACCAGAAGAGGAATTCCGAATTTGACCAGAAGAAAAAAAACAATAATGATTCCCAGTATACTTAAGATTAAATTCTTTCTGGATTGACTCTCCAGTCTTCTTGTAAGTCTTGAATGATCTATATTCCTTGCCATACTTCGATTAAACGCATCATTATTTGAGCCGGAGGTGAGATTTGGACTCACGACTTGCTCTTTACGAAAGAGCTACTCTACCACTGAGTTACTCCGGCATTTTTTTACTGCACCATTATTTTATGAAATTTTTCCTAATATGGCAAATTTTTTACTGTTTTACATATTGACATCCAATAAAACTTATGATATCGTACTTTTTGAAACTTTCTGCCTTAAATTTATGCCAACAAACGAACTGTCTAGGCAAATTGAACCGGGAGAAACTGCACCACAAAACTTTAGAGAAAAACTTGAAAGATTATGGAGGACAGGGGATTTTGTTTCTGTTGGACTGGATACCGATTGGGGTAAGGTTCCCGGAGAATTCAAAGAATTAGGAAGAGAAGAAGGGACTTTTCAGTTCAACAGGACAATTGTAGACGGTACAGCAGATTTGGTCTGCGCATATAAACCGAATATTGCTTTTTATGAAGATTCTCCGGAGGGAGAAATGGCGCTTGAGAAGACTGTTGCCTATATACATACTAGTTATCCTTATATTCCAGTAATTGGAGATATAAAAAGAGCAGATATTGGCAATACAAATGAGGGCTATGTGAGAGCGGCTTTTGATAGATATAAATATGATGCCGTAACTGTACACCCGTTTTTAGGAGAAGAAGCTCTTAGGCCATTTCTAGAAAGAGGAGATAAAGGGGTGATTGTTCTGGCAAGAACCTCAAATCCAGGAGCGGGAGAGTTTCAGGACATGCCAATTTCCATAGAAAAAGTTGCGGCCAATAGGAGAGAAATGCTTGAGTTGTTCGAAATTACGGGCAAGACAGAAGTCCCCTTTTATTTGGCTGTAGCTTATAGAGTTTCAAGACACTGGAACAAAAATAACAATGTAGCTCTTGTAGTTGGAGCGACATATCCTGATGAGCTTGAAAAAATCAGAAAAATCGCTCCAAATATTCCGATTCTTGTTCCGGGAATTGGAGCGCAGGGCGGAGATGCTCAAAAAACAGTGGTAGCGGGAATGGATAAAGACAGAAAGGGAATTATCATAAACTCATCAAGGGGAATAATATTTGCTGCAAGAGCAAAAGATGAAACAGTCGGGCAGGCTGCCAGGCGTGAGGCTCAAAATTTAAGAAACACAATTAATTTTTATCGTAACAATCCTGAAGGCATGACAGAAACACAAAAAGAGCTTGCGGATGCCTTATTTAATATAGGAGCAATAAAATTTGGTGCATTTAGATTAAAACTTCATGAAAAGAACCCGACTGCGCCTCTTTCGCCAATTTACGTTAATTTAAGAGACTTGCGATCCGCGACTCCCTGAAGTTAAGCTGCTTGCGTGTAAAGCTTACCAGGACTTAATGAAAGATTTACAGTTTGATCTTTTTGCTGATGTTCCGACTGCGATTACTCCTATTGTTTCTATTCTTTCTCACGTAACTGGCATTCCGATGGTAACCCCCAGGACTGATAAGAAAACCTACGACAGCGGAGCACAGATAGATGGGTCATTTAGTAAAGGTGATACGGCGGTTCTCATCGATGATTTGATTACGGAAGGAGATAGTAAATTTCCTGCCATAGGAGTGTTGGAGGGAAGTGGTGTTAGTGTAAAAGACATCATATTTTTAGTAGACAGAGAGCAGGGCTGAGTGCAGCTGCTTGAAAAAAGGGGATATAGGTGCTATGCTGCGTTTACTATTTCCAGTCTTCTTCGATATTACTTAAGGTCGGACAAAATAGATCAGGAAAAATATGACGAGGTAAAAGATTACTTGGCTATTTACAAATAAGAAGGCGTTTATGGGCATAGAAGCAAGATCCGAAACAATAATAATTCCAGGAAGACCTGAAGAGGTTGATGTTTCTAGAGTTCACGGGGATATTAAAGGAGGAATTAGATTTGAATATACAGGGAACGAAGAATGGTGAGATTCTGACACAATAAGTTTTATCAAAAGAGGCGGAAGAGCTGCAGATAATCTAATGTTGGTCGATCCGCTTCCGCTTCCACCGCCAGCAAATACACAATCTGCTTCTGAGGAAAGCCTCGCTAGGACCGAGGAGGCGTAGATCTTCTTTTTATTTTACTAGCAACTCTAAGTTGGGTTATGGCTTTTAGCATTTCTGCTTCATTGACTCTGAATTCTTCCTCGGTAAGTTTCTCTTCCATTAATTTTTCCGCTCTTTTTTGAGCTTCTTGTACCTTTGCAATTTCAATATCCTCTGCTCTTATGGCATAGTCGGCAAGGATAGTAACTTTGTCTTTATTTACTTCAAGAAAACCTCCTGTTATTGCCAAAATATCTTGATTACCTCCTTTTTTCACCACAAGCTCACCTGGGACTATTTTAGAAACAAGTCCTATATGACCCGGCAAGATTCCTATTTGACCATTTACAGTAGGAATTAGAGCTTCATCAATCTCATTTTTATAGACGACTTTTTCAGGAGTTATTATTTCCAAAACCAAACTCATACTCTATCATTTTACTCTTTTAACAACTTCTTCTATAGTCCCCGCCATATAAAATGCGCTTTCCGAAATCTTGTCATGCTTCCCTTCGAGTATTTCCTTAAATCCTTTTACGGTATCTTCTATCTTTACATATTTTCCAGGCTGTCCTGTAAATATTTCAGCCACGAACATAGGCTGGCTTAAGAATCTTTGGATCTTTCTGGCCCTTGATACAGTAAGCTTATCCTCGTCTGACAGTTCATCCATTCCAAGAATAGCAATAATATCCTGAAGGTCTTTATATCTTTGAAGAACCCTTTTTACTTCCTGGGCCACGTTATAATGATCCTGGCCGACAATATTGGGGTCTAAAATTCTGGATGAAGAAGATAGCGGATCGACTGCCGGATAAAGACCTTGTTCTGCAATTGATCTTTCTAGAGTTAATGTTGAATCAAGATGAGCAAAGATTGTGACGGGTGCCGGATCAGTATAATCATCCGCTGGTACATAAACAGCCTGTACGGAGGTAATAGAGCCGTCTTTTGTAGACGTAATCCTTTCCTGTAGATTCCCCATTTCACTTGCCAAAGTAGGCTGGTATCCTACAGCTGACGGCATTCTTCCTAAAAGTGCTGATACTTCAGAGCCTGCTTGGGCAAATCTGAAGACATTATCAATAAAGAGTAAAACATCTTCGCGTTTTTCATCTCTAAAATATTCAGCCATCGTAAGGGCTGTGAGAGCAACTCTAAGTCTATTTGCAGGAGGTTCATTCATTTGTCCGAAAACCATAACTGTTTTATCCATAACTTTTGCTTCTTTCATTTCTAGCCAGAGATCATTTCCTTCTCTTGTTCTTTCACCAACTCCGGCAAAAACAGAATGCCCTTTATGCTCCATTGCGATATTTCTTATAAGTTCTTTAACGACAACTGTTTTTCCTACTCCAGCCCCACCGAAAACTGCAATTTTCCCTCCTTTCGTAAAGGGAGTTATTAAGTCGATGACTTTCATACCAGTTTCAAGAATTTGAGGTTTGGTTTCCTGTTCCACAAGCGACGGAGCTTTTTGGTGTATTGCTTTGTATTTTATGTCTTTAGCATTTCTGTCGAAATCTTTTCCATCTATTGTTTGTCCCAGGACATTGAAAATTCTTCCCAATGTTTTAGAGCCGACAGGAACTTTTATAGGAGAATGAGTTCTTCTGACATTCATACCGCGAGTTAAACCATCGGTTGATCCCATTGCCAAAGCTTTTATCTCATTGTCCCCGTTTATAAAAGCAACTTCAAGAATCAGTTCTTTTCCGTTTTTAAGATCAATAACTAAAGCCTCATTTATAAATGGATGCACATTTTTGAAATATACATCAACGACTGGGCCCTGCACTTTTATAATTATTCCTTCAGATTTATGCATAAGATGCCGTAAAACTTGCTCCTCCTATATCAAGAATTTCATTTGTGATTCTCTCCTGTCTTTCTTTGTTGAATTCAAGTTCTAGATAATCAATTATGTCTCCTGCGTTATCTGTGGCATTTTTCATGGCAATCATCCTTGCTGCTTGCTCCGATGCATAGCTCTCAAGAAAAATTTGATACAAAGACATTTCCAGGTAGTGTCTTAAAAGAGAGGGAAGAATTTCGGCGGGAGGAGGCTCAAACAAAGTAAAGGAAGAAGATTGGGACACTTCCGGCAGTCTTATTGGTAAGAGAGTTTTGGCTTCAGGTGTTTGTGAGAATACACTTGAGAAATTTGTATATAAAATTTTTACATCTGAAACTTTTTCTCCAAGAAAATAATCATCAATTATTTTTGCGACAGGATAAATCATTCCAAAATTAGGCAGAGTAGTGCCGAAATTAAAAGAGGCGACTATCTCTTTTTTTAGTTTTAAGACTGTTTTCTCAATCTTTTTACCAATTGTAATATATGAAACATCTTTATTTTCCTGGTCAAAGTTAACAAGTAACCTTATAAGATTTGTTAGAAGACCTCCGCAAAGGCCTTTGTCTGGTGAAAATATCAAAAGCAATGTCCCTTTATGCTCTTGAGCCTCTTTTATATATCTGCTTTTCTCTTCTTCATCAAGTTTTCCTGATAAGCTTTGAGATAAGAACGTAAGTTTTTCCACATAGGGTTTTGACGCAACTGCGGCATCCTGAGCTCTTTTTAGCTTAGATGTTGAAATCATCTGCATCGCTCTTGTCGTTTTTGAAACATTCCGTGCTGTTTGTATCCTCTTTTTAAGAGACAATAGACTTGCCATAAATTAAAATGTTTTCTTAAATTCCAGAACTCCCTTTTCCATGTCTTTTAAAACGTCATCTTTGGGTTTTTCTCCAGTCGAAAGTTCGTCTATGATCTTTGGATATTTTTTTTTCATAAAACTTAGGTACTCTGTTTCAAACTTTTTACATTGCTCAACGGGAATGTTGTCTAAATGTCCGTTTGTTACCGTCCATATGCTTAAGATTTCAAAAGCTTCTGATAGAGGCTCATATTGGGATTGCTTAAGAATTTCTGTTGTTCTTTTTCCTCTTTCCAGTTGAGATAGGGTTTGCTCGTCGAGCTCGCTGCCGAATTGCGCAAAAGCGGCCAAGGCATTATATTGGGCAAGTTCAAGCCGCATTTTCCCCGCAATGGATTTAATTGCAGCTGTTTGAGCAGCTGTACCTACTCTTGATACAGAATTACCCACATTTATTGCAGGTCTTATCCCCGCATTGAATAGGTTGGATTCCAGATATATCTGCCCGTCAGTAATTGAAATTATATTAGTGGGTATATAGGCTGACATATCATTAGCTTGTGTTTCGACAATTGGCAGGGCAGTTATAGATCCTCCGCCATTTTCCTTATTTAGCTTTACAGCACGTTCCAAGAGTCTTGAGTGAAGGTAAAAAATGTCGCCTGGGTAGGCTTCTCGGCCGGCAGGACGTCTTAAAACCAATGAAATCTGTCTGTATGCCCATGCATGCTTAGTAAGGTCGTCATAGATTACAAGAACATCTTCTCCTTTTTCCATGAAGTATTCTGCTATAGCAACCCCCGCATACGGAGCTAGGTATTGAAGAGCAGAGGAATCTGAGGCTGTTGCACTTACCACAGTACTATAGTCCATGGAGCCTGTTTCCCTAAGTCTATCTACCAGCTGAGCTACTGTGCTTTGCTTTTGTCCTATAGCAACATATATACATATGACTGGGTTTGCTTTTTTATGTATATTTTTTTGGTTTATGATACTATCAATAGCTATAGCAGTTTTACCGATTCCTCTGTCTCCAACAATAAGTTCTCTTTGTCCGCGTCCAATTGGAATCAATGAGTCAATAAGCTTAATCCCGGTTTTAAGAGGGGTATTAACAGGTTCACGCATAACTACGCCCGGAGCAATTCGTTCAAGAGGCATTAATTTCCCTTTTTCAATTTTTTGCTTTCCGTCCAGAGGATTACCCAAAGGAGAAATGATTCTCCCTATAAGCTTCTCTGACGCATTAATGCTTAAAATTTTTTCCGTCCTTTTAACTTTTGATCCTTCTATGATGTTCTCCCCACTACCAAAAGTAATTATCGAAACATAATCTTCATCTAGATTTATAATCATGCCATTTGTACCGTTTTCAAATTCTACCTCTTCTCCCATAAAGGCATTGGATAATCCAGATGTAACGATAACCCCATCAGTATTTTTTTCAACAATACCAATATTTTGTGTTCCCGGAGATTGGATAAATGTACTTAATGACTTTTCCAGCTGTTCTATAATCTTGTTGTCTTCTGTCATAATGTCTCTCTTATATGCGCCAGAATTTCTTCAAGAGAATTCTTTACATTATATTCATAATACATGTCGTTGCATACTATTTTTATTCCTGCGGCAAGATCCGGATCGTAAAGATATTGAATCTTTTTGCCCGGATACATATTTTTAATATCTGTTTTTACATCTTTGGGTATTGAGAGCTCATTGTTAAAGGAGGTCGATACTTTAACTGTATTTTCATTCTCAACTCTTTTTAATGCTCTTATATATCTTTTTAAATCTTTCCTTTTTAAAGTCTTTGCTATTAGCGCAACTTTCGCTTCATCAAGAACTCCTTTATTAAAGCTTTTTTGAGCCAATTCTTTAATTTGCTTTTTAATCATGTTAATTTATATCCTTGAACTTGTTAATAGCGAGCGTCATGATTTCTTTTTGTTCTTTTTCTCCGAAAAGCTCTTTTATGGATTTATCCAGAAAATCAATAGCGAGACGACTTACATTAACAGCTAAGCGTTTTTCCGCATCTTTTGATTCTTGTTCGATTTTTTCTCTTGCTGTTATAAGCATATTTTCCACCTGTTTTTTTGTATCTTCCTGGATATGGGTTGACAATTCTTTTGCTTCTTGCTTTGCATCTTCAATTATTCTTTGAGCTTGCGCTTGCGCATCTTTTATTATTTTCTTCTGTTCTTCCTGTGATTTTTCATATAAAATTCTGCTTTTTTCAGCTTGCTCCAGGCCTTCTTTAATAGTTTCTTCTCTTTTCCTAAGAACAGAAAGTATAGGCTTGAGTGCAAACCTGTGAAGTACATATAAAACTATTAAAAAATTTATTATTTGGGCGACCAAAAGAACCGGGTCTAGCCCGAAATTTTTTAAAATCTCCATATTCAAAACTTTATTTTAAGAATGCTAGAATTAAGGAATAAATTGCTATTGCTTCGGCAAATGCCATGCCCAGAAGCATTGCAGGTAATATTCTTCCTGAAGCTTCGGGATTTCTGCCGATAGCCTCCATTGCCTTGCTGCCAATAATTCCAATCGCAAAAGCAGGCAACATACCTCCAAGGGCAATTATCAGTCCCCCAACAACATTGATATTCATATAGCAATCACCTCCTCAACTCTATTTAGGATTTTTATTAATTTCATCATGATACCTCATGATGCGGAGTAGTAAGTATAGCCATAAATGCCATTGTTAGCATTGAAAAAATTAATGCTTGCACTAAACCGACTAAAATTTCTAAAGCCATAAAGGGTAAAGGAAACAGAAATGCGAATATTGACGAGATTGTTATAAGAACTACTTCTCCGGCAAATATATTTCCGAAAAGTCGAAAAGAAAGAGATATTATTTTTGTAATTTCAGATATTATCTCCAAAACTCCAATAAAAAGATTAACCGGGTTAAAAGAAAAATAACGAGACATATAGTCTTTAATACCGACGGTTCTTATGGAAAGAATATGTGTGGCTACAGCTGAAACTAAAGCAAGACCAAGTGTCGTATTTAGATCACTTGTTGCGCTTCTGACCAGAGGTATCAGCTTTTTGCCTTCAAAAAACCCGATGCTGTTGACACCGGGTAGGAGAGAGCTCCAGTTCAAAAGAAGGATAAAGATAAAAAAACTCATAAAGAAAGGAAAAATCATATCTGTTCTCTCTTGCGCAATAGACTGCGTAATTTCATAAAAAATCTCAATTACGCTTTCAAAAGCATTTTGGAAAAGTCCGGGAATAAGTTTTATGTTCTTTGCTATAAAAATTGATAGCGCTATTATTACTATGTCTATAAATAATGTATCTACAATTGTGTTTGTAAATTTAAATAATCCTATATGGAAAATAGTTTCCGGACTGAATGAAAACATCGTAACTATATTTTAAAGTTAACTCTAAACTAAGTCAAGAAGATAAATTTTCAAAAGATTCCACTCTCTCTACGATTATTACAGGTTTGTTGTTTTTACTGTCTATGTGTCCCTCTATGATAATGACGGAGTCTCTATTCAATATTACTTTGTATTGTCCAAAAACCCTCGGAAAAACAACGCACTCGATTGAAATACCCTTCTCATCTGCAATCGTAATAAAGGCCATCTCATTGTTGTTCTTTTTGGTAAAAATCCTTCTTACTGTCTCGATTATTCCTCCTATTTTTACCCTTGAACCTTCAGATTCTTCCTCAATAAGAGCAATGTCGTTAGTTACGATCTTTCTAAGAGAAAGTAATTCGGTCATTTTTGGGTGGGAAGTGAGATAAAACCCAAGGAACTCTTTTTCAAACATGAGTTTTTCTTTGAGTGTAAAATCCTCAACATCAACTGAGTTTGTTTTAAGATCAGGTTCGGGGTCGTCATTAAAAAGAGAGACTTGACCTTCTTTCTCCTGCTTTTTTCTTTTATATGCATTTTCTAGTATTTCAGGGTACCTTATAAGAAGGTTTGCTCTTTTGCCAAAAGAATCCATTGCTCCTGCTTTTATGAGGCTTTCAATTGTTTTTTTATTAACTGCTCCCAGGTTAACTCTTCCGCAGAAATCTTCAAGACTCTTAAATGGTCCGGTAATTCTGCTTTCAAGAATTGTTTTTATCGCTGCCTCTCCCAGATTTTTTATCGCAGACAAGCCAAAGCGTATATCAGTTTTGTTTTCTATAGAGAACTCACTTTTTGACTGGTTTATATTAGGGGCAAGCACTTTTATCTTTAGTCTTTTGCATTCTGCAACCGCTTGGGCTATTTTCTCATTCTTAGCAGGACCCGTAGTGCCTCTTGATTCTGCTGTCAGAAAAGCCGTCATAAATTCAACCGGAAAATGAGCTTTTAAGTAAGCAGTTCTAAATGCAATGGTTGCATAGCATGCTGCATGCGCTTTGCCAAAACCATATCCGGCAAACGGTTCAAAAAGTGTCCAGATCATTTCGGCCTTTTTTCTTTCCATCCCATTTGCAACGCATCCTTCCGTAAATTTATCGTGTTGTTTTTTCATCTCTGACGGAATTTTTTTACCAACTGCTTTTCTAAGTTTGTCAGTATCAGCCCATGAGTATCCTGCAACTTCTATTGCGGTAAGAAGAAGGTCGTCCTGGAAGGTAATTATCCCGTAAGACTCCTTGAGGACATCCTTAAGGCGTTGGTCCGGATATTCTATAAGAGATGGGTTATGCTTCCTTCTTATAAATTCCGGAATGTTTGCCATAGGACCTGGTCTATATAGAGCAACCATTGCCTGAAGATCAAAAATGCTTGTTGGTCTTAGCTCTTTTATATACCGTCTCATACCTGATGATTCCAGTTGGAAAATTCCCGTAGTCTCGCCAGAAGCAAGAAGTTCATAGGTTTTTTTGTCGTCAAAAGGTATGTTGATAAAATCGATCGTCTTGTCTTGATTTTCTTCTATAAATTTAAGTGCTTCTTGAATAATCGTTAAATTGCGTAGACCCAAAAAGTCAATCTTTAAAAGCCCTACGCCTTCTTCGCCGACTGTGTACATATCATATTGAGTTATTATTTTATCTCCATTAGGTTCTCGCTGAAGTGGCGTATATTCCATAAGCGCCTTATCCGCAATAACAACACCTGCCGCATGAACTGATGCGTGACGGGCAACGCCTTCGATCTTTTTCGCCAGATCTAGAAGTTTTTTTGTTTCAGTTTCTGTTTGATAAGTCATTCTGAGTTCAGGGCTTTGTTCAAGAGCCTTGTCAATTGTCATCGCATGACCCTGCCATCCCAATGGAATCATTTTCGCTATTCTATCTGGTACAGAGTAAGGCATACCGAGTGCTCTCCCAGTGTCTCTTACAGATCCTCTTGCCTCCATTGTTCCAAAGGTTATAATTTGCGCAACTTTATCTTTCCCGTATTTTTTCGTAACATAATCTATTACCTCATCCCGTCTATTGTCGGCAAAGTCAAGGTCAATATCAGGGGGAGAAGGCCTCATTGGATTTAAAAATCTTTCAAAGGGAAGTTTAAAATACAGAGGATCAATATCGGAAATTTCAAGAGCATAAGAAACAATAGAGCCTGCATTCGAGCCTCTTCCCGGCCCGACAGTGATGCCATTTTTTTTTGCCCAGTTGACAAAGTCCGCAACTATCAAAATATATGTCTCATAATCTCTTTTTGTAATTACGGACAATTCGTAATCCGTCCTTTGCCTTATTTCAGGAGAAATTTTTTTATATCTTTTTGAAAGTCCTTCTTCTACTTTGGTTTGTATATAATCTTTTGCAGATCCCGATCCAGGAACATTAAACGTAGGCATAATCCATTTTCCTAGCTTTATTTCTATATTGCACATATCTGCAATTTTTGCAGTATTTTCAATCGCATCTGTATTTTGCAGAAAAAGACCTGCCATTTCATCTTTACTTTTCATATAGAAGTCAGGCGAGTCAATCATTGTCAGCTTGCGATTCTTATCCTCAAGCGAGGTTTGGGTTTGGATGCAAAGAAGAATTTCCTGAGCTTCTGCATCTTGCGGGTAAATATAATGATTGTCATTGGTAGCGACTAAGGGAATGCTTAGTTTTCTTGAGAGATCGATAAGTTTCTCATTCAACAAATCCTGATCTTTTACATGAACATGTTTTTGAAGCTCAAGGTAAAAATTCCCTTCGCCAAAAATTAACAGTAGCTGTTGTGCTCTTTCTATTGCAGTTTTGTCTTGATTTTGAATTAGAGGATCAGAGACATAGCCATTAACGCAGGCAGAAAGACATACGAGCCCCTCATTACACTCTTTTAAGAGTTCCATGTCGCTTCTTGGTCTATAGTAATATCCTTCCAGATTTGCAATAGTGATTATTTTCATCAGGTTTCTGTATCCGGTATAATTTTTTGCAAGAAGAATTAGGTGGTTAGAGTCAGAATCTATCCCTGCTTCCTTATTATGTCTTGAGCGTCTTGTTACATACATTTCGCATCCGATAATTGGCTTAATGCCGGCAGTAATGCATTCTGTGTAGAATTTTATGGCGCCATACATATTTCCATGGTCGGTAATCGCCAGGGCTTTCATATCCAGATCCGTAGCTCTTTTAACCATATCTTTTATCTTGGAAAGACCATCTAAAAGGGAATATTCGCTGTGATTGTGGAGATGAACAAAATCCTTCATTTTATGCGACTTTTAACTCTCTCTCGTGTATAACCGTTCTATTTCTGCCTCCATCCTTTGCCTGGTAAAGCGCAGCGTCAACGTTATGAAAAAATGAATCTTTATCATTTCTACTAAAAATTCCTCCACCTATACTTACAGTAACTGGGATCTTTTTGTCTGAAACGCTAAAAGGATTGCTTACTACAGATAATCTTATTTTCTCTGCAATCTCAAATAGAGTCTCATTGTTATTAAGTCCTGGAAATAGAACTACAATTTCTTCTCCTCCATACCTTGCAACCATATCTTCATCCTCTGGTCTTAATTGCCTGGTTGTACCTTCAATAGTCATACCCACTTGATATAAAATTGAATCTCCTGCAGGATGTCCGTACCCATCATTTACGTTCTTAAAATGATCGATATCCAGTAGTAACGCTCCAAAAGGACGTCCTTCCGCGGTCATAGCCTCATATCTTCTATTAAATGCTCCTCTATTTCTAAGCCTCGTTAATGGGTCAGTTGTAGCTCTTTCTTCTGCCCTGTCAAGACGCAGTTGTAAAGCCGCCATAGCTCTTGCAGTAGTCAAATCCTTTTCAAGCTCTGTAATTTTTCCTGCTCTTAATTTTGATCTAAGGGTAGAGAGCCAATCTTGGTTAAGCTCAATTAGCTTAGTTGGGTCTCTTGCAAATCTTTCTTTTTTAAGCGGTTGTGACGAACTGGTTTCGCTCATTTTAACTCCTTCCTGATTAATTTTTCTAACATTTTTGCATCTATCCTTTTTCTTATTATATACATTACTTGTCCAATTACAAACCGCACAACTTTTATTTTTCCCGCTTTGTAGTCATTTACTACCTCAGGATTTTTTAAAAGAATTTCCTTTATAGCTTTTTGAAGTTCTGCAATGCTCACTTCCTCTTTTTTAAGAGAACTTGACATTATTTCAACTAGTTTTGCGGGCAAGATGGATTCAATATCCGGTTTTTTGTTTATTATATAATTTGCAATCTGCTTAGGAGAAATATTATATCTTTTTCCTGCTTTAACTGTTTCTTCAAAATAATTTGCCAGACTTTTCTCCCTGATTAAAATTTCCGAATCGTAGTTAGTTATCGAGAAAACTTTAATAAACCTTTTCATTTTTGTATCCGGGAGTTCAGGAATCTTATTTCTTATGTCTTTTATGTAGGAGTCTGTAAAGCGAAATGGGGGGATGTCAGGTTCTGGAAAATATCTGTAGTCACTGGCTTCTTCTTTTATTCTCTGCGTGACTGTTTTTTGTTTTGCCTCATTCCAGCCTCTTGTTTCCTGAACAGGCATTTTTCCTCCCTCTAAAATTTCCGTCTGCCTCTCTATTTCATAACCTATTGCTTTCTCTACAAATTTAAAAGAATTTATATTTTTTACTTCAACTTTGTAATTCGGAAGTTTATTGTCATCATTTTTTTGAAGAGAAATATTTGGCTCAAGTCTCATCTCTCCTTTCTCCATATCGGCGTCTGATATCTCCAAATAGCGCGCTATTTGCTGAAGTTTTTGAAGATATTCTTTTACATCTTTTGCATTATTAAAATCTGGTTCGGTAACAATTTCGACCAGGGGAATTCCGGAGCGGTTAAAATCTATTAATGTTGATTTTTCCAAGTCTTCATGCAGAAGTTTTCCGGTATCTTCTTCCATATGAACTCTTCTTATCCTGACAGTTTTTCCGTTTGAAAGATTGACTTTCCCGTTCATGCAAAATGGCTCATCGTATTGGCTTATCTGGTAACCCTTGGGAAGATCAGGATAAAAGTAATTTTTTCTGTCAAACTTAGACATTTTTAAAAGTTCGCAATTTAGCGCAGAACCAAGCATTTGGCACCATGTTATTGCGGTTTCATTTGGGACAGGAAGCGCGCCGGGGAGACCAAGACAAACTGGGCAGGTATGAGAATTTGGTGCTTTTGCGAAATAATCGGCTGAACACGAACAAAACATTTTTGATTTTGTCTTAAGCTCTATGTGCACCTCAAGTCCTATTATCGGCGTATATGTCATGTAAGTTTTTTTCTTTCCTGCGTCTGTTCAAAAGCAGAACCTACTTTAAAAAGCATTTTTTCAGATAGTTGCGGGCCCAGGAGTTGAAAACCTATAGGAAGGTCGTTTATAAAACCAGAAGGAACTGCAAGGCCGGGAATTCCTGCCAGATTTGCAATTATAGTATATATGTCAGACAAGTACATTTTTAGTGGGTCATTGATTTTTTCGCCAAGTTTCCAGGGAGGCGTTGTGGAGACAGGAGAGATTATAGTATCTACATTTTCAAAAGCTTGGTCAAAATCGTTTTTTATAAGCGTTCGCACCTGCATAGCTTTTTTGTAATAAGCATCATAATAACCGGAAGATAGAGTAAAAGAACCTAAAATTATCCTTCTTATGGCCTCGTCGCCAAAAAAGGTTCTGTCATTTCCATATCTTATTCCATCATATCTTGCTAAATTCGAGGACACTTCTGAAGGCATTATAATGTAATAACACGCAAGTCCATACTCTGTGTGTGGAAGGGATATCTCAACTATTTCGGCTCCGAGTTCTTCATATTTCCTAACTACTTTTTCTAGATTTTCTTTTAGCGAAGTTTCCATCCCCATAGTAAAATATTCCTTTGGGAATCCGATCTTTACTCCTTTTACTCCATCTTTCAAATTTTCCAGATAATTTACAGGATTAGTTTTTAAAGACGTTGCATCTTTTGGGTCATTCCCGGCTGTAACATTCAGAAAAATAGCCGAATCTTCAACTGTTTTTGTCATGTGAGACGTGCAGTCAAGCGATGAGGCCATAGCAACTATTCCATATCTTGAAACCAGTCCATATGTCGGTTTAAGACCAACGATATTGGTAAAAGACGCGGGCTGTCTTGTTGAGCCACCCGTGTCAGTGCTTGTCGCTGCTAGGCACATATTAGATGCAACTGCAGTCGCTGAGCCGCTTGATGAACCTCCCGGAACATGTTCTTCATTCCATGGATTTTTTGTCGGGCCAAAATCAGAATTTTCTCCGCTTGCCCCATGTCCCCAGGCATCAAGATTTGTTTTTCCTATTACTATTGCTCCTGCATCTTCCAATTTCCTTACTACAGTTGCGTTATACGTGGGAATATAATCTTCAAGAACTCTTGAACCTGCAGTTGTTCTTAAATTTTTAGTTAAGAAGAGATCTTTTAGCGCTATTGGTATTCCCAAAAGAGGTAAGTCATTCGCGGATTCTCTTAGTCTATCCGCTTTTTTCGCATTTTCCAATGCCCCATTCCTATTTAATGCTAAAAAGGCATTTAAAATTTTATTTTTTTTCTCAATTCGCGAAAAACAATTTTCTACAAGTTCTACTGTTGAAAAATCCTTTTTTCTCAAGCCTTCAAGAGCTTCTTTAATCGTTAATTCATTTAATCTCATTCTTCAAAAATCGCTTTAACCTTAAATAATCCATCATGTTTTGATTTAGTTCCCGAAAGGGCATCCTGTTGAAGTAGGCAGGGAGATACAGAGTCTTTTCTTGAGATATTCTCAAGACCGGTGACTTGCGAGGTTATTTCAATATTTTTTGTATCTACTTTCTTTAATTTTTCAAAGTATGCGAGGATTTCTTCAAGCTGTTTTTCAAACTTTTTCTCTTGATTTTGTGAGGGAGCCAAATTAGCGAGTTTTGCAACCTTTTTCACATCAATTTTCATACAATCTATTATATTATTTCCTTTGATTGTTGGCAACCTTTAAGTATGCTAAAATAATAGACATGAAAAAAATTAAAATAGGTGTGATTTCGTGTGGTGGAACTATTGCAATGGAGAAAGGAGACAGCGGTGCTTTAGAACCAAAAAAGGACTTAGATGAGGTTCTATCAGCTGCAAATCATGTTGCTATTGAAGAAAAAATAGAAATTCCTACCGGGAATAAATTAGAGCTGTTTAAGCTTGATAGTGTCAATCTGAATCCTGAACATTGGAGAAAAATCATTTCAAGCGTTGAAGAACTACAGAAAAAATGTGACGGTATATTAATTATCCACGGTACAGATACAATGGCTTATTCTGCTACTGCGGTGGGATTGGCACTGTCTGAAAAAATTAAAGTACCGGTAATTTTTACAGGTGCTCAATCTCCCATACATGAAACAGGTAGCGATGCGAGGTCTAATCTTGAACGATCATTTCTAGTCTTGGAAAAAGCTGCAGAAGATGGAGTTGCAGAATGCATGATTTTTTTTGGTGATGAAGCATACAGGGGTGTATGCGCAAGAAAGAGAAGCGAATCAGATTTTAAGGGATTTGAGTCGTCGAGTGTTCGTCCTCTTTATATTACTGATGGGTTTGGGGTGAAAGAGACATGGGCTACAAGAAAACGGGCTGATGTTTTAAAAACAAAAAAAATCATCGGCGTTGAAATTAAAAATGAATTTTCAAAAGGCGTGATCATCATATCAGCAGTTCCTGGACTTGAAGCGGAAGCATTAATGACGATCGCATCAAAAAATTCAACGCGGGCAATTATCTTGAATTCGCTTGGTACTGGTAATATTCCATCGCTTGAAGGAGATTACAATCTAGTGCCCGTTATAGAAAGAATAACACGTCAATTGAATAAGCCTGTTATTATAACCTCTCCATTTATAGGAGGAAATACTAACTTAGACATCTATTTAACAGGAAAACTTGCTAAGAATTCAGGCGCAATTGATGCAGGAAGAATGACAGCTGAGGCAACTCTTGTAAAGACAAGATTACTTTTGGCTCAACCTAAGTTTTCCTCAAATGAGGAATTTAAAAAAGCATTAACGACCGATTTTACTGGAGAAACAGGACGGATTTAATTTACCCAAACTGATACTTTGATATAGAATTGACCTCTTTTTAAGCCGTGGATATATAGATATTGAATCCTGTAGTTTTCTGTGGTAAAATGCGCAAGCTATGGAAGGATTACTAGGTAGAGGAGATAATCTAAGTTCTTCGGAAAAAAAGGGCCGGTTATTAATGCCCACTTCAATGAGTCATTCAGGATTCCTGCGCCAGTTCTTCCCGAGAGCATAAAACGCGAGAGCCGTGATAATATACCCATTGCAGAATACGCTATAGTGATAGAGGGTTATAAAGGCACAATAATTGAAGGCAGAATCCAAATTGAAGGATATGCTGTTTTTATGACCGATTCGGTATTTGGACTAGGTATGGGTCCTGCATCAAGTAGTTTTTCTGTTATTCAGCCGGCGGGAGATACAAGCGTCGCATATATAGAGTAGAAAAAGAAGACAATTTTAATGAGTATAAACGTCCTGAAGCAATAATAGTGAGTATACCACTGGTGGTGTCAGTAATAACGTCCCCTGCGAGGCTTGCGACTCCAGCTGACGATAACAAATGCAGGTCATTTCATGATATGTCGAGGTAATGTTCTAAGAGGGACAAGTGATCGAATAAGCCGAGGCACAAACACGGGAATAAAACAATGGTCTTTGGGAGAATATCATAGCAGAACTTTGGCACTTTTTCCGTACGATCCTGATATTTTTAATGAACTCGAGTTCGTAGTAGGAGATACCGTCCCTGAACCTCGCCGTCAAAATAAGTAGAGTTTATTTCAAGATATTTTAGCTTGATAAAACTTTTAGAACAGCAGTTCTTGCTTCTCCTTCAAGGGAATCATCCAACTTAGTCAATTTAATTTTTTTCTTATATTTTGTCTCCAGAGCTTTTCCTATAAGAAGGTCTGCGATTTCCGGGTTTTTTGGTAAAATCGGGCCGTGAAGATATGTTCCGATTGAGTTTTTATAAACCGCACCTTCTGTCTTATCACTTCCGTTATTTCCGTAACCTTTCATAACAATTCCAAAAGGCGAGAGTTTTTTGCCAAGATAAGTTCTCCCGCCATGATTTTCAAAACCAACAACAATACCAGTGTTTAGAAAATTGGGATCAGCGTTTAGTTTTATACTAATATTCCCTGTTAATCTTTTGCTACCATTACCTGGATTTTCGGTATACAAATCTAAGATATTTAAACCTTTTATAATTGTGCCATCTGACTCTCTATAGTATTTGCCCAAAAATTGATAAGCGCCGCAGACATAAAGACCAGGAGTCCCGCCTTCAATTTTTACTTTTAGAGCTTCTGTCTTTTTTGCCGTAAAATCTTTTGATACTATTTTTTGTTGGGTATCCTGGGCTCCCCCCATAAACAAAATGTCTGTTTTATCAAGTGCCTTAGAGTCAAATCCCTCATTCAGATTTACAACTTCAGTCTTTATGCTTCGCCACTCGCATCTTTTGGATAAAGCGATGATATTTCCTCTATCTCCGTATGTGTTCATCAGTTCAGGATAAAGCCAACCAATTCTTAGCGTTGTCATAAGATTTTCTTTCCCGTAATTATTTTTCGAAGCTCAAGCATTGCTGAGTACGTTGGCAGAACATATAAGATTTCATTTTTGTTCACTATCTTAACTTCACTTTTAATTGCTTCTTTTAAATCATCGTAAATTTTAACTTTTGAACTGAAATTTTGAATTGAATATAAAAGTCTTAAAGACATATCATATGGCCTGTCTCCTGATACCGAAATCCTTTTAAACTTGTCCAGTTTGTGTTCAAAATCAACATCCCATATCCATGAGATATCCTGTCCATCGGGGATTCTGTCATTTAAAACAATTAAAAGATTTTCTGCCTTCATTTTATTAATTGCATCTAAGGATTGATTAAAACTTGCCGGATTTTTGGATAAGAGTATTTGTATATTTTTATTATTAAATTTAATAATTTCCTGTCTTCCGAATGCGGGTTCAAAATCTCTTATTGCATTTTTTATCTTGATATCGGCAACGCCAAGTGTTTTTGCCGCCAAAACTGCGGCATGGGTATTGTACTTATTATAAAGACCGGGGAGAGGATAAGTATCAAAAGAATCAATATGGCTCTTAGGTTTTTTGAGCCCGCATTTATTGCATTTCCAGTCTCCAAGGTGGGAGAAGGTTACATTATTGTAAGCTAGTTTGTAGCCGCATTTCGGGCAGTAGGTTGAATCAGAGGCATGCTCAGGAATGGTATTATCAGATTCACCTGACACGCCGTAATAAAGGTTTTTTGCCCGACTATTAAGACCCAGATATGCTATTTGAGGATCATCAGAATTTAGAATAAGAGTTGTTTTTGATGATAGTTTTTTCAGGGACTGGTTCCATTTGCTTGTAATAATATTTACTTCTCCGTATCTATCCAGCTGGTCTCTAAATAAATTCAGGAGGATGATATAGTCGGGTTTAATTTCTTTTAAAATTAAAGGCAGTGTGTTTTCATCCACCTCAAAAATTGCATTATCGTAGTTTAACCCGCCAACTAAATTAGAGTATTGAGCAAGAGAAGAAGCTATCCCATTTAGCAAGTTTGCCCCTGATTTATTTAGAAAAACTTTTCTTCCATCTTCTTTAAGGATGGCTTGAATAATCTTTCCAGTGGTTGTCTTGCCATTTGTTCCTGCAATTAGAATGATTTTTAATTTCTCGTTTTTAGAAATGACGTCTTTTATAAAGTTGCTGCTTATATTTAAGGCAATTTGTCCGGGCCACGTTGAGCCGGAACCAATATTGAATAATTTTGAAATGATAATAATCATTTTCCCTATGAGAATAAGCGATATGTCTTTCATGAAAAATTACTTACATTGAGCGAAGAATTTTTATCCGCTCTTGAATCGGCGGATGAGTATCAAAAAGGGAAGAAAACCACATCTTAACATCCTTGTCTTTAAATGGGTTAACTATAAAGAGATGAGCCGTAGCATTTGTAGCTGTTTTGACTGGTCTTGGATCTTGCGATATCTTTTCAAGCGCTGATGCTAAGCCCTCCGGATATCTCGTAAGAAGCGCGCCTGATGCATCTGCAAGCAGTTCTCTCTTGCGTGATATTGCCAGCTGAATTAGCGTTGCCGCAATAGGGGAGAGTATGGCAAAAATAATACCAATTAAGATAAAGATTGTTTGAGCATTTCCGTTTCTATCACCCTCCTGACCACCGCCAAACCAAAGGCTTTGCATAAAAAAATTAGCCAAAATCACAATAAATCCAACAAGAATGGCAACTATGCCCGCGAGTCTTGTATCGTAGTTTCCAACATGGGAAAGTTCATGAGCGATAACTCCCTCAAGCTCTACTTTGTTTAATTTCGCAAGTATTCCGGTTGTTGCAACTACAGCCGCGTGTTTCGGATTTCTTCCTGTGGCAAATGCGTTTGGCGACGGGTCATTGATTATATAAATCTTAGGCATTGGAAGGCCAGCACCTATACACAAATTTTCTACTGTATTAAAAAGCATTGGATTGTCTGATTTTTTTATCGGAATTGCCCCAGACACTGCTATAACAAGTTTGTCTGAATAATAATAACTTCCAAAGCTTGTAAATCCTGCAAGGATCAGCGCAAAACCCACTATAGGCAAACCATACCCGAAAGCCTTGCTAAATACATAAACAATCGTTGTTATAAAAACAACGAACAAAAGCATTATCAACCAAGTTTTCCATTTATTTGAAGAAATATCATTGTAGATATTCATACACTTAAAACTTTACCGTAACAGGTTGCTTATCTGCCTCTGTTGCTCCAAAAAATTCTGCAGGTTTAAAGTTTAGCGGGCCTGCAATCAGTACATTTGGAAATATTTTTACCTTTGTGTTGTAATCTAAAACGGCAGAATTGTAAAATTGCCTTGAATATGCAATTTTATTTTCTGTATCTGATAATTCTTCTTGAAGTTCCAGGAAATTTTGACTGGCTTTAAGATCAGGATAATTCTCGGCTACGGCCAGGATGGATTTCAAGGTTTGCGAAAGTTGATTGTTTACAGATGCTTTTTCCATTGGTCCTTTTGCCGACATCAATGCTGTTCTTTCTTGCGTAACTTTTTCGAACAGTTCTCTTTCGTGGGCAGCGTAACCCTTAACAGTCTCAACTAAATTTGGAATAAGATCAGTTCTTCTTTTTAGCTGAACATCTATCTGGGAAAGAGCTTCTGACACCCTCATTTTTGAGGTTACAAGGTTATTGTATAGAAACCATACAAACAATATTAGTAATATTATTATGACTGCAAAAATTATAATTTTTCACCCCCTCTCACTAGTTAACGTTCTTTTAGCCACCTTACAAAATTATTATACTCCAAAGTATTTAGTATGTCACTTTTTTTTGCCCATCCCCGTCTTGCTACCGAAACACCGAACTTCACATGATCCATTTGAGATGCGGCATGGCTATCCGTATTAATAATCATTTTGACATTTGCCTCAACAGCCATTCTTATTCGAGTATCGCTTAGATCAAGACGCGCTGGCCAGCTGTTAATTTCAAGTGCTTTGTTATTTTTCCTGCAAAACTCAAATAGTTTGCTCCAGTTTAAATCATACCCTGGTCTTTCATTTAACATCCTGCCGGTTGGATGAGCTAAAATTTTGGCTTTTTTATGTGACAAGCCTTTAATTATTCTCTCGGTCATCTTGTCCTTGTTCATATTAAAAACACTATGAATTGAAACAATAGCCGCATCAAGAAGATCTATGGATTTAGAATCCAAAGCAAGGGAGCCGTCAGGTAAAATATCTACTTCGAGTAATTTTAATACTCGTATATTTTTATTACTCGTATTTAGATGTTCGATATATTGATTTCTCTTCAATATAATTGAATATATTTGTTCTGGAGTGTGTTTTGAGATGCTTGGATTATGTTCAGAGAATCCTAGGTATTGATATCCGAGCTTTTTTGCATTCTTCAGCATGTTTTGCATAGAATCTTTTCCAAGATCATGACTTGGTTCGATAGAATAATTCGAATGTATATGAAGGTCTCCTTTAATGTTCTTCAATTCAATAAGTTCTGGCAGTTTGTGCTTTAAACTAAGTTCTATTTCACCTGTATTCTCTCTAATTTCAGGTGGAATCCAATCCATACCCAGAGCGTTATAAAACTTTTTTTCTGTATCGTACCTCATTAGCTCACTTTTACCCCGATTTTTCTTTATTCCATACTCCGAGAGAGAAAAACCTTTTTTTATTGCCATCTCACGAAGCGCAATATTGTGGTCTTTGCTGCCTGTAAAATGTTGCAGTAGCGATCCAAAACTATCAGGAGATTGAACCATGAGGTCAATTTGTCTTCCTCCTGAAACTAACATTGAAGCAGTTATGTCGCCTTGTTCTATTATTCGTTCTCTGAATGGATATGAAATAAAATGGTAAATGACTTCTCTCGGATTTTTTGAGGCAACAGCAATATCTATATCGCCAACAGTTGACATTCTGCGTCTCAAGCTTCCCAGTGGCTCAGCTCGCACCACATACTTTGATTTTTCAAGATATTCAACTATTTTCCCTGCTATCTCCATTGCGTATGGCAATGTCATTCTTGTCGTTTTGCCAAATCCTCGACGAAATTCTGAGATGGCGCGCAGTATGTCGCTTTGTGATTTGTCTCCAAAGCCTTCTAGAGACGCAATTTTGCCTTCTTTTGCAATTTTCTCTATCTGATCTATAACTTTTTCAGGATTTTTTAGATTAAACTGGTTAACAAGTCTGTACGCCTTTTTAGGACCAAAACTCGGTATATCAAGAAGAGGAAAAACCGACTTCGGTATCCCTTTGAGTGCCCATTCAAAATGCCTCACGTTGCCTTTATTAAAAAGTTCTTCTAAATGGTTTCTGATCGCTTTTCCAATACCTGGAAGAAGATCTAGCTTGTCTTCACGGTAAAATTCCTTAATCTCGGAAGTCAAATTAGCTATGGTTTCCGAGGCTTTTCGATATGCAATAATTTGAAAACGGAATTTTTTCTCATTTCTTATGATGTAGGCAGCTGCAACATTTCGCAACATCTTTGAAATTTCCTGGTTGTTCATTAACAAAATGATATCAGAGCATTGATATTTCAACAAGACTCAATATCAGTAATTGTGAGGCATTGACTATGATTTAATAATTTGTTAGGATACACAATGTTTGGGCTCGTAGTGAAGTGGACTATCACGTCTCCCTGTCACGGAGAAGATCGCCGGTTCGAATCCGGTCGAGCCCGCAAAATATTTTTTTCTGCTCCCAATAACCTCTGCCCGGAAAGGAGTATGTATGCCTAAAAGAAAAACTTTTCGTAGAAAACACGTTACACCTGGGAAAAAGGATAATACATTCGGTGTCTTATCAAAAATAAAATTGGAAGAATCTTACTCTAGTCTTATTATAGGAGTGGTAGTTGTAATCTTGGTGATTATAGGTGCTGTATTTTTTATAAAACTTGGCAGAAAAACACAAACAAGCTCTGTTCAATTTAAACCTACGATTGAAACCGTGCTGCAAAAATCGGGAACAAAGCCAGAGACTGGAAAAGAAAACAAAAGATTACCGCAAGCTTATGTGGTTAAACAAGGAGAAAATCTTTGGACAATCTCCGAAAAATTTTACAATTCTGGATACAACTGGGTTGACATTGCAAAAGCAAACAATTTAACAAATCCGGATATAATAAATTCCGGGAATAAATTAGTTATTCCAAATGTTACGCCAAAAATAATTGCTGAAAAACCAGTTGCCAAACCGACTATTAGTAATGCAATTTCAGGGAGTACTTATAAAGTCGTAAAAGGTGATTATCTTTGGGAAATAGCAGTAAGAGCTTATGGTGACGGATTTGCCTGGGTAAAAATTGCAAAAGCAAACAATTTGACCAATCCAGATCTTATATTCTCAGGAAACGTCTTAAAAATTCCCCGCTAGGAAAGTTTATATTTATAAAAAGTTATTTGCGGATGGCCTCTAAAAGGGCTAAAATATAAAGTGCTGATTAGCGGGAGTAGTTCAGCAGTAGAATGCTTCCTTCCCAAGGAAGAGGTCGCGGGTGCGATGCCCGTCTCCCGCTCAAAAATATGACCTCACATGAAATGAATCTCGGGTAAAAGTCGTTTAGGTTACGATTCATGGGCGCACAGTCAACTTAAATACAGTTCTTTCGGAATGTGGGCTACAAAAAATGGGAGTTGACGGAATTTGATTAATCTGATAAGATAAATCGTGCCCCTATCAAAAAACCCGCCTGCTGGTAAGGCAGGTAAACAAAAAACAAAGTACATCTTTATCTCCGGAGGAGTAATTTCAGGTATCGGAAAAGGAACTACAGCAGCATCTATTGCGTTTCTTCTTAAACAAGCAGGATATAGGGTTGCTCCTATTAAATTCGAAAATTATTTAAATCTTGACGCAGGTACTATAAATCCTATTGAACATGGTGATCCATTTCTTTGCGAAGACGGAACAGAAGCGGATATGGATATCGGAAGTTATGAGAAGTTTCTACATGAAGACATGGGTCGGGATAATTTTGTGACAATGGGTCAGATTTACAAAACTGTTATTGACAGGGAAAGAAGATTTGAGTATGACGGTGAAGACGTTGAAGCAATTCCTTATATTACAGACGAGGTTATAAGAAGAATAGACGACTTAGCCCGTAAGAAAAATGCGGAGATTATAATTATAGAACTTGGTGGAACAGCAGGAGAGTATCAAAACGTACTTTATTACGAGGCATCCAGGCTTCTTACGCTTAAAAAACCAAGGGACGTCATTCATATACACGTAGGTTATGTGCCAACCCCAACGCATTTGGGAGAGCCAAAAACCAAACCAACGCAGCTTTCGGTAAAAACATTAAATTCCATGGGAATCCAGCCGGATTTTATTATCGCAAGATCTGAAAAGTACTTGGATCAGAGAAGGAAAGACAGGTTTGCGCTTTTCTGCAACATGCAGAAAGATGATATTATTTCAAGTCCTGATTTGCTGACAATTTATGAAATTCCAATTGTTCTTCACAAGCAAAATTTAGACACCAGGATTATGCAGAAATTGGAGCTTAAGGAAAAAGAGCCAAAGCTAGACGAGTGGGAGAAACTTCTTCTGAAGATCAAAGGCGGAGGTAAAAATAAAATCGAAATTGCAATTGTTGGAAAGTACTTCGGTACAGGAGAATATCAACTGCACGATTCTTATGCGGCACTTTTTGACGCAATTGATCACGCAAGCTGGGCAATTGGCATTAAGATTGAAACTCGCTGGGTAGACGCAGAAAAAGTTGAAAAAGAGGGGGAGAATATTATAAGCAGACCAGATGGGATTATTGTTCCAATTGGTTGGGGAGAAAGAGGAGCGGAGGGAATGATAAAAACTGCGAGTATAGCCCGAAAAAATAAAATTCCCTACCTTGGACTTTGTTATGGTATGCAGCTTGCAGCAATTTCATTTGCCCGGGATGTAGTCGGTTTTAGTGATGCCAACACTACAGAAAATAATTTGAAGACAAAACATCCTGTTATACATCTAATACCAAAACAGAAAGAATTTATGGAAAAACGAGCGTATGGAGGAACTATGAGACTTGGCGCTTGGGACGCAATTATTAAAAAAAACACCATTGCCTTTGATATCTATAAAAAGCATAGAGGATTTTTAAATGAAGCTAAGGGCTTGGTAAGCGAAAGACATAGACACAGATATGAATTTAATGACAAATTTGCAAAAGATTTTGAAAAGAAAGGTATGATAATTTCTGCAAGATCGGTAGTTGAGAGGCTTGCGGAGATTATTGAGCTTCCCAAAAAGGAACATCCATTCTACCTTGGTATTCAAGGGCACCCGGAGTATAAAAGCAGGCCTTTATCTCCTCATCCGATTTTTCTAAGTTTTATAGAGGCTTGTAAAAGAGCCTCTATTTAAGCTATAATCATGGTTATGAAACTTAATTTTTCGCCAGGGGATATTATTATAGTTCACCAGAAAATTAAAGAAGATGCAAAGACGCGTATTCAAAAATTTGAAGGAACAGTTATCGGAATAAGAGGAAGAGGAGAAAATAAGTCGTTTACTGCAAGAAGAGTTATTGGAGATATAGCTGTTGAAAGGATCTGGCCGATAAACTCGCCAAGCATAGAAAAGATCGAAGTAAAATCACATTCGAAGAAAAAAATAAGACGCGCAAAGCTTACATATCTTCGGAAGACTATCTAAATGAAAATCGCCAATGCAACTGCAAGGCTTGGAGAGGATATTGCATGTAAATTCCTCAAAAAACAAGGTTTTAAGATAATTGAGCGAAATTTTAGAAAAGGATATGGTGAAATAGATATAATCTCCGTTGATCCCTCGATAGATAAGGAAGATGTTTTAGTTTTTGTTGAAGTAAAGACCAGAAAGTCAAATGAATTCGGAGATCCTTTTGAAGCAATAACACCGTGGAAGCTAAGAACAATTATTAAGACCTCACAATTTTATAAATTATCTCATCCAGGACTGCCGGAGTCTCTAAGAATTGATGCAATTTCCGTGAAGTTATCAAGCAGCCAAATGGTTTTGGGCATAGAGCATATTAAAAATATAAGCGGATTTTAATATTCCCGTAGTTTTATAGAACGAATCTGGTCACGAAGAAACGCAGCTGTTTCAAAATCAAGGCCTCTGACTGCTTTCTTCATTTCTGTCGTTAGTCTTTTAAGAAGTTGTTCTTTCTCATCCGGCAGTATTACTTCTTTTTTATAAAGTGTAGTAAGATAATCTACGGTTTTTTCCTGTCTTTCTTTCTCCTCAACTAATTTTTTTCGAATTTCTTTATCAATGCTTCTGGGAGTTATTTTATATTTAATATTATATGCAAGTTGAACTTTTCGTCTTCTCTCTACTTCTTCTATAGCCTCTCTCATCGACTTTGTAAGATTGTCTGCATACATTATTACTTCCGAATCAATATGTCTTGCCGCTCTGCCCATTGTCTGAATAAGAGAAGTACGGCTTCGTAGGAAGCCTTCCTTATCTGCATCTAAAATTGCGACAAGAGAAACTTCCGGAAGATCAAGCCCTTCTCTTAGCAAATTTATTCCTACAACCACGTCATATTCTCCACCTCTTAGTTTATCCAAGATGTCCTGTCTGTCAAGTGTTGCTATGTCTGAATGGAGATAGGCAACTTTTATCCCTTTCTCTTCTAGATATGAGGACAGATCTTCAGCCATTCTTTTGGTTAATGTCGTAACAAGAGTTCTTTGTTTCTTTTTTACTCGTTTTGTAATCTCTTTTATAAGATCATCTACTTGGCCACTTGTTTTTCTTATGTAAACCCTGGGATCGACAAGACCAGTCGGCCTTATGAGCTGCTCTACAACAGCATTTTTATATTCCTTGGCAAGAGAAAGTTCGTATTCATCGGGCGTTGCGCTAACATAAGTTGCTTGATTTATTCTTTTCATAAACTCATCAAATTTTAAAGGCCTATTATCAAGAGCTGATGGAAGTCTAAATCCATACTGAATAAGTATTTCCTTGCGAGCCCTGTCGCCGTTATACATCCCCCTTATTTGAGGAATTGTCATATGAGATTCATCAATAAAACATAGCCAGTCAGACGTGTTTTTATCAAAATAATCAAGAAGAGTATAAGGCGGTTCGCCTGAAAGCCTGCCATCAAAATACCTTGAGTAGTTTTCAATTCCATTGACATACCCAACTTCTTGTATCATTTCAAGATCAAAATTAGTTCTCTGCGCCAATCTATGCGCCTCCAATTCCTTACCTTGAAGTTTTAATTCTTTTACTCTTTTATCCAGGTCTTTTCTTATCATCGCAAAAACGTCGTGATAGCTTCCCGGATCTGTTACGTAGTGTTTTGCAGGGTATATGACTGTCCCTTCAAGAGTTTTTAATACATTTCCCGTTAGAGGATCAAATTCTATAAGTTGTGTTATTCTTTGTTCATCCATATCTATTCTTATGCCGGAGTCTGAATAGGCAGGGAATATATCTATAGAGGTTCCTCTTAGTCTGAATGATCCACGTCTGAAACTGTATTCGTCCCTTTCGTATTGAAGATCAGAAAGTCTTAACATAATATCTTTTTGTAAAACTTTAACTCCGGCTTTCAGTTCCAAAACAAATTTTCCATACTCAACAGGGGAGCCTAAATTATAGATACAAGATACAGAAGCAACTACAATGACATCCTTTCTTGTGAGTAAATTTGTTGTGGCAGATAACCTCAATTTATCTATCTCTTCATTAATTTCAGTCTCTTTCTCAATATATGTATCTATTTGTGGAATGTATGCCTCAGGTTGGTAGTAATCGTAGTAAGAAACAAAATAACAAACAGCATTGCTTGGGAAAAAATCCCTGAATTCCTGATATAACTGAGCAGCAAGAGTCTTGTTGTGGGATATGACAAGAGTTGGTCTTTGTATTTTCTCAATTACATTAGCCAGAGTAAAAGTTTTTCCGCTTCCTGTAACGCCAAGCAACACCTGATGTTTTTTGTTCTCAAGTATATTTTGAGTAAGACTTTTTATGGCTTCGGGTTGGTCACCCGTTGGTTTAAAATTAGATACTAGCTTAAATTTCATTGCTCTAATTTTACCATAGTTATGTGAATAAGTCGTGATACATATTGGAATCTTAAGGATTTAAGATTCTATGCC
>CAYZEE010000011.1:0-28593 GCA_964477485.1 uncultured Gammaproteobacteria bacterium
GAACTCAAACGACTCCTGGGAGAAATCACGCTGACGATGAGTTTAGGGAAAAAAATTGAGCTTGTTGCTCGAGGAGTCATCAAATCCATCCGGGCAGATGCCCTTGGTATCTCCCGGAAGAATATCTACCGCCATCCCATACAACCCGAAAAAGACCAGGCGCTCGTAAAACAAATCAACCAGGCATATCTTGACCACCCAGCGTACGGGCAATACAAAATGGCCCTCCATTTGGAGGTAAATCATAAACGAACGGAACGGGTGATGCGGCTCTACGGGATCAAGGCACAACTAAGAAAAAAAGTAAAACCGGCAAGTTTTTTAGCAGAGAATTTAATGAATTAAATATATCAAACCATACCAATATTGTGTGCTTAAAAAATTTTTGTATAAGTCCGCTCAAAAAACTCAATATAATTTAATTGAAAGGCACAAATATGGATGACAACAATATAAAAATACAACAAGTAGACATCTCGAGGCTTAACCCTGCTCCCTACAACCCACGAAAGTGGGAAAAGGAGGCAGAAAAGCAGTTGACCGAGAGCATTACCCGCTTTGGCTTAGTTGATCCGATTATTGTTAACGATGCTTTGGGACGGGAAAACGTAGTAATTGGCGGACATTTCAGACTCAAAGTTGCTAAACAACTTGGATACAAAGAAGTGCCGGTAGTTTTCTTGAATATTCCCGACCTTAATAAAGAAAAAGAGCTAAATCTAAGACTAAACCGAAATACCGGAGACTGGGATTGGAATTTGTTAGCGGATTTTAACTCCTCGCTTCTTACGGATGTCGGATTTAGTAGCGAAGAGCTTGATCATATTTTTGACTTCGATGAAACACCGGAAATATTTGATCTGGCAAAAGAGCTTGAAAAGTTACACATCGGTAATATCGAAATCCAAAAAGGCGATGTAATTCAGCTTGGTGATAACCGGCTTATGTGTGGAGATTCAACGGTTGAGGCAGATATGTTGAAACTAACGAATGGCGAGAGGGCTGATATGTGTTTTACGGATCCTCCATATATACTTAATTATTTAGTCGGTAAACATAAACACGGCAAAGCAACAGAAGAATTCGGAGCAAAAAGAGACAGGAGATATTTAGAAACAGATGTACTCCCGGCAAATTTTACAGAGCTATGGATGGCAAATATTGCAAGAGTTCAAAAAGAGTACTTCTCAATTATTGTTTATGAAAACTGGAAAAACATTCGCACCATCTGGAGTGAAATGGAAAAGTATTGGAAAGTAAAAAATATGCTCGTTTGGCACTTACCCAACAGGCATCAAGGATTCTCTGCTAAATACAAGTTCTTTTCCAAGCATGATATTGCAATGGTTGGCGCATCACCCGAAAAAGACATTCCTTTTAATCTGGATCAAGAAGTTGATGGATTACAGGAGGAATATGAAACAGCCCTTTATGCGATCGCCGGCAAACCTCACTGGGAAGGATACCAAAAAGGTAAGAAAAACCAACCTACTGATTTTATTGAATATGTGGCCTCAGATGAAAAACATTCCGGACAAGGTGTAGTTTTTGGGACCAAGCCGGTTGAAATTCTCATTCCCTACATAAAAATGCTAACAAAGCGTAGTGACCTAATTGTTGAACCATTTGGCGGTAGCGGATCAACACTTATATTGCAGCCGAGAAAATGAGACGCCGCTGCTATCTTATGGAAAAATCGCCAGTTTATGCAGAGGTTATTAAAAAACGTTGGGAAAACCTGACAGGCAAGAAAGGAATAAAAATATCATGAATACAATCATAAAGCGACAGGAAAAAGAAAAGCAGAAAGTAATTGAGCTATTACAAAAAACGCCGATAGTCCACATTGTTTGTGAGAAAACGGGAGTTAGCCGAGCAACATACTATCGCTGGCGAAAAGAAGACACAGATTTTGCAACTAAAACCGATGAAGCTTTATCTCAAGGATCAAATCTTATTAATGATCTTGCGGAAAGCCATCTCATTGCTCGCATCCGCGAACAAGATCTGACTGCCATTATCTTTTGGCTCAAAAATCATCACCCAGCTTATGGCAGCAAACTAGAGTTAACAGGAAACGTAAAACATGAGTACAAACTTACGCTTGAAGAGGAGCAACTAATCACTCAAGCACTTGGAAATGTAACGGAGGATAAAAAAGATGAGTAAAGTACGCTTTTCACCAGAAGATATTAAAAAAATGATTAAAACGCCGGCAATCAGGAGAAAGCTGGCATTTGAAAATATGAAATATTTTTTCGCAATTTATCTCCATAATCACATAAAATATGCGCTTGCTTCTTTTCATGAAGAGTTTTTCAAAATTGCAGAAGATGAAGCATTGGAACTGGCTGTGATCCTTGCTTTCCGGGGATCTGGAAAATCAACAATATTTAGTTTGTGTTATCCCATATGGGCTATTACCGGAAAACAACAAAAAAAGTTTGTGTTGATTTTAACCCAAACACAACAGCAAGCAAGAATTATCCTTCGCAATATAAAAATAGAGTTGGAATCAAACAGACTCCTTCGCGCAGATATCGGCCCGTTCTTAGAAGAAAGCGATGAATGGGGATCAACAACAATTGTATTAAATAAGTACGGTGCACGGATTATGGTTGCCTCAACTGAACAGGGAATTAGAGGGATAAAATACGGTGCCAACAGACCTGACTTAATTATTCTTGACAACGTACAGGATATAACAGGAGTAAAAACACAAGAAAGCAGAGATAAACTTTTCGAATGGTTTACCAGGGATATAAATCCGCTGGGCGATCTAACAACAAAGCAACTTCTAATAGGTACACTGCTTCATAAAGATGATTTAATGAGTCGGTTTATTCAAAAAATAGAAGATAAAGAAATGAACGGTGTTTATTGCAGATTTCCAGTTGCTGATGAAAACGGAGAAAGTAGTTGGATAGGAAAATATCCAAACAAAGGGGCAATCGAAAAACTACGACAGAAAACTGCAAGCGAGGTAGCATGGCAACGAGAATATATGCTCAATTTAGTTTATTCTGAAGATCAATTAATTAAACCTGAATGGATTCAATATTATGATGACCTTCCGCCACTATCAAAACTACAATATATTATTGTCGGAGTTGATCCGGCAATTGGAAACAAGCAAACTTCTGATTTTACCACTATGGTTCCCATATATGTTTTTGGGTCAGGAGAGGAGATTCAACTCTATGTTGGCAAACAAATCATTAATGAGCACCTTTCAATGTATCAAACCGCAGTTACTGCAAAGCAATTACAATATTCTCTAACAAAAGGTCACACAGTTACTTTTGTCGTAGAAACAGTTGCATATCAAAAAGCATTATTTGAGCATATGCAACACGAAGGGTTAACTACAGAAGAAGTAACAGTGTTTGGACAGGATAAGCATATTCGATTATCAATGGCAGCTCCATACCTTGAACAGCTTCGAGTGTTTTTCCCACGAGAAGGTGCGGAAAATCTCATTACTCAATTACTTGGTTTTCCTTCAGAAGCTCATGACGACTTAGTTGATGCTTTTGTCTATGCCATATTAAAAATACAAGAGGAAGCAAATAAACCACAGCCAAATGTCAGGTGGCTTGAATTTGGCGATTCCTTGCCTCGTCGAGGGCTTTCCACGATGCGCGATTAGTAAATCCTTATAGCATTTTGAGCCTAGACTTCACTAAAACCCAGCGGTACTGTGTCCCTGATGAAAAAACAAGATGAAAAAGAGCAAGTAATGAAGCTCCTTCGGATGTCTGAAAAATACTTTTATCGGTACCTTATAACCCACGATAAAGACTATATTGACAAGTTTTTCAAGAAAACAAAGCAAATTAAAAGAAAAATCCAAAAATGGAAGACGCAGTAAAGGTACCTATTGTTGGATATTGTCTCTATGCCAGGAAATCCTCGGAAGATGACGAACGGCAGGCAATGTCCATAGACTCCCAGGTAAAGGAAATGACCGATTTAGCACAAAAAGAAGGCATAATCATTAAAGAGATACGTCGGGAAAGCCATTCCGCAAAAGAATCCGGACAAAGATCTGAATTCAATCGTCTTATTCAAAACTTACGGGAGGGAGTATTTACAGGGATACTTACATGGGCACCTGACAGATTATCAAGAAATGCCGGAGATCTGGGAATGCTAGTTGATTTAATGGACCAGGGAAAACTTGTTAACATAAAGACATTTACGCAAGCATTTACAAACAGTCCGAGCGACAAGTTCTTATTAATGATTCTTTGCTCGCAAGCAAAATTGGAAAACGACCAAAAAGGAGTAAATGTAAAAAGAGGCATTAGAGCTAAATGCGAAATGGGATGGAGACCGGGAGTTGCTCCAATGGGTTACATGAACAGAGCCTTTGGAGGAGTTAAAGACATAATCATAGATCCAGAGCGTGCACCTTTAATTAAGGAAACATTTGAAAGAGTTGCCTATAGGTCATATAGCGGAAGAAAAGCAAAGGAGTGGTTGGATGAAAATGGTTTTGTAAGTAAAAGCGGCAAGAAAATGTCGCTAAGCAAACTTTATCTAATGTTAAGGAACCCTTTTTATTATGGGCATTATAAATACGGAACAGCTTGGTATAAGGGTTCGCATGAACCGTTAATAAGCAAGGACGTTTTCGACGAGGCACAGAAAGAATTGGATGAGAGATTCAGACCAAAAGTTTGGGGAAAATCAGACTTTCCATATAAAGGAATCTTCAGTTGCTATAATTGCAACACATCAATTTGCGGAGAAGAAAAGTATAGGAAAAGAATAGACGGAATCGTAAACCATCACGTTTACTACCATTGCACAAGATCCCGCAACCCTTATTGCAGAGAGCCATACATAACCGAAAAGGATTTAGTCAGGTTGATTAAACAGAACATACAAAATTTACGAGAAGAGGTTTTGAAAGAAAACATAAGCCCTAATTTAACGAGTATTCTTAATCAATACCAACCTATTGTCGAAGAAATCGAGTTTTACAAAAAAGATGATATCGAATACGACGGAAAAGTTAGTTTTAAGGATATAATTATATACGCATCTGCAAAATCACCAATAGCCATTAGAAGGGAACTTTTGCAAAACCTTCCAATTCCAAAGAAACTTCACAATCTTCAGTTAGTTTAAGAACGATTTAAGGAGGCTTAGAACCAAAAATAATGCCCATTGGGTATTACAAGCTATGCTTACTGGCTTAAAGCAGTCTCATGTGGTACTTCCGTTCGAGTACAGTCGTGCTGCTGGGCTTGGATTCGAACCAAGATGAATGGATTCAGAGTCCACTATCCTACCGTTAGATGACCCAGCAATTTCAAACCAATTTTATCAGAAATCAACACCAAGAACAAACGAAGATTTTACTTAAAAAATCTTATTATGTGCGGAATGAAGATGAGAATACCAACGATTATGGAGCCGATGGCCGCGACAAGCACCATACCGGCTGATACATCTTTGGCTACCTTTGCTTCTTTTCTATGTTCATTTGTAATAAGATTAACCATCTCTTCAATTGCCGAATTTATCATTTCAAGACAAATAACCAAAAGAATCATAACTCCTAAAATTCCCATTTCAAAAGAATTAACCTTAAAAATTAGACTTGCAATAATAACTAAAACGGCAACAACAAAATGAACTCTAAGATTTCTGTTGTGCCTTAGGGAATAAAAAATCCCCTCAAAGGCATACTTGAAAGATTTAAAAAAAGGTGTTTGCTGGACCATAGATTATAAACTTATAAATCGGGCAATTACATAGACTATTATAGTCAAAGTTATCCCTAAAAAACTACCAACAACTATTTCTATTGGCGTATGTTTTTTAATCTTGACCCTTGCCCATCCCATAAGAGGTATTAGAAGAAGCAGTGGAAGAAGTGTATTTCCATAAATAATAACAAGAGAAAGTGAGAAAGCAGAAATTGTTGCCGTATGAATACTTGCCTTAACCCATCTGTTGACAATACTAATTACCAAAACCCCCAAAATAATCCCAAAAACCGCTATAAAAAGAATTTTGGGTCCATTGAGAATAAAAAGAGACACAAGATATAAAAATGTTATAAGTGCTCCAAATACAAAAAGCTTTGGTCTCTGTTCTTTTCTTGACACATCAAAATCAGAAAAAATACCAAATAGAGTTCCTAAAATTACAAAGGTTACAATAGCAAACAAAAAAATATAAGAAAATACCGTCCATTTCAGAGCATATAAATCATTCTGGCTTACCCTGTCAACTAGAATGTAAGGCGTCGGCAGGAAAAGAATTATAGGGCTTAAGAAAAATGAGATAATTCTTGCGATGTTTTTACTCATTGGACAGGTTATTTAATTATTTGCTCAAGATTTGAAATAGTTTCGGCTTTCCCTTTAATTTCAAGCTTTTTTTCAAATGGCAAGCCTTGTGATTTTCCTGTCAAAACAGTGTATACATCTTTAGTAGAACTTCCAAGTCTATTCCTAACTTTAATGGTTTCTTCTGAAATTTTTGCTGCTCTCCACGGACTTAATAATTGATATCTTTTTTTCAGATCTATGGCGAGTTTTTTTTGATTTTCGGAAAGAAGAACATTCTTGTCCTCTGCAAGATTTCTAAAATCTGGCAATGTCTTCATTCTGCTTTGAGCCAGAGAGATATATTTCCCAAAAAATCGTATTTCGGAAATTTCCGGGCTGAATTCTAAAAGCCTTTTCTTTAACTGCTCAACTGAAAGTTTTCTTATCCAAACTCCATTTAGCCATTCAAGTTTCTTGATATCAAAAATGGGGTTTGCAGTATTTATATCCTCCAGAGAGAAAAGTTTTATCATTTCCTCAAGACTCAATATCTCCCGATCTCCGCCCGGATTCCAACCCAAGAGAGCCATAAAGTTTAAAAGAGCTTCAGTTAGATATCCTTCTTTTCTGTAATCAAGAGCAGACTTTGCTCCATGTCTTTTTGACAATTTAGACTTGTCTTGCCCCAAGATAACCGGAAGATGAGCAAAGATAGGTTGCCCCCATGATAAGGATCTATATAATTGAACATGTTTTGGGGTCGAGGAAATAAATTCCTCACCTCTTATCACATGGGTTATCTTCATAAGATGATCATCAACTACATTTGCGAAATTGTATGTAGGATAACCGTCAGATTTAATAATTACAAAATCTTCCTGGGTAGAATTTTTAAAAACTATTTCTTTACTGCCGACCGCATCTTGCCAGGAGGTTTCGCCCGTTTTTGGCATTGCAAATTTTAAAGCATCAGCTTCTTCATAAACAATTTTTTTCTTTTTCAAAATTTCTGCGTGTTCTTTATAGATATCGAGTCTTTTGGATTGGATATATTTTTCGTCAAAATCAAGACCGAGCCACTCCAATATTTTATAAATTGCGGTTTCCGATTCTTTGACAAATCTTTTTCTATCTGTATCTTCGATACGCAGAATAAATTTACCGTTATTGTGACGGGCGAATAAAAAGTTAAGAAGAGCTGTTCTTGTATTTCCGACATGAGGTATGCCGGTCGGGCTTGGCGCGAATCTAACTCTAACCATCCTACTTGCATTGTACTCTAAGTTTTCCATATACTCAAGACATGATAACCTTAAGCCGCGCAGATTCTCTCACCAAATCGGCAATCAAATGGACAGCGGTAATAATTATCTCTATACTGCTAATTACATTCCTTTTCAGAATTGGTACGGCTATAAAAGAACGCTTTTTACCAACGCCACTTCCGCCACCAACCGTTGCATTTGGTAAATTATCTGCCATTGATTTTCCTCAAAATACAACGAATGATAGGCAGCTGAATTTTTCACTTAATACGCTGACAGGTACTTTACCTTCCTTTTCCGATAGAGCAAAAGTATACAAAATAGTACCAAATAAGCCTGACCTGCTTGCCCTTACAAAAACCCAACAGAAAGTCTCGGGTATCGGATTTACTTCATCGCCCACGCATCTTTCCGGAGATGTTTACCAATGGACAGACTCAGATCCAATTGCACGCAAAATTAAATTCAATATTTACTCACTTGATTTTAATTTATCTTCATCTTTTTTAACAAATCAGGTTATTTACTCTGGGACTAATTTACCAGACCAAAATCAAGCAATAGGGATAGCGCAATCATTCCTTTCCAGTATGTCTTCTTTCCCGCAGGATATAGATCCTGTAAAAACAAAAGCAGTTCTTTTTTCAATCAATAACTATTCACTTGTCCCTGCGACAAGCATAGGTAACGCGCAGATAATAAGAGTTGATTTCTTTCAAAAAGATATGGATAAAATGCCAATATATTATCCTGATGCAACTAAATCAAATATGAGTGTTTTTGTGGGAGGAGGGGAAAGGGAAGCCCAAGTGGTTAAAGTAGATTTTATCTATCAATCTATATCTAATGAATTTTCTACATATCCCATTAAAACTGCAGATGAGACATTTTCAGAGCTTAAGGAAAATAAGGCTTATATCGCCTCTTACGGCGATAACCCCAATAACAGAAACATAGCAATAAATGACGTGTCTTTAGGGTATTATATTGGAGAAAGCAAAGAGGATTATCTCATGCCAATTGTTGTCTTTAAAGGGACCAATGGTTTCGTAGCCTACGTTTCGGCCGTCAAGGACGAATGGATAAATAATTAATTTTGCCAGAAACAAGCCCAAGAAGCTTAAGAGTATCGCCAAATCTATCTTCGCTTTTCATAACAACAACAATAAGAGTATGTCCATTCTCAACTTTTGATGTAACCAGAACCTCTCCGGCTTCATCTGTAAAACCCGTTTTTATGCCGTCAATCCCATCTATTCCTAAAAGCTTATTAAGATTAGACACTGAATAAACATTTTTTCCGCTTACATCTGAAATTATTTTATATTTGGTTGCTACGATTTGCGCAAGTGTTTTATTCTTGAGCAAAACTCCGGCAAGTCTTGCTAAATCAAACGCAGTTGTATAATCTCCATTATCTTCAAGGCCTGCGGGGTCTATAAAATGAGTATTATAGAGATTAAAAAGATTTGCATTTTCATTCATTTTTTTAACAAATGCGCCAACTCCTCCTGGATAATTTTGGGCAATAACAAAGGCCGCGTCATTTGCGGAAGGCAGAAGCATAGCATAAAGCAAATTTGAAAAAGTTAATGTGTCACCCTGCAATAATCCCAAAATAGAACCCTCATCCATTGGTTCTTTAACAGTTAATACATCCTGAGGTTTGAAATAGCCAATAGCGGTCAGGGCTGTCATAATCTTAGTCGTTGATGCGGGAGAAAATCGAAGATTATCATTTTTAGCAAAAAGAACGACCCCTGAATCTTTATCTATAACCACTGAAGCTTTTGCAGTTAATTGCGGTCTATTCTTGTCTCTAAGAAGCGGATATTTAGAAAAGCTAGCCGGCAATGGCTGTGGAAGAATTGCATTCTCGTTTATCTTTCTTTGTAGGTAAATATCAATAATGACGACCACAAGAAGAAGAAAAGTAAGAAACACGGGGATAAAAAGTATATTTAGTTTTATAAGATGTTTCTTAAAGATCTTAATCAGCGATTGATAATCTTTCATCTACTCTCTCCATATCTCTTGGGAAAAGGCTCGCTTCTCGAATATTCTTAAGTCCCAAAATCTTCATTGTAACCCTCTCAAGTCCGAAAGAGAATCCACCTTCAGGAGGCATACCGTATCTAAAAGCCTGAAGATACAGTTCAAACATTTTAGGATTTAATCCTCTTTTCCTAAGACTTTCCATCAACTGCTGATAATCATTTATTCTCTGGCTTCCGCTCATAATTTCAACTCCACGAAAAAGCATGTCATAACTCAAACTATATTTCGGATCTTTAGGATCCGGCATGGTATAAAATGGTTTTGCCATTGTAGGAAAATGTGTAATTGTAACAAAATCACTTTTATATTTTTTCCTCGCCCATTCGCAAATATCCACCTCATCTTGAGGGGTTAAATCTTTTTCTTTTCGATTATCTCTTTTAAATTCTTTATAGATTATTTCCTGAGTTTCTCTTACGGTTAAACGCGGGATTTTTTCATAGACAATTTTTCCTATACTAAAATCTTTTAATATATTTACGCATTTTTCTTCAACATGTTTTACTATTAAAACGGCAACCTCCTCAAATAAATCCAAAAGTTCTTCAAAATCAACAAAGCCGATTTCACAATCCATCTGGGTTGTTTCTGTCAGATGTCGGGTGGTAACAGACGGCTCTGCTCTGTATGCATGCGCAATCGTAAAAACCCTCTCAAAAACTGAGACCATCATTTGTTTATAAAGTTGAGGACTTTGCGCCAAAAATGCCTTATGTTTATAATACTTAATCTCAAAAAGCTCAGCGCCTCCTTCAGTAGCGCTGACAACCACAGTCGGAACAACAATCTCTGTGCATCCTAATTTCTTGCTGGCATTTCTAAATCCATCAAGAATTGATTCTTGAACTCTAAAGATTGATGAAATTTTTGGATGACGAAGGGCAAGCGCACGGTAATCCAAAAGCGTTGGCAACTCAAGATTTAAAACCTCTCCTCCCATGTCAAAAGGGAGAGATTCGGCTCTTGAGACAATATTAATTGAAGAAACTTCTACTTCAACTGCTCCAGACTCCAAATCTTTGTTAATGGTATTCTCCGGCCTCTTTTTTATATGCCCTTCTACTTCAACTACATACTCCGGCTTAAGCTCTTGAGCTGTCTTATAAGCATCTTCTGAAACTTTTGGATTTATCACTAGCTGAACAAGCCCCGAATAATCTCTAAGATCAAGGAAAATAAGTTTTCCGTGATCTCTTCTTGTTTTAATCCAACCTTTTAGTAAAGCTTTTTGGCCTACGTATCCAGCAGTTTCGCAAGCCGAAGTCCTTTTTGATAAAATCAATTTAGCCATTTTAATTCTGAATTATAAATTCCGGATTCTGAATTCTTATTTTATCCTAGTTTTTCCCTCTTGACAAGGTGCTATGCTTTGATATATATATTTTAATATATGAGTCTTTCTCTACGCATAAACAAGTTCCTTGCCCTCTTTATTAGATAAGAGGGAAGGGTTTGTTGTAGAGAAAACAATCCTCTCAATTTAATTTTAAAACGGGAGGTTTTTTGTTTATAAGGAGGTGAAATTATATGGGAAAAGGACCAGAATCTTTGGGAACATCGGGCATTGATGCAATGGGACGAGAAGTTACATTTGTTGCAGGACCTGATTATCATAGTATTCATCCAATCAAAGCTCTCGATATAGCAGCGGATCTTGAATTAGAAGCTAGACGAGTACAGGGAAGTGCCAGAAATGCAATGCTGGAAAGAGCGAATGAATTATTTGCTCATGCTGTTCGAAGCGAATTACAAACGAGGACATTTATTCCTACAAGGCAGTAAGCGTTTTTAATTAGTTTTTATTAAATCCTTTATTTTAAGCTGGAGTTTGCTGTTTCCGTTCCATTTGTTTCGCTCAATTTGGTAGACAAGATCAATACTGTCGCCTATACGAATGTTTTTCGACATCTCGCCCATGTTAAATCCAATAGCATCAAATTGATTAGTTGTGCTTAATTGAAAAACTCTAAGCTTTAAATGCTTTCCGTCTTCTCCAACTAATCTCATGTCCTCAACAATAACTTTTTTGGTTAAAAAAGCAGGCTGGGGATTTCCCATCCCAAAAGGCGCTAGCTTTTGAATGATTGCATCAAGTTTTTCGTTGATATAAGAGAATGGCAGTTCGAGATCTATATAAAGGATTTTTCTAAACTTATCTTCATCAAATAGTTCTTCTGCCAATTCCTCCATCCTTCTTTTAAGAAGCAGAAGCTTTTTTGTTTCAACAGTAAAACCCGCAGCCATAGGATGTCCCCCCGCATCAACCAAAAGCTCTGAAACGTTTCTTATAAATTCAATAATATTAACCCCTCTCACAGACCTGGCTGATGCTTTTGAATAAATTTTGCCTCTTGAAACAACAATCGAAGGTCTATAAAATTCCTCAACCAATCTTCCGGCAACCAAACCAATAATACCTTGTTCGTATGATTCATGTTCTATAAAAATTAAACTTTTGAGTTTTGTTTTTTGAGTTTTGTTTTTTGATTTCGCGTGTTCAAATGCCTCAACCGTCATTTCCTGTCTTCTTTTATTGGTGGTCCCAAGTTTTTCAGCCAAAAATTTAGCTCTGTTTACATCTTTTGTGCACAAAAGTCTCAAGCTATCCATTGCATACTCTAAGCGCCCCATTGCATTAAGACGGGGCCCAATTATGTGTCCAATTTGATAAACATCTATTAATTTTTTCTCAATACCCCCCTCTTTTATAATTGCCAAAAGCCCTACTCTTTTTGTTTGCCTTAATTCTTCAATCCCGAATTTGGTAAGAGTTCTATTTGCTCCGATCAAAGGAACTAAATCGGCGACTGTCGCCAACGCTACGAGTTCGAGATGCCTAAGCGGGGGTCTTACATCCCGCTTGGCGGGGTCCTGGGCGACCTCAGCGATCTCCTTTGACAGCAGCCATGCAACTCCCGCTCCGCAAAGTTTTGTGCTATGGACTATTGCGTAAGCGCCGGGCAATTTTTTTGAAGGAACATGATGATCTGTGATAATCACATCAATTCCCTTTTTTTTTGCAAATTCAACTGCCTCACCGGCCACAATTCCATTATCAACGGTTATTATCAGGGAGCAATTTTTAATTTTTAATTTTAAATTTTTAATTCCTATCTCCGACAGGCCGTATCCCTCATCTATCCTATGAGGGATATAAGGAGTAACTTTTGCGCCTAAATCAAAAAGTGTTTCCCAAAGAATTGCGGTTCCGCAGATTCCGTCAACATCATAATCTCCAAAAACTGCAATTTCTTCTTTATTTTCAATTGCTTTTGTAATTCTATCAATTGCTTTGCCTAGATTCTTTTTATCTATTCCGACATTTTCAAAAGTTACATCTTTTATATCCGGACTTAGAAATTCATCAATCTCTTTTTTAGTTTTTATACCACGGTTTTTAAGAAGAGCTTTAGTTACGTCATCAATTTTGAATTTTGATCCTGATTTGATCGGGATTGAACTTTTAATTTTGAATTTAGTAAGTATTTCCCATTTCTTCATATCAAACTGTTTTGATATACTATAGCAGATATGGATATTAACATTCCAGACAAAATTCTAAATATTTATAAAAAAATTGAAAAATCAGGTTTTGAGATTTATCTTATCGGAGGATGCGTTAGGGATTTTCTTCTTAAAAAAGAGGTTAAGGATTGGGATATGACGACAAATGCAACCCCTGAGGAGATGCTGAAATTATTTCCCGATAGTTTTTATGATAATCAATTTGGAACAGTAGGAATCCCACTCAGAAATATTGAACTGACAGAGTCCTTTAAGCACTCAGCAGTAGTTGAGGTAACAACATATAGAACTGAACATGGTTATAGCGACAAAAGACATCCGGAAAAAGTTTCCTGGGGAAAAACCATTGAAGAAGATTTGTCTCGCCGTGATTTTACAATAAACGCCATTGCCCTTAAACTTTCAATTCTTAACTCTCAATTCTCAACTAATATTATTGACCCTTTTGATGGACAGAAGGATATTAAACAAAAGCTTATACGTGCTGTTGGCGATCCTAAAAAACGATTTAAAGAAGACGCTCTTCGTCTTACGAGAGCCATTCGTTTGGCCGCTCAACTTTCTTTTGAAATTGAAGAAAAAACATGGCAAGAAATTACCAAAGATGCCTATCTTGTAAAAGAAATATCAAGTGAAAGAGTAAGAGATGAACTTTTAAAAATTTTAGCAAGCGATTATCCATATGAAGGAACAATGCTTTTAAAAAACAGCAATCTCATGGAATATATTTTGCCTGAGCTTTTAAGGGGAGTCGGAGTATCACAGGCAAGACCCGGGAGGCATCACACGTCTGATGTTTTTACGCATAATATAATGTCAATGAAGTTTTGCCCTTCTTCGGATCCTCTTGTAAGATTTGCTACGCTTCTTCATGATATAGGAAAACCGGATGTTGCCTCAATCGACCAAGAGGGTCTTGTAATATTTTATAACCATGAAGTGAGAGGGGCACAAATTGCGGGAGTTATATGCGAGAGACTTAGATTTTCAAAAAAAGAAAGGGAGAAAATAGCAAATCTTATCCGCTGGCATATGTTTACGGTTGACGAAAAAATAACAGATGCTGCCGTTAGGCGATTTATAAGGAGAGTCGGGGTTGAGAATGTAAAAGACATGATGGATTTAAGAATTGGTGACAGACTTGGAGGAGGAACTCAAACGGCGCAGAGTTGGAGACTTAAGCTCTTCAAAAAAAGAGTTGAGGAACAATTGCAACCCGCGCCTTTTTCTATAAATGACCTGGCGGTGGATGGAAATGACGTTATGAAAATATTAAATATTAAGCCGGGTCCAAAAGTCGGAGAAATACTCCAAAAACTCTTCGAGGAAGTGGATGAAGACTTATCCAAAAACAATAAAGAATATTTGACAAAAAGAATACAAGAATTAAAATAATTACATGACAAAAAAAGAAATACAGGCTGAACTTAAACAATCTATGCTCGCAAAAGATGAGCTAAAAATTTCTGTTCTTCGTATGCTTTTGTCCGCTATCAATTATTATGAGATTAATAAGGGTGGAGCGGGATATGAAGCGACCGATGAAGACGTGCTTTCTGCAATTGAGAAGGAAGTAAAACAGCATAAGGATTCTATTGAGCAATTTAAGAATGCAGTAAGACAAGATTTAGTTGATAAAGAAACTAAAGAACTTGAGATTCTTCAAAAATATTTGCCGGAGCAGTTAAGGGAAGAAGAAATAAGGAAAGTGGCAGTTGAGGCAGTAAGGCAAACGGGAGCAAGCACGATTGCGGATATGGGAAAAGCCATGAATGTCTTAATGCCAAAAATCAAAGGCCGAGCAGATGGAGGTTTGGTAAGCCGAATTGTAAAAGAAAGTCTTTCTCTCTAGAAATTAGGTCAATTGGATTTTTTTCTTCTCTTCTCACTCCACTCGTGCCAGACGACAAGAAGTGGCGAGGCGTTAAAAATTGAAGAGTATGTACCGCTTGTTATTCCAATAAGAAGTGCTGCTATAAACCACTTTATGCTTTCTCCTCCAAAAAGAAGAAGGGCAAAAAGAACTAGAAGAACAGTAAGTGAGGTATTCAATGATCTATCAAGAGTCTGAAGAATTGACTCATTCACAACTTGAGAGAAGGCAACGCCCGACAGTCTTTTCAGATTTTCTCTTATTCTATCGAAAACAACGATCGTATCATGAACAGAAAACCCAATAACCGTAAGAAGCGCTGTTAGAAAAAGCGAATCTACTTCAACTTTTAAAAAATGACCAAGTATTGCAAAAATCCCAACCACAACCAGAACATCATGAATAAGAGCGGCTATTGCGCATACCCCAAAACGAAGACTACTGGCTGGTTTTGGAACACTACGGAACGACCAGGTAATATATAAAATAATAAGAATCGATGCAAGGATTACGGCCCTAACTGCATTAGCCGTAGTTTCCGCTCCAATTGTAGGTCCTATTGTTTCAAATTGTACCTCCTTAGCACCCTTAAATTCTTTAGATACTTTGTCTATAAAATCCTTATTCTGTTTTTGGCTCATCGGGCTTGTTCTCACAACAACAGAATTCCCAGACTGTGTAATAGTTGATACTTTCAGATTTTCCGAAATTAAAAGATTTTTCGTTCGTTCAACTGTCTGCGTTTCAACTTTAGGATAACTTACGGTTAAATTTGAACCTCCTGTAAAATCAATTGAAAGATTAAGCCCCCATAGAATAAGGGCGATAAATCCTGGCACAACTACAATTAAAGACAGTCCAAAGTACCAATTTTTTTTACCAATAATGTCAATCATATAAAACCCTCAAAAACGTTCTGGTTATCACAATTGCTGAAAACATAGAGATCAATACTCCGATAGCCAGAACAAGAGCAAAACCTTTAACAGTCCCCGTCCCAAATTCATAAAGAATTGCACTGGTTATAAGAGTTGAAACATTTGAATCTCTTATAGATGACCATGCTCTTGAGAAGCCCAGCTCTGTTGCAATTTCTTCTCTTTTGCCAAGCCTTTTTTCTTCTTTTATTCTTTCAAAAATCAAGATATTGGCATCAACTGCCATGCCGATTGAAAGAATAAAACCTGCGATGCCTGAAAGAGTCAAAGTTATTCCATACGGAGTAACATTGCTAAGTTTAAAAATGGCAAGAACAATTAAAGCGTAGACAGATAGAGCAAGACTTGCTAAAACCCCAAGCCTTCCATATAAAACACACATAAAAAGAACTATTATGATAAATCCAATAATCCCAGCCAGGAGACTTTTTTTAAGAGATTCCAGTCCTAAAGTCGGGCCTATAACTTGCTGCTCAAGTACAGTCAGCGGAACAGGAAGTGCTCCTGCATTAAGTTGCGTACTCAAAGTCTTTGCTTCATCAACTGTAAATCCGCCTGTTATAACTGCATTTCCCGTTAAGATTGGCTCATTAACCCTTGGCGCTTCAATCACTTGATTATCCAAAACTATGGCAACGACTTTATTAACATTCCTTTTTGTTATATCTGCAAATTTTTGGGCCCCTTCTGATGAGAAAATTAATTGGACTTGAGGTTTGCCTGTATTTGGATCAAAAGTTACACTTGACTGCTGTAAGTCACTACCGCTAAGCTTTGTTTTTATTGGGTTTTTTCCCAAAATCTCAACAATTCCCAAAGGATATGCGGAAGAAGAGGCTATTTCTGCCGCTTTAGATGCTTCCCCCGACTCCCAGAAGGAAAGTTGCGCTGTTGTTCCGATTAAATTTATTGCCTGATTAACATCCGTAACTCCTGGCAACTCAACTATAATTCTTGAATCGCCATTTACACTTGCTGTCTGAGTAATCGGCTCTGAAACACCAAAAAAATTAATTCTTTTCTCAATGACTGCCTTCGCAGAGTCTAGCGCTTGGGTTCTTTGTGAAGAAGGGATATTTGACATATTGGCCCTGAATGTTATACTGGTCCCTCCTGCTAGATCAAGCCCTCTTCGGAAAGCAAGCTCATTTTGTATATGAAATTTTTGGAGTATAGAATTAGGATCAAGGCTAATACCCCCGATTTTTATACCTGGCAGATTGATAAATACGCTCAAAGCGCTGATAATAATGATGAACCAAAAGAAACGTCGGGAACTTTTACTCATACCAGCATGCCTTCTTCATCGCCTATAAGCATAATCCTTGATTGCGCGAGAATCGAAAGGACAAACGGATCCCGTCTTTTTTTTCTAAAATCGAACTCTTCTTCAGACATCACCGTATAGTTTATCTCAAAGTTAAGTCTTTTTTCTTCAGCTCTTATAAGAAGGGTCAATTCTGGCAGCACAACTGTTCCCACTATAAGAAAGTTAATTTCATCAGGCTGGGTCTTTAATCTCCTGACAAACTTGCCCGAGAACATTGCGTATCTTATTTTTCCGAGTTTTGCTCTATTTTTAAGAATTTCAGCACCAAGACCTGATATTTTTGCTCCCAGTCTTAGAAGATCATAAAAGAATGGATAATTTTTAGATAAAGAATAATAAAGCCTGTTTGCGCGCGGTTCTTTTTCTAAAATTCCTTTTTTTTCTAAATATGACAGCTCCCGTCTTACTGCATTTATCTCATCGCCCGTCCTTCTAACAAGCTCTCGGACATGATACATTTCTGACGGATTTGATAGAAAAACCTCCAACAGCTTTACCCGAGATTTTGATGTAATTAGATCAGAAAACATAAGCCTGCCCCTACTTCACAGTAACTACTCCAGTTGTGGGCAGGATCTCAAACCAAATTTTTCCTCTGTTAAATTTAACAGGATTTCCTAAATTGTCGTAGATTAATGTTCTCGACGTTCGGCTATCTTTGCTCCAAGCTCCTTTTATTTCCTTACCGTCCATGAATATTAAAGCCTTACCCGTACCTATTGTTTTATACAAGAGATGAACATTGTCTGGATATCCATCATTTGCATGACTTTCCTGCATAAATAATACTACAATATTTTTTGAAGTCAACTGTTTGTTTGTATCTCTGTCTATGTGAGGCTTTCCTCCATTATTTCTGCTGTACAAATTTATTGTTGGATCATATGTCCAATCAACATAATAATCCGGGTCTCCTGTCCAAAATTCAAGATGAATTGACTGACTTGTCCCTCTCTGAGAAACACTCGCATCATCCTTGAAAGAGTAAGGTACAAATCCTTTGTCCCAAGATGTTCCATTCTTGTCAACATTGGTAAACCCTCTGTTTGTTGCCGCATAATCCCATAATTTTTCTGTCGTCGAATACATCGTGTGTTCTGTCGCCGCTTGGTGTCCCAGCCTGTTATAATCTCTCCAGAAAACCGGAAAACCAATTGAAAACTGACTCATATCATTGTATCCAGTCCAGCCATAGTCTGTAAGCTGGGAAAGTGCATCAGCAGGCCCTGGCTGATTTGCTCCTCCTACGTGTGTGTATAAAGGATAAGTCCCATATTCTGAAATAAAGTTAATAAAGTAAGTTCTGGCTGAGCGAACTGGACCCACCTCTCCAGCATCCTGACAATAATAAACCGCCAAAAATCTGGTAATTCCTCCTTCTGCCACCGCTTCATATACTACATCTGCAAAAGATAAACCCGACTGAGGTCTTGCGTCAACATGATTTTCTATCATAATTCCCAGTGGTCTATGTTTTTCCCACCACTCTCTCTGTTGTTTTGAATAGAGTGCGCCGTTTAATGGACACTGCTCTGTTTTGGGCAAATTTTCATTAAACACCAACTGACCGCTTGCTGTTTGACTAGGTTTTGGTAAAGGAGAGGTCAAAACGCCTGAAGATCCAAATGCTTTTGAAAAAAACACATAAGAAACTCCAGATGAGATGATATAAACTATAATTATCAAAATAATTGTCAAAAGTTTTCTTTTACCCATTGGCTAATCTTCTTTCTTTGTAGTTTTTAATGCTTTTTTCTCTTCCTCTGATAATTCATATTCTACTCCTTTTCCGTTTACGACTCTTTTTGCGTACCATCTTGTACCGGAACGCGAATAGAGAGCGGAAATTACTATTCCAGTATCTTCTTTATCTACCAAAGATAATATAAAACTCTGGTTTCCGCCGGTATCTTTAAAAGGGTTAAAACGAAGAAGTCCAATCTTTTGGATATGCAAAAGTCCGTCTTTCTCAAGGTTTGCACAATAGTTTTTCAAATAGCCTATGTCTTTTGCGTGAATATCAATTTTATCTAAGGTTTCTTCAATAATTGACTTGAGATTTTTGTTGTTAGCACCGCGAGTTAGCTTGTTATAATGGGACGAAAGCCTCCAAAAATATATTGTAAGCGCTAAAAGCCAGACCAAAACTATAGCAAAAAAAATAAGAACATAATTGGGTAACATATATATTCATCTATATTAGCCTCTTGACAGGCATGATGTCAATAGTGTAATCTAGGCTCTATTGCCATGAGTAAGGCTAAAAGAAAAACTCGTAAGCAAAAAATAACGGCTGATCTTCACCGCCAACTTTACTCGTTAAAGAGTCAAGAGCCTCTAATTTATCAAAAAGAGAAGTCCGAAGAAGCTCCAAAAGTAAATCCGGCAGTTCAAATTATGCAAAATAAAATTCCTCAAACAGCAACTGCAACCGTTAATTATCCCTTTTTAATCCGGGATATTACTAAAACAGGAATTTTAACAATTGCTATTGCCATTGCACAGCTTTTTATCTTTTTTCTTTTTAAAATCCATATATTGAAATTACCTGGAATAATCTATTAAAGAAAGGGGGTGAAGAATAATGGCATCAATGTATTGCGTAAAATGTAGAGCAAAAAGAGATGACCCAAATGCTCAAAGAGTTACCATGAAAAATGGTAAACCAGCTCTTAAAGGTAAGTGTCCGGTCTGCGGTACGGGAATGTACAAGATTGGAGGCTAATTTCTTGAAGAATCTATCGATAGAGCCTGCTTGTCAGGCATGAATTTCTTCAAGAAAACAAATTGAAAAACCCCTAGAAATTATTTATAATCCCAGGGGTTTTTCATTTGATTGAGCCTGGACACACCCCGCCTAAACACACCTGGTGTAGGTAGGATTGTATTATCGTCGAACAATCTTTATTGAAACAAAGATTCTAAAAAGTATGTGGCCCGTACAGCCACCATTTTCCGTTGGAAAAGATGATTTAATTAGTCCAATGGCACAACTAATTTTTGTAACTCATCCTTCGGTGAAGATAGACCCGCATAAGTCAATAGATCAATGGATAGTTTCCGAAGAAGGATGGAGGAAAGTTAAAAGATTGATAAAAAAATCTTTTTGGAAGGATGTAAATAGAATTTATTCAAGTCAGGAAAATAAAGCAAAAAGGGTGGCAGAAGAAATCGCTGATTCGTTTGAAAACCTTCATTTGAATACTCCACTCACTTTACTTGGTGAAGTTAATAGAAGTTCAACTGGTTATATGGACAGAAATGATTATGAGCAAGCAGTTGAAGAATTCTATTTGTACCCAGATAAAAGTTATAAGGATTGGGAGAAGGCAAACGATGCAACCAAAAGAATTGTTTCTGCTGCATCAGAAATAATGGATGAGAATAAAAACAAGACAGTTGCAATCGTGGGGCATGGGATGACAGGAACTTTATTGCTCTGTTTTATTAAAGGCATAAAACCCACTAGAAAGGAAGGTCCTAAAAATATGGGATGTTTTGTTAAAATTGATTGGGACAATAAAAAACTTCTAACCCCATGGCTTAAGTATTAAAAACTTCGGACACACCGGGTATGGAATTTTGGTGTTATTAACTTTTAAATCTGGATTTTGGAGAAAAGGTAACTTCCTATGGAAAGAACAATAAGATTTAGTACGAAAAGGACTAAAAAATCAATTGTTAGGCCGAAATGCGTAACTCCTGCGAGGGTTGCACGTATTCCATCAACCCCATAAGTTAATGGATCAACAGTAATTATCGAGGATAGAATTTTTGGAAGATTATTCAGCGGGAAGAGAGCGCCTGATAAGAAGAATAGGGGCTGGACTAAGAAGTTCATGATAATTTGAAATCCCTGCATATCCTCGAGAGTTGAGGCAATTGCAATACCCAGGGCAGTAAAAAAGACGGCAATAAGTACTGTAAAAATAAAAGCCAGGGGAAGCATCTTGAACTGAGGTCTAAATCCTACGACTACAGCAAGTATGAATACTATAACTCCCTGAATAGCGGCAATGGTTGCTCCGCCAAATGTTTTACCAAGCATTATATTAAATCTAGAAACCGGGGCAACCAAAGTTTCTTTAAGAAATCCAAATTCTTTATCCCAAATCACCTGAATTCCTGCAAAAATTGCAGTAAATAAGACACTCATGCATATGACTCCTGGTCCTAAAAATTGGAAATAATTTCCCTGTCCTGCCCTTTGAAAAACCGGTCCTAAACCAAAACCGAGCGCCACAAGAAAAAGCAAGGGCTGGCCTAAGGAGCCCAACATTCTTGCTCTTGATCTAAAATATCGTTTTAGCTCTCTAAGCCATAAAATATATATAGCATTCATTAGTGGCCTCTTCTTCTCCTAAAATTTCTCATTTTTTCAAGTCCGCTTGCTTCTTCCTCACGGATTCCTCTTCCTGTCAAAGCAAGAAAGGCATCTTCAAGACTTGGAGCCTTTGTCTGTTCTTTCAGTTCCGAAGATGAACCTCGAGCAATAATCTTTCCATGATCAATAACTGCAATCCTTTGAGCGATTCTATCTGCCTCCTCCATATAATGAGTTGTAAAAAATATTGTAATTCCCTCTTTTTTATTTAATTTTTTTATGTAATCCCAGATCAAATTTCTGGTTTGAGGATCAAGTCCCAAAGTCGGCTCATCAAGAAAAAGAATATGCGGATGATGCAAAAGACCCCGGGCAATTTCAAGACGTCTTTTCATTCCTCCCGAAAATGTCTTTACCAAACTATCTTTTCTATCCCAAAGTTCAACAATTCTTAAAAGTTCTTCAATTCTTTTCTCTCTTAGTTTTTTTTCAACATTGTATAAAACTCCATGAAACTGCATATTCTCATAAGCTGTTAGTTCATCTTCAAGGCTTGGATCCTGAAAAACAATCCCAAAAGACTTTCTTACGTTATCCTGTTCCAGAACAGCATTAAAACCATTAATTGTAATTTTGCCTTCTGTTGGAACAAGAAGAGTAGTGAGCATTTTTATAGTAGTGGTTTTACCCGCTCCATTCGGACCTAGAAAGGCAAATATCTCTCCTTTTTCTATATTAAAAGAAATGTTGTCAACAGCAGTAAAACCACCAAATTTTTTCGTCAAACTCCCAACATCTATTATATTTTCCATATTTATTATTTTACAACAAAACCTAGTATTTCTAAAATTTTTTTAATGGTCCGGATATTATCTTTGTTCTTAGAAATTTCTAGCATAAAATCAAGAGCGCCTTTTGTATCTAAATCGTCTTCCATAAAAGCTTCAAATTTTTTCATAATATTTTTTCTGATTTCTCCATTTTCATTTTGTTTTAACAACTCCTCCAATATTTCCATTTTTTTATTTGCCTCTTCTGTTTTTGAATAGTCACATTCCCAAGGATCTCTATAATGTTGGTTCAAGAGTAAAAATCTTATTGTATTCGCGCAATATTTTTTTAATAAATCCGATATCAGAATTAAATTTCCCAAAGATTTTGACATCTTTTCTCCCTCATACAAAACCATTGCAGTATGCATCCAGTATTTTACAAATGGTTTTTTCCCTGTAAAACTTTCGCTTTGGGCTATTTCACTTTCATGGTGGGGAAAAATCAAGTCTCTTCCTCCTCCATGAATATCTATTTGGTCTCCTAAATAAGTATTAATCATAGCGCTGCATTCTATGTGCCATCCCGGCCTTCCTTTTCCCCACGGACTTTCCCAAAAAGGTTCACCTTTTTGCAATTTTTGCCATAGGATAAAATCCAGAGGATGTTTTTTAAAAGGATCGCTCGGATTAGCACCTCTCTCCCGAGAAAGAAGAATCATCTGTTTTTCGCTGTATTCTGAAAGTTTTCCATAATCTTTGATTTTTTTTACATCAAAATATACATTTCCATTTTTCTCATAAGCAAATTCTTTTCTAGTTAAGTCTTTATCTATCTCTATTATCTTCTTAATAGAATCTGTAGCTTTTATGTAATGAGTTGGGGGGAGAATATTTAAAAAATTTAAATCTTTTAGAAATTTTTTTGTCCAATATTCACCTAAAGCTCTCCAATTATTATTCTCTTCTTTTGCTTTTCTTAAAATATCATCATCTATGTCAGTGACGTTCTGAACATAATTAACTTCGTATTTTTTAAATTTTAAAAATCTGATTAAGACATCAAAAGAAATATAGGTAAAAGCATGACCGAGGTGAGTCGGGCCTTCTGGAGTTATGCCACAAACATATATTGTTACCTTTCTGTCTTTAATCGGCTTAAAACCTTCTTTTCTTTTCGAAAGGCTGTTGTAAAATTTCATGTTTTATTTTTTGACTTTAACGGCTTATTGTTAAGGGATTTATTTGAACATCCTGTGCTGTTACTGAACCGTCTGAATTTAATGCTCCGAATACAACTATTGTATCACCCGTCTTCAAATCAGTTTTTGAAGCCGTCTGTGATTTTGTATAAACGGTATTCCCTGCTAAAACAACAATCCTACTACTGCCATCGGTAAGTTTTACAGTCACGCTATCATCTGCCATACTTATAATTTGTCCTCTAACCGCACGACTATTCTGCTGATTAAAACCCTGGCGGAACATCATTCCGTTTCTCTGAAATGCACCTGCGGCAAGATTTCTACCCTGAACGGCCCGGCTCTTCTGGTATTGCATTCCGCTCAAAAAACCCACTCCGAGACCAATTAGCGCTACTACTATAATAGCAATAATCGTTTGACTTTTCATTTATTCTCACCTCCTTTTAAATATTTGTTAAAAAAATCTAATGATCTTTGCATTGCTAACTCAAAATTTGGCGAAGATATATTATGATCTCCTCCTGGATAGTTATAATATTCCACTATTTTGCCTAATTTTTGCAAAGAATTCTGAAGACTAACTGAAAATTGCACTGGAACCTCCTCATCATTTCCTCCTGTATGAAGCTGAATCGGGGTATTAATATCAGATAAATGTCTTGTGGGGTCTATTGAATTCCAAAATGCGGGACTCTTCTCTGGTGTCCCATGTTTTTTTATTATTTCGGCTCTATGTGTATTCCTAAAAGCGAGTTCTCGTTGAGATAGTTGGAAAGGAACTCTTCTTTGCCATCTGCTCAGTAAATCATCATAAGAACCTACTACCCCTCCCCAAATTACAGCGGCTTTAATGTCTTTTGTGTCAACCACTATATCTCTTAAGGTAATATTTCCTCCCATTGAATGACCCCACATGCCGATTCTATTTGAATCTGCGTCTTTATAACGTTTAATTGAAGAAACAGCATTTAAGACATCTGTCGCATACCCGGGAGAATAATATGCCCCCTCGGGCTGTCCTTCCGATTTACCGTTACCCCTATAATTAGATTTAAAGACAATATAACCGTTTCTTGCAAAAGCATCCACATATGCAACATAACGCTCTGTAGGACTGTACTGCTCCGGAGGAATATATCCATGGTTAAAAATGATAACCGGCCAACCATTTTTTGGTTTCACTCCTATAGGAACCGTGAGAAGAGCATAAATTTTGAGATTGTCTGATTTATAAGAAACAATATACTGATTATAACTAGCGGTTGGAGGAAGAGTTTCTTCAATTTTTATATCGCTTCCGGGATATTTCTTTTCCCTCATTGCCTCAATAGATAAAGGATTAAGTGACTGATTATTAGTAATAACTTTTGAAGCTTTATTTGTATTCCGGTTTTTATTTAGCAGTCCTATTACAACTATTGCAATAAGAATAAGAGAAATTAAAAATAAAGGCAGTATTTTACTCATAACGAAGCGCTTCTATCGGAGATAAATCAGCGGCTTTACGAGCCGGATACCAACCAAAAAGAATTCCGATACCACAGCTCACGCCGATAGCGAGCAAAATTGATGACAAAGAAACAGAAAAAGGCAGATGAATTACCAAGGTTATAATATATGAAAGAAGGATTCCAAACAACATCCCCACTATTCCTCCTCCCACTGTTAAAATTATTGCTTCTATCAAAAACTGCTGTACTACAGTGCTGTCTTTTGCACCCAAAGCTTTTCTAAGACCTATTTCCCTTGTTCTTTCAATTACCGTAACAAGCATTATGTTCATAATTCCTATGCCTCCGACCAAGAGCGATATTGCAGCAATTCCTGCAAGAAGTGAAGTAAAAGTTCCTGTTACCGATGAAACAGTACTCAAAATGTCTGCTTGAGAAAACATAGAGAAATCAGCCTGACTCGGGTCATTTATCTTGTGTCTTTTTAAAAGAAGATAACCTGAATCATTTTCAGCCTGGGTAATTGAGTTTGCAGTTGAAGCAGACAAGGCGATGTTGGTGACATAATCTATCCCGAAAACTGTTTTCTGCGCTGTTGTTAAAGGAATAAAAACAATATCGTCCTGATTTCCAAAACCTGTTCCGCCTTTAGATGCAGTCATTCCTATGACGGTAAATGGGATTTTGTTAATACGAATGTTTTGACCGGTCGGATCAACTCCTTCGCCGAATAAGTCACTGGCAACAGTTGGACCTAAGACCGCAACCTCTCTATTGCCCGAAACATCAGCATCAGTAATAAAGGTTCCGGAATCCATAGAAACATTATGAACCTCAGGATAAGTTGAGGCAGCACCGATAACTTGAGTATTTGTATTATTTTTACCTGCAGTTATCTGCGCGCGTCTTGAAACTTCAGGCGAAACTTTGCTTATCGAGGCAAAATTTGAAGATTCAATCGCTTGAGCATCATCATATGTAAGCGTTGTGGCGCTGCCAAATCCGCCCTGAACTCCTCCTCCAACATTTTGCGAACCAGGTATTATAGTTATTAAATTTGCTCCTAAGCCCTGGATAGAACTTTGAACTGATTGCTGTCCTGCCTGGCCTAAAGAAACTAATGCAATAACGGCTCCAATCCCGATTACAATTCCAAGCCCTGCCAAAGCAGTCCTTACTTTATTTAGAAAAAGCGCCTCAAAAGATGATGATACTAATTCCTGAAAATCCATATATTTAAATTTCTAATTAGGTTTATTCTTGCTCTCTTTCTCGATCTTCCCGTCTTTTATATGTATTACTCTTTGTGCAAAAACAGCAATTGAAGGCTCATGAGTAATAAGGACAACCGTATGCCCTTTTTTTTGTAAGTTTTGGAAAATACGCATAATCTCTTCAGCCTGAGCAGTTGAAATATTCCCTGTTGGCTCATCAGCTAAAATAATAGACGGATCCATTGACAAAGCTCTGGCAATAGCAACTCTTTGCATTTGTCCTCCTGAAAGCTGGGAACTGGTATGATCCATTCTGTCTCCTAAGCCTACTTCTTTTAAGAGTTCCTCTGCTTTTTTAAATCTTTCTTCTTTTGAAACTCCTGCATATATCATAGGAAGCGCAACATTTTTTAAAGCAGTAGTTCTGGGCAGAAGATTAAAAGCCTGAAAAACAAATCCTATCTTTTTATTTCTTATTTCCGAAAGCTCATCTTTTGAAAGTTTGCTTACATCCCGTCCGTCTAAGATATATTTTCCTGAAGTCGGGGTATCAAGAGCTCCCAATATATGCATAAGAGTTGATTTTCCACTGCCTGAAGGGCCCATAATGGCAACGAACTCTCCTTTTTTAATCGAGAAGGAAACATCCGAAATCGCTTCTGTTTCAACCGAACCTAATTTGTAGATTTTCGTAAGATGAGAAACATCTATCATAACTCATAACATTTATCGTCCTACTGCCCTAAATACCGCCCCGCCGCCTCCGCCTCTGCCTGGACCTGCTCCGCTAAAAGGAGATGAACCTCCCGATGTAAGAGTAGAACCGATTACAACTGTATCTCCTTGACTTAAACCGGAAATAATAACTGTTTGAGAACTCGACGAATCTCCTATCTCAACAGGAGCAGTAGTTATTTGCCCATTTTTTAAAATCCTGACTGTAGAACTTGTACCAACTGTCTGCACGGCACTTGAAGGGACAAGTAACGCATTGTCATCCACTTTCGTGATAATATTTGCAGTTGCACTCATATTAGGCAAAATATAATTTTCTGACTCATTAAGCGCTATAAGCGCTGGGTATGTAACAACTCCCGATGAAACTACCCCTGTTGTGTTTATTCCTATGACTTTCCCCGTAAATGTTTTATTTGGCAAAGCATCAAAGGTAACGGTCGCATCTTGTCCTACTTTTATTTGAGAAACATCAACCTCGGAGATATTTACCGAAACAGAAGTGGCATTGCCTGTTTGAATGGATGCGATAGTTTGATTAGATGTATTAGTCGCTGAACCTGCGCTTGTATTACTTGAACCTATCTGCATTCCTTTTGCAATAACCATATCTTCAATAACTCCGGACGTCGGCGCGGTAATTGTTCCTGAAGCCAACTGATATGAAAGAGAGGTATTGTTAACAGCAGCTTGCGTTTGAGCTATAACTCCCGTTTGGTTTTCGTAAGCTGCTTGGGCTGCCAGCCAATTCGCATTTTCTTCAATATAAACAGGATCTAGTTTGTCCTGATCTGTAGGACTGACAATCCCTTTATCATTTATGAACTTTTGGTTTGCAACAAATAATTGATTTTGAAGAGTATAAATGTCTGCTTGAGAACTATTCAAATTATTCTGGGCCGTTAAAAGAGCTGAATATGCTTGCGCCTGGCGTTGCTGTCCTGCAGTATCCAGTGTAACATCTGCAATTTTATCACCCTTGTTTACCCTATCTCCATTTTTTACATAAACATCTGAAACAGTTCCTGACGCCTGGGTAATAATACTTACTTTATTTGATACGGCAACCTGTCCTGATTCCGAAAGTGAAACCACCAAAGTTCCTTTTGTCGCTTTTGCAGTTTGATATTGAACTTGCTGTTTTTGACCTCCAAATACACGAAAGACGAAAAAAATAATAATAGCTACAACGACTGCAGTTATAATTTTACGAGTTCTAGTGCTTAAAAAAGTCTTTTTTATTTTTTTAAACATATATTTGAAAGCTAATATATAAAATAAAGCTGAATAAATCCTGAAAAAACTTATAAGAGTAGCTTTACTCTAAATAGAGTACCTTTGTTAACCTGGCTTTTCACAGAAATTGTTCCGTTATTGGCCTCAACAATTTTTTTAGCAATAGCAAGCCCTAGTCCATAGCCATCTGTTCCTCTTGACTTATCAACTCTATAAAATCTGTCAAAGATATGAGGAATATCTTTTTCCTCAATTCCAATCCCATTGTCCTGAAAGTAAATTTCAACTTTATTATTTTCGATTTTGGACGAAACGACAATCTTTCCATTTTTTTTACTATATTTAATTGCGTTGTCTAAAATAATGGTAAAAACTTCTATAA
>CAYZEE010000012.1:0-28571 GCA_964477485.1 uncultured Gammaproteobacteria bacterium
TTGTCTGAATAACCTTTGTCGTACAATTTAGCAACAAGAAATTGGTACGCTATCTCTGTTTCGCGGTTGACCAGTAAATTTATTGGTGGATTTCAACGGGCAGGGCTGGTTTTCCTTTATTTTCAACTAAAACTATTTCTGTTGCCTGATATAATATTAGGGATGATACAAATGCAAAGTCTCTATCTATGCCCAAAGCTTCGATTTGCTCAAGAACTGCCCAGAGGTCTAAATTAAATGCTTGCCTTTCTTGTGTATTTGCTCCTCTTGTATCAAAAGTGGAATTTTGTTTAAGGTTTACAAAAGCTGTCTCTTCTTTGTGGTCGCCCTGTACTTCTTCTACTGTCGCTCTGGTGTCTTTTGCAACCTGAATAATATCTTCTCCTGTTATTCTAACTTTATCTAAGGCAAAGCTTGAAATTTTCCGGAAAGCCTCATCTAATAATTGCGGATTTATATCTATTGCCTGTAGTCTTCTGGTAATTTCATCTTTTTTGTCTACCGCGGTAGATAGGATAGTCTGCAACTGATCGCAGAGTCCGCAATCGCATTTTCCCTGCTCGGGGTTTTTGTGTGAACCTCTATGTACGCCTAGTTGATAACCTTTGTCTGATAAACTTTGCAAACCCTGTCTTAACGTATTCCGGTCAAAATCTTCTCCTGTTGCAATTGTTCTTATTAGCACTGGATGGACAGACCCGCCCAGCATCTGCGGGCCTTCCAGACTATCATCGGCATTTCTTCCATCAATGCATCTTCCCGGTTGGTTGGCCGAAGCAGGTATTTCAATAAATTTCAGAGGATTCCCAGTCCTTTCTTGTGGTAATTTACCTTCCATAAATGCAATTTTAGCATAAATCAGGGGTTAATTACAGTGTAAATGCCAATCGGGTTTGCCGGGCACCAAACATTCGAGCCACCTGATATGATACAGGGCGTTCCATCTGAATAATACAAGGATTGACAGGCTAAATCGCTTTTTGGATATTGTTCCAGGCGGGTAACAAGAAGATATCCATCAATAGGTTTGGCGTTGCACAAGTGGTTAAGCGGGAAGTATGCGTAGGAAAAACAGTTGGGATAGTTGGCGTCCTTTCCCGGGTAGTCCCATGGACCATTACAACCTGAATTTATAGGATCAACGGGCATTGTCTTTATATAATATGACGTAAGTGGGGTTATCCAAAATTGACCGTTTCCAGTATATGTGCTGTTTACCCAGCCGCCGGTGTCCGGATATTGTCCGAAGTCCTGATGGTATAATTCCAGAGCATTTTGTATCTGTTTTAGATCACTTTTTCTTCTTGCATCGCGTCCTCTGCCCAGTGAAGCTTGAATATTCATCATAATAAAAGTTGCCATTATGGCAATAATGGCTAATACCAGAAGAAGCTCAATAAGAGTAAAACCGAGGACAGATTCCTTTTTCCCCATAAAATTATAGTAGCTGTGCCAGGTTATAAATGTCAAGTTTTGCAAACGGAAATTATTTGTTGTATTATGTTTTTTAATGAAAACTACGAAAATTACTCCCGTAAAGACTCATAAAATTACCGCAAAAGATAAAGATATTTTTAAAATTTTAGACCGCTATATTAAAAACCTGCCGAATAAATCAATAGTTGCCATAACATCAAAAATTATTTCTGTTACAGAAGGACGAATTGTAAAAATCGGCAGTGTTGATAAAGATGAGTTGATAAAGAAAGAATCAGAATTTTATCTGCCGAGAAATAAGAATCCCTATAATGTAAGCCTTACGATTACAAGGGGGACGCTTGTAGCAACAGCCGGGATTGATGAGTCAAACGCCGGTGGCTTTTATGTTTTGTGGCCTAAAAATCCGCAAAAAACAGCAGACTCTATCAGGGAGTACTTGGCAAAAAAATTTGAGACTCATGATATTGGAGTTGTTATAACCGACAGCAAAACCACTCCGCTTCGCTGGGGGGTTACAGGTATTGCAATTGCCTATAGCGGATTTGTGCCCCTTAAAAATTATATTGGAAAGCCTGATATCTTTGGCAGAAAACTTGAGTTTACAAAAATGAGCGTCATGGATAATCTGGCAGCCTCAGCAACACTTGTTATGGGAGAGGGAGACGAACAATCACCAATTGCTGTTATAGAAAACCCTCCTGTTATTTTTCAAAAAAGAAACCCCACAAAAAAAGAGATTCGTGAAATCCGGATTTCTATAGAAAAAGATTTATATTCTCCTCTTCTTAAAAATGCTCTTTGGGAAAAAGGAGACTATGGAGTATAAATCGGGCGGCCCGAGCTGGTGCCTGCGCCGGCAGTAGGCGTCAAAACAGTTGTTGCACCTGCGATAGGGAACGAGGTAGAAAATGAAGATTTGAGCACAGATCTCGCGGTTCCTTCTCCCGTAACTAAAGTTTTTGGCAGAAAATTAATTTGTGTATAACTTCCCGGCAGACCTATCTCCGTAAAGGTGATGACGGCAACTGTGCCCTGTCCCTGTATGCCCTGGAGTTTTCCTCCGGTTACTCCTGCTCCCAGCGCATAGGATATAGTTCCATTTTGGTTGTCTACTTTTCTTAAAAGTTCAATGGGATTTGTGAGGAAAGGACCGGGTTTTATCTCAACATTTGTAATTGCCTTAGGATCAAAGGAGAGCTCCAGCTGGACAGCCGTAACTTTATTTGTTCCCGTGTTTATGGTTACGTCTGTTGTATATGAAGCTGCGGAGCCGGATGCAATAGCTGATTTTGAGGAAACGGGACTATTTATTTGAAGAACCGTCTGGACAACAGGTAATGTTGCAGGCGGAACTGGAGTAGGAGAAGAGGATTTTTTGGGAGTCAGAGCAATTGCAAGAAGTACTGCCACTGCTGCGATAAGCACTAATATTAGTATAATGGTTCGTTTAGGCATTGCTACATTTAGTATTTAATATTTTTTATAATTTGTCAACTCTAGTCTCCGTTTTGCACAGAGAATTCTATAAGAAATAAGTTATAATCGTTCTGATCAACTACACCGTCATCATCCAAATCAGAGAGTTGCTGATACTTTGTATTCTGATTACACAGCGCCTGATTGTCAGGTGAGAAAGTAGAGCAACTTATGAGTATATTGTAGTCGGCTATGTTTATCATATTGTCTCCGTTTATGTCTCCGGCCACAAGTCTTATTTGGGGCAGAGTGTTTAACTGTCCTCCTTTTATGCTTTGTATTCCAGGAATTTGGCGTCTTAAATAACCGTCTGATTTTACTTTTACAATATAGTTTCCACTTGAAATTCCCGCGCCCATATCAATAGTCTCCACATATAATCCGGTTTGTCCATCGTATTTTACTGTGCCTGATTGAGTAGCAAGTGCATTGCCGACGCCGCTTAGGATTTCAACTGTCGCATTTCTCGTAGGATGTCTCGGGTTTTTATTTGAACCGCTGCTGGCTCCCGGGTTTGTATTGTCCCCGGTTGCACCCAGGCCATCAAGACCCAGAGATAGCTGGAGTTGCGTATCACCTGGAACACCGGTTGGGGTTACAGATGGAGTTAGGGTTGGATTTACAGTTGGAGTTGGAGGGGTGGTTGGAGTTATTTTTGGAGGACAGACAGGACCATTTGGCCCGCATGTCCAGCCCGTACAGCCTAGTTCATTAGGATCAGTACACGCGCCAATAGAATAACACTGACCGTTGCACGATAAGCTACAGGGACCTCCTCCGCAATCCTGCGGACAGCAGGCAGTACCTGCCGAAGTTGGCGTTGGCGTGAAAGTAGGAGTTGCAGTCGGACCTCCCTGACAAAATCCACCTACGCAAGCTCCTGTTGTAACACTAGTCGTGTACCATGGAGCATTGTTACAGCACGGCGCAACTGTAAGATAAACTTTTACAGTGTAAGTATAGTTTCCCCATACGTTAAATTGCGTACAATGAGTGTTGCCGCCGCATGATGGAGCGAATGTCCAACTGGTAACGTCTCCTGTAGCCGGCGTGGCGGCTACAAGGCTGCTGGCTCCGGATAAATTTGGGTCTATCAACCAGACATAATAATTTGAAGCAAAACCGCCATAAGCATTATTTCTCGGCCAGGTCACAGTTAAACTGGGGCCATTGCAGCCATATGCAGTGCAGTCATTGTGATAAACTGCAGCCCGTTGTCTTGTCTCCTGCTGTTTTTGGGAGACAATTACCGTAAGAGGGATTGCGGCGGCGATGATGAGAATGACAATGATACTTATTGTCCGAGAACTCCCTGATGTTGTGATAAATCCGATTACCTTCCTGAAAGGATTTCCCATTAAGACTAGGATATAAAGATAAAGAGGTTTTGTCAATAGGAAATGTTGATGTCTATTTTGGAAGCAGGGTCGGAGTTGAGGTTGCAGTTGTGGGACACTTTTCGAGAAAATGCGCAGCTAATATGTCAAGATCTTTTCTGTCAACTATGCCATCGCCATTTAAGTCGTAAGCTGGATTATGAGTCCCGAAGTATCTGGCGGCCAGTGAAATATCAAGGATAGTGATTTGTCCGTCATGGTCAAAATCCATTCTGGAGCAGCTGATAGCTGCGGGAGTCGAGGTTGGAGTAGGAGTTGGAGTCGGGCAGCTCTCTAGAAAATGGTCAGCCATTATGTCAAGGTCTGCTTTGTCGACTTTGCCGTCACCATTAATATCGTAGGCAGAATCAGAAGATTCATAATGCGAAGCAACAGCAGCTATATCAAGCTCATCAATCGTTCCGTCATGATTAAAATCCCATTTTGCACAATTAAAGGTTTGGGACGTAGGGCGTGGAGTTGTCGATGGAAGAAGCGGGGCGGCCGGTGCTGCAGCCCGTTGTCTTGTCTCCTGCTGTTTTTGGGAGACAATTACCGTAAGAGGGATTGCGGCGGCGATGATGAGAATAACAATAATGTTTAATGTCTTTGAAGAAGCGGCAGTTTTGATAAAGTTAATCATCTTTTCCCAAAGTACCCTTAATACAAGAATAGATCAATATGAAAGTCTTTGTCAATAGAGGATAAAAAGAAAATTTTAAATCCAGAATTATAAATTGTAAATAAATCACAAATACAAAATTCTAAGTTTAAAAATTGTTTGGAATTTTGATATTTTGGAAATTAAATATTATTTGGGATTTGGTGCTTTGAATTTGGGATTTTAGCCACCTTTGATTTTCCTATTTACTATTTACCATTTATCATTTATTATTGTGGCATGGTTTTGTCAGACAAGGATTTAAAAAAGGCAATCAAAAGCGGCAAAATTGTAATAAAACCTCTGCCGGATTTTAAAACTCAACTCGGTTCCTGCTCGATTGATCTTCGGCTTGGAAATGCTTTTCGGGTTTTTGAACACAGCCGGTACGCATATCTTGACCCGTTTAAGAAGAAACCAGGAGAAGAAGTGACTCGCGAATTTAAGGTAAAAGACGAACAGCCATTTATAATTCAGCCAGGGGATTTTGTTCTGGGAGCAACAGTTGAGTATGTTGAAGTGCCGGATGATTTGACAGGAAGACTTGAAGGCAGATCAAGTATAGGCAGATTGGGGGTGGTTATCCACTCAACAGCAGCCCATATCGAGTGCGGGTTTAAGGGCAATGTAACTTTGGAGCTTGCCAATATGGGGAAAATGCCTGTGGCTCTTTATCCGGGAATGAGGATTTGTTCAGTCTCCTTTGAACAGCTTTCGAGTCCGGCAGAAGTTCCGTACTATAAGAAAAAAAACGCAAAATATGTAGGGCAAAAAGGACCGGGAGAGAGCAAAATTAGCACAGAAAAATAATCCCTAGCAACTAGCCACTAGAAGTTAGCCACTAGTTATCAATTGCTAGTTGCTAAATTTATGAAACATCACATATCTTTCGACATTGATTTTAGGAAGAATCCCTATAAGGGAATTTATATTGCTTTTGAGGGAATTGACGGAAGCGGCAAGTCAACCCAGGCCAGGCTCTTAAAAGAATATTTTGAGAAAAAAGGAAAAACGACTATATTAGCTCATGAACCGACAAAAGTGCCGCCCATAGGCGAATTGCTTCACAGCATCATCCAAAAAAAAATAAAAATTCAGCCGATTTCTCTTCAGTATCTATTTGCGGCAGACCGGGAAATACACGCAAAAACAGTAATTGAACCGGCTTTGGAAGCAGGGGAAATAGTAGTTGCAGACAGATGCTTCTGGTCATCAGTTGCTTATGGAGCGGCGGACAAAATACAGGGCTTAGAAGAATTAAACGGCAACGAAATTCTTCTTATATCCCAAAGCATCTTGTCTTTCTATCATCAATTTATAGCGCCCGACATGACTTTTTATCTTAAAGTTCCGGAGGACATCGCTATTGAAAGATTATCCAAATCTAAAAAGCAAAGGGAATATTACGAGGAAATCGACAAACTTAAAAAAATAGAAGAAGGATATGACTGGCTGGCGGAAAAATTTCCGGAGGAAATAAGTGTAGTTGACGGAGAAGCGTCAATCGAAGAAGTCGCAATGGAGGTTATAAAAATTATTAATTCTAAATGATCGGTATTGATATCGCTCGGAACTAAATTTTTTCTTGGACATTGCCTCTCGCTTGCCGTCCAGCGAAAAAATTTGTTCCCCACTCTGTTTATATGATATTAGGGCCTAGGGAATTATTAAAACTTGTAAGAACAAAAAAACTTGTTGAGGGATTGTCCGAAAGGGAACTTACCAATCCCGAAGGAGCAGGTTTTGATCTCCGCTTAGGGGAGGTTTACAAAATTTCAGGAGATGCCTTTTTGGGAGAAACACATCGGAAAACCGCCGAGATTGAACTGGTGGAAGAGTACATAGAAGGGGAGACTCGAAGCATTTTAATAAAGCCCGGAGATTTTTTTCTTGTAACAACAATAGAAAGTGTAAATACGCCTTTGGATATTACAGTTAATTTTAAGCCTCGTACGACAACTTTTAGATCAGGGCTTTTTTTAAGAACAGGAAATGTTGGTCCCGGGTACAAAGGAAAATTGACCTTCGGTCTTAAAAATGAAGGTCCAATCCCTGTGACAATTGAAATGGGAGCAAGATTTGTTCATGCTCAATTTGAGCAGGTTTTAGGAGGCGGAAGCCAATATCGGGGACAATGGCAGGGAGGGAGGGTCACAACCCGGCGCAAAGAGCGCCAAGTGTAAATCCTAAATCCAAAATTATAAATCCTAAATAATATCAAAATCACAATGACCAAAATTCAAAAGAATAATAGAAGAAGAATAAGATAACTTTATTATTTAAGATTTAGAGCTTATAATTTGTTTAGAATTTAGAAATTAGACATTAGGAATTTATGAAGCACCCTGAATATCAATATTTAAATCTCTTAAAAGATGTAATGGAGAATGGGTTTAAAAAGCCTGTTTTTAATAATCCCGGAGTTTTTACAAAAAATGTTTTCGGAAGGCAAATCCGCTTTGATTTATCGCAAGGTTTTCCGCTTCTGACTACCAAAAAAGTTTTTCTTCGCGGCATATTGCATGAGTTAATTTGGTTTCTAAGGGGGAGCTCGAATGTAAAATATCTGGCAGATAATGACGTCCACATCTGGGACGATTGGGCGTATAAAAATTATAAACAAGCGATGAAAGAAGACTCTGTCTCCAAAATGTCCCAGGATGAGTTTATTCAAAAGATAAAAAAAGACGATAAATTTGCAAAAAAGTGGGGAGAACTCGGGCCGGTTTATGGAGTCCAGTGGAGAAGATGGCCGGCATCTGATGGCCGAAAAATAGACCAGGTTGCCTGGGCGATTGAAAAAATCAAAAAAACACCGCAAAGGCGCCATATTGTAATTTCTGCCTGGAATCCTGAGTTTGTTTACGAAATGGCTCTTGCCGGGAAATCAGTTGCACTGCCTCCATGCCATACTTTGTTTCAGTTCAATGTTATAAATGGAAAACTTTCATGTCAGCTTTATCAAAGGAGCGCTGATTTGTTTCTTGGTGTCCCCTTCAACATTGCAAGCTATGCGCTTTTTACAATGATTTTTGCTCATCTAACAGATTATCCTCCGGGAGAATTTATACATACTTTTGGAGACGCGCATATTTACAGTAATCATTTTGAACAAGTGAAAGAGCAAGTAAAAAGAAAACCCCGGATTTTTCCGACTATGAAGATAAACCCGAATCTTAAGAATATCGACGAGATTAAATACGAAGATTTTACTTTGGAGAATTATGACCCATGGCCGCCGATAAAAGGTGAAGTTACGGTCGTTGGAGGATTCTGATGATAAATATTGTTGCCGCGATGGATGAGAAAAGAGGGGTAGGGAAAAACAATCAGCTTCTTTTTCGAATTCCTCAGGATTTTGAAAGGATGAGGAAACTTACCACAGGACATCCGATTATAATGGGAAGAAAAACCTTTGAGTCAATCGGCAGAGTTTTGCCGGGGAGAACAAATATAATAGTAACTAAAAATTTAAAACTAAAAATTAAAAGCTGCATTATAACTCATTCACTTGAAGAAGCAATTGAACAAGCAGGGACAGCAGAGGGGTCGGATGAGATATTTATCTTCGGCGGAGGAGAAATATTCAGGCAAGCTTTGGAAAAAGGGCTTGTCGATAAGTTATATTTAACAATCGCAAGGGGGGATTTTGGAGCTGATACATTTTTTCCGGACTATTCGGAGTTTAAAAAAATTGTAAAGGAAGAATCTGGAGAGTCAAACGGCATAAAATTCAAGTTCGCTAATTTAGAAAAAGAGAAAAGATAATTAGCTATTAATGAACAAAAAAATTATTCGGGCTTCTTATGCATCAGTTTACTGTTTTTTGATTATTGTTTTTTTCTACAGCTTTTGCTATTATTAAAGGCAATACACACACTCGAGATTAATTGTTCTGGTTTTTAAGACCAAAGCGAGTGGAGGATAAAGAACATATGAGAGAGATTACACTTGAAGAGCTGCTTGAAGCCGGTTGTCATTTCGGACACCAAGTAACGCGCAGCAATCCAAAGGCAAGAGATTTTATATATGAAGTCCGCGATAATATCCACATTATAGATCTTGCTAAGACCAAAAAGGGCATTGAGGAAGCAGTCGCCTTCATCAGGACTGCGGCAAGTCAGAACAAGATTTTAGTTATTGTTGGAACCAAGAGACAAGCACAGGGAATTGTTGATAGTGAGATAAAAAAAGCCCGTGAGAAAATCAAAGACAAAGAAGGTAACAACGCGGGAATTTTTTTTGTAACAAACCGTTGGGTTGGAGGAACTCTTACTAATTTCGCAGAAGTTTCAAAAAATTTCAAAAAACTCAAAGAGCTGGAAGAGAAGTTAGGAAGCGAAGAGGAAAAATCAAAATACACTAAAAAGGAAGTAGGCCTCTGGTTCAAGGAAAAACAGAAACTTGAGTCTTTGTACGGCGGGATTTCGGATTTAAAACGCAAGCCGGATGTACTTTTTATAATTGACTCCCATCTTGAAAATTTAGCAGTCAAGGAAGCAACGGATATGGGAGTTGCAACAGTTGCGGTCGTTGATACCAATGCAGATCCAGAACTTGTTGACTATCCGATTCCTGCCAATGACGATGCTACCGGTTCAATAAAATTAATTACAAGTTATATAACTGACGCATGGATTGAAGGAGCGGGCGATAAGATTAAAAATGACCTGTCTGTCGACAAAACAGGGAACCAAGGCTCAAAAGAGAAAAAACCTGCAAAAGCTAAGGAGTCAAAGACTGAAAAAGCCAGAGAGTTAAAGAGTCAATGGTCAAAGGGATCAGGTAAAGATAAAAGCACTAAAAATAAAAAATAATAGTTTATGATTTTGGATATTAAACTGCTTAAAAAACTCCGCGAAGAAACTCAGGTATCTGTTTCTGATTGTCGAAGGGCTTTGGAAGAATCAGATGGAGACTACAAAAAGGCTCTTGAGTGGCTTAAAAAACATGGCATTGAAAAAGCTGATAAGAAGAAAGACAGGGAAACCTCGCAGGGAATTATAGAAGCATATATTCATCAAAACGGTAGGGTTGGTGCAATGGTTGAGGTTTTGTGCGAGACGGATTTTGTTGCTAAGACTTCGGAGTTTAAGTCTCTTGCCCATGAGATTGCCATGCAGGTTGCCGCAATGAGGCCTTTGGATGTCGAAAGTCTTTTAAAACAGGAATATATTCGGGATTCGTCAATAACAATTCAGGATTTGATAAAACAAATAATTGCAAAACTCGGAGAAAACATTGTTGTTGGGAAAATTATACGCTTCTCAATCGGAGAATAATTATGGATATAAATAGCTTAAGGCAGAAAATGCAGAAGGCTTTTGAGGTACTGCGGGGAGATCTTGCAACAATTCGAACCGGAAGAGCAACTCCATCTCTGGTTGAAAATATAATTATAAATGCATACGGTGGGACACAAAGGCTTAGGCTTATGGAGCTTGCGACTATTGTAACCCTGGATCCTCAAACTCTCGTAATTACTCCTTTTGACGCTTCAATAATGGGAGAAATCCAAAAAGACCTTTCCGCAAATGCAGGACTTAATCCTGTGATTGACGGGCAGGTAATACGAATTAAAATCCCGCAGCTTTCAGAAGAAAGACGGCAGGAGCTAATCCATCTTATGCACCAGAAACTTGAGAATGGCAGAATTATGATACGCCAGCTGCGCCACGAAGCGATGGAGGAAATAAAAAAACAATATAATGACAAAGAAATTTCGGAAGATGAGATGGCGCGGCTTGAGAAAGAAGTGCAAAAAGCTACAGATGAGCTTATACTTGATATTGATGGGTTGGGAAAGAAAAAGGAAGAGGAACTGTTACAAATTTAAATTACAAATTCAAAATTACAAATAACAAATAATATCAAAACTACAATCTTCAAAATTTAGAGCTGTTTGGAATTTCGAATTTAGGATTTATATGTTAGTTACTATAATAGTTTTTCTTTTAATATTGACAGTTTTGGTTCTCATTCATGAGGCGGGCCATTTTTTCGTCGCAAAAAAATTAGGAATAAAAGTTGAGGAGTTTGGTTTTGGACTTCCGCCTAGAGCCTTCGGTATTAAAAAAGGAGAAACTATTTACTCTATCAATTGGCTGCCAATCGGCGGATTCGTAAGGCTTTACGGCGAGGACGCTGCCGGAAGCGGAGAAGTAAAAATTAAAAATGAAGAAATAAAAGACATGAAAAGAGCATTCTTCGCAAGATCTGCCTGGCACAGAGCGCTAATAGTCTTTGCCGGAGTTTTTATGAATTTCGTCCTGGCGGTTCTTATTATTTCTTACTTTTATGGCGTTGTTGGAGTTCAGGTTCCCGGAAATAAAGTAATCATTTCTGAAGTTACGAAAGGTTCTCCTGCGCAGAAGAGCGGACTTAAAGCAGGAGACACTATAGAGGCAGCCGATAATAAGAAAATAACATCCCCGAATCAGCTAATTTCTATAACAAAAAGCCATTTAGGCGAGCGGGTAAAATTAAAAATTGAAAGTGAAAAATCAAAAATAATCAGGGAAATATCAGTTACTCTCCGTAAAGTATATCCGTCAGATGAGGGACCAATGGGTGTTGCAATAATGCCTAATATAATAATCAAAAAATACCCGCTTTATCAGGCTCCGTTTGTGGGACTTGTGGAGGCTCTTAAGGATTCCTGGCTTATTATTTCAGGGTTAGGTCTTGTCTTATCCGATTTATTTTTTCATGCCCAAGTTCCTAAAGGCGTTGCGGGTCCCGTTGGAATTGCTCAATTGACCGGCCAATTTATTCAAGTTGGTCCGCTTGCAGTTTTATCTTTTGTATCTCTTCTTTCTTTAAATTTAGCAATCTTAAATATTCTTCCGGTTCCTGCTCTTGACGGCGGAAGACTTTTCTTCATTCTTATAGAGGCAATTACAGGACATAAGGTTTCCCGGAAATTCGAAGGCTACACCCACGCAATTGGCATGGCAATACTTTTGGCGCTTATTCTCCTTATAACTATTAACGATATCATACATATAGTTACAGGCCAGCCAATTCTTCCAAAACCATAAGCCGGCAACTAGCCACTAGCAACTAGCCACTAGAACAAGTGGTATAATAAGTGAGTGAAATCAAAGGAGATTATTGATATATCCACAGTTGTCGAAGAAGGAATGCCTCAATATCCGGGCCAGCCTTTATTTGGTCTTAAAATTGCAAAAACAATAAAACGCGATGGGGTCAGGGAATCATCTCTAAGCATTTACTCACATGCCGGAACCCATGTTGATGCCCCCTCCCATTTTATTTTAGATGGCAGTACAGTTGATCAGATAGATCCGTCAAAATTAGTTGGTCGTTGCAGAGTTGTTGATTTGTCAGGAATTGAACATCCGGAAATTCAACCGGAAGATTTCGCATCAACATATATTGGAAGAGGAGATAAAGTGCTTTTCAAAACAAGAAATTCGCTCGGAGACAGAAGAAATTTTGAACAATTTGTTTCTGTTTCCGAGGAAGCCGCGCGTTTTCTAGCTCACGAAGGAATAGTATTGGTGGGAACTGATTTTTTCGGAATTGAAAAACGTCGAAATCCCGGTCATCCGGTTCATAGAACATTTCTTGAAAAAGGTATAGTCATAGTTGAGGGACTGAATTTACGAAATGTTGAAGAGGGGGAATATGAGCTGATGTGCCTTCCTCTTAAAGTAAAAGGAGCAGATGCTGCTCCCGCACGGGTATTTTTAAGAAGATATGAATAACACTTTTGTAATGGTTATTTTTGGAGCAACAGGAGACCTTGCGCAAAACAAGTTAATCCCCGCTCTTTTTACTCTTTTTAAACACAAGGAGCTTCCGGACGAGTTCCTTATCGTTGGTTTTTCGAGGCGGGATTTTTCCGATGATGATTTTAGAGATTATTTTGTTCATTTAAAAGATAAAAAAGAATGGAAAGAATTTGCAAGGCACTTGACATATCAAAAGGGGGATTTTTCAGAGGAACAGGGCTACCTGGGGCTCATTAAAAAATTAAATTCCTTTGATGAAAAGATAGGCGCTTGCATTACCAGATTTTTTTATTTTGCCACACCGCCACAGAATTATGGGGCGATTTTAGACTATCTTTCCTCAACAAGACTTTCCGAGGGATGCGGCCAAGAAAGTAATAAATGGACAAGAATTATTATAGAAAAGCCCTTTGGCAAAGATTTACAGACCGCAATTGCGCTTGATGAAAAGATTTCTAAGATTTTTGAAGAAAAACAGATTTTTCGGGTAGATCATTACCTCGGAAAAGAAACAGTTCAGAATATCCTGGCTTTTCGTTTTGCCAACGGAATTTTTGAGCCTGTTTGGAACAAAAATTATATTGACCATATTCAAATAACTTTTGCTGAAAAAAGAGGAATAGGGAGTCGCGGAAAATTTTTTGATGGAGTCGGAATGCTTCGTGATGTTGCGCAGAATCATTTGATGCAACTTGTTGCTGCAGTCGGCATGGAAATACCCAGAAGTTTTACCAAGGAAGATTTGAGGACAGCCCGGGCAAATGCAATAAAATCAATTAAATATATTGAGCCTTCAAAAGTACAATCGGCTGTTGTTCGAGGTCAATATGAAGGTTACAAAAAAGAAAAAGATGCTTCGCCAAATTCAAATACAGAAACTTTTATTGCAATGAAATTTTTTCTTGATACTGAAAGATTTTCAAATATTCCATTTTATGTTCGGGCCGGGAAGAAAATGCCAAAAGATGAGGTTACGATTTCTGTAGTTTTTCTTCAGACCTGCCATATTTTATTTAAAGAATATGGATGTCCTGAAATCGGAAATGTCTTAACAATAAGAATTCAGCCGGATGAAGGTATATATCTTCGAATTATTGCTAAAAAACCGGGAGAGAAACTTGCTATCGAGACTGTAAATATGCATTTTACCTACAAAGAATCATTTGAAACCAAGGGAGTTGACGCATATGAAAAAGTCTTGCTGGATATTTTCGTAGGAGACCAGATGCTTTTTAATAGATCGGATGAGCTTGCCAGTTCGTGGGATTTTATTACCAGGATTTTGGAGGGCTGGCAAAACGAAGAAATTCAAAATCCAGAATTCAAAATCCAGAATTACAAACCAGGGACTTGGGGGCCAAAAGAATCAGACGAGTTGATTGAAAAAGATGGGAAAAAGTGGCTATGAATATAAAGCTTGATGAGTTTAAGAAACTGGATATAAGAATCGGGGAAATTTTAAATGCTGAAAAAGTTGAAAATGCTGATAAGCTTTTAAAACTTGAGGCGGATTTCGGTGAATTTAAAAGACAAATTGTTTCGGGAATAGCGGAAAATTTTAATCCGGAAGATTTAATTGGCAAAAAATTGCCTTTTATTTTAAATTTAGAACCCCGAACATTTAGAGGAGTTGAAAGTCAGGGGATGCTTCTGGCAGTAATCCATGAAGACAGAGCTGTTCTTCTGGAACCGCAAGATGATGTAAAAGCGGGAGATAAAATAGTTTAATATGAATGAAGCTATTTTAGAACAAGGACATTCTATCTTAAACCAAGTATTGGGGAATACCCTGTTTTTATAATTTCGTGTCTACCGTATTGCCTCTTTCATTTATTAAATCCAAAATTCTAGCATGTATGATGCCATTAGTTGCGAGTATATCGGTTTGAAACACATTCCAATCTTCACCAGTTGGGGTCGTAATTCTTCCGCCGGCTTTTTCTATAAGCAGTGCTGATGCAGCAACATCCCATGGCTTTAAGCCTGAATGAATATACCCATCAATTCTTCCACTTGCGAGACCTGCAAGATCAGCAACCCCGCTACCCATTGACTTTATCTGCCGAACATGAGTGCTTATTTTGTCAAGCCAGCGAACTACATTTAATCTTTTTTCAAGTCCCCATGCCCAATCACAAGCAATAACTGACTCTCCCAAGCTACCGGTAGTTGAAACTTGAATTTGTTCTCCATTAAGAAAAGCGCCTTCTTGATCCGCTTGTGCTCAGTAAGTATCGCCTGTCATTGGAATATGTACGACTCCTAATTTTGACACTCCTTTATCAACAAGACCGATTGAAATTGCAAAGTTTGGGTGTTTGCGAGAGAAGTTGACTGTTCCATCTAAAGGGTCAATGACCCATAGACCTTTTGTATCTTTTAATGAGGAGTAATCGGCCGGTGCTGTTTCTTCTGTTAAAAAATTGCTTTGAGGATACTGCCGTTTTATCTGTTCTACTAGGAATGCATCCACTTCTTCATCGGCTTGTGTGGCAAAATCTACACCACCTTTGCTTTTTTGCGTGTATACACCAGAATCAAAGTATCTTCTTAAAGTGTTACCAGCTTGCGTTAATAACTCTATAAGATACTTTCTTGCTTCTGTTAAATCGATTATCATAGGTTTTTTAGCTTCTGCCATATTCTTATTTTAGCATAGTTTGCATACTTTTCTTAAGAGGATGTTTTTGCTAGACTAAAAAATATGAAAACGGGTTTTATTGGGCTTGGGAAGATGGGGAGCCGGATAGTTTTGAAGCTTTTGAAAGGAGGGCATGAGGTCATTGCCTGGAACAGAAGCCCAGACAAAATTTCAAATTTCAAATTTCAAATTTCAAATTTTCCGTACAGCAAGAATTTGGAGGTGGCTGAAGATATCAGAAATTTGATTGGAAAGCTGTCAAAGCCTCACGTCATCTGGGTGATGGTGCCGGCCGGGGAGGCGACAGAGGATATTTTAAAAGAAGTTTCAAAATATATTGAAAAAGACGACATTGTAATTGACGGTGGAAACTCATATTACAAAGATACAGAGAGACGGTATCAGGATTTCAAAAAGAGAGGAATAAAATTTCTGGGGATTGGAGTTTCAGGCGGAATTATTGCGGAGAAATCAGGATATCCCTTGATGGTTGGCGGAGATAAAAACGCTTATGTTTATGTCAAGCCGATTTTAGATTCTTTAGCAAGACCCGCTGGAGGGCATGATTATTTTGGAGAAGGTGGAGCAGGGCACTTTATCAAAATGGTTCATAATGCCATTGAATATGGAATAATGCAGTCAATCGGCGAAGGATTTGGTCTTCTTGACAGCTCGCAATATAACTTTGACCTTAAAAAAGTTGCAGAAATTTATCAAAAAGGAACACTGGTTTCAGGATTTATGATGCAGCGTACAATCGAAGTTCTTAGGAAAGATCCGAAACTTTCAAAAATTGCAGGAGTTATTGGGAAAGCATCGGGGGAAACGGTTTGGGCGGTTGAGGAAGCAGAGAAAAAAGGGTTATTTTTCGACATTATCAAAAGGTCTCTTGAGGTAAGAGATGAGTCAGAATCGGATCCTAAAATTCAAAAATCATTTGCCGCCCGCATGGTTTCTGCGCTTCGAAACGCCTTCGGAGGGCATGGAGTTAAGAAGAAGTAAAATATGCTATACTCATTTTGATGAGATATTCAAGGCTTTTTGGGCACACAGTCAAAAATGTTCCTAGAGATGCTATGTCTGTTTCTCATAAATTACTGTACAAAGCCGGTTTTATCAGAGAGAGCACCTCAGGACGTTATTATCTTCTCCCTCTAGGGCTTAGAGTACACCAAAAAATTCAAAAAATTATAAAAGAGGAAATGGATAGTCAAAGCGCCCAGGAAATGCTTTCTCCGACACTTCATCCAAAACATTTATGGAAAGAAACAAACCGTACAAATTCAGTCGGATTTGAACTAATGGCAGTGAGGGATCGAAATGAAACAGAGTTTGTATTGGGCGGAACTGCCGAAGAAATGCTTGTTGATTTGGTAAGAAAATTTCAGCTAAGCTATAAAGATTTGCCTTTCAATCTTTATCAATTCTCCACAAAGTTCAGGGACGAATTAAGGCCTCGGGGAGGACTTTTGAGGCTTCGCGAATTTGTAATGAAAGATGCCTATTCTTTTCACTCAACAGAAGAGGATTTCAAAAAAGAGTATGAAAAGATGAAAAAAGCCTATGGCAGAATTTTTGAGAGAATGGGACTTAAAACTTATGTTGTTGAATCCGACAACGGATACATAGGAGGAGAATATTGTCATGAATTTATAGTAGAGTCCTTGATAGGAGAGAGTAAATTTCTTATAACAGAAGACGGAATCTATGCGGCGCATGAAGATGTAGCTAGATTTAAAAGAGATGAAAAGAATTTAGAAGAGAAAGAAAGACCTCTGGAAGAAGTTGATGCCGTACGCTCAACCACAATGGAAGATGGCGTAAAATTTCACAAACTTCCTTTGTGGCAACAGATAAAAGATGTTCTTTTTGTGGATGAAAAAGGAAGATTTATTCTGGCAATAGCAAGAGGAGATTTGGATATAAACGAGATGAAGCTTATGCATCTTGTGAAGGCTTATCAATTAAGGCATGCTACAGAAGATGAAATAAGAGATAAAATTCACTCTGATCCAGGTTTTATTTCCCCTATTGACATAAAAACTCTTGCAAAAGGCGTTGAAATAGTCATAGCGGCAGATATCTCTTTGAAAACTATAAAAAATGCATATGGAGGAGCCAATAAAAAAAATAGAGATCTGCTTAATATAAACATCGGCAGAGACTTTAGTCCAGATATTGAGGGAGACATTGCTACAGCTAAAGAAGGGTATGAAACGGAAGATGGAAAAAAATTATTCGGGAAAAAGGGAATAGAAGTCGGTAATATATTTCAGCTGGGATTTCATTATTCATCAAGAATGAAAGGCGCAGCTTTTAAAGATAGGAACGGGGAAGACAAGCCTTACTACATGGGATGTTATGGAATTGGCCTGGCAAGGACAATGGCAGCGGTGGTTGAGATCTATAACGATGATAAAGGGATTGTGTGGCCGGCACCGGTTGCGCCATTTGAGGCACACCTTATAGAAATTCCAAATAAATCACAAATTCAAAATTCAAAAGTTAAAAACAGAGCTGAAGAAGTTTATCAGAAGCTAGAAAATTCTGGCATTGAGGTTCTTTTCGATGATAGAGAGAATGTTTCGGCCGGAGAGAAATTTGCAGATGGAGATTTGATAGGAACTTGCGTGCGGCTTGTTGTTTCAGATAGGATTCCTGAAGGAAAGCTTGAGTGGAAAAAAAGGGATAAAGAAAAACCCGAAATAATCTCAATTGAAGAAGCACTAAGAAGATTAAAAAGGTAGAAAAGGCACCTTAAAGTTAAATACCTTAACCCACATAAATGCGTAGAGGATGAAAAAAATCACGATACCTAAAAAAATAAAAATGTTAGATAATCCTCTTCCTTTCCTGTTTGAAACAATTTGAGTTTGTGGTCGGGGTACTTCGACATGCATTTTAGGCCTGGTCGTTTGAGTGCTCATTACTCTCTCGTATGCCTGCCTAAGTTTGGGATCAAGGTGACTCGTATCAGTTGGGCTCATAAGATAATAATGAAATATTAATTTATTTTTGTCAAGATTATAGGTTTGATGTATACTATAAAAACTTAAAACTGTTATAAATTTATGCGGATTATAGTTACTCATGATTCACCGGACATGGATGCCATAACTTCAATATGGCTCATAAGAAGGTTTCTGCCGGGATGGGAAGATGCAACGGTTAAATTCGTGCCTGCTGGAGAAAGACTTGGGAGCATTCGCCATCTGGAGCATGCTGAAAGTGATGCCCGCCAGATTACGTCAGACGTCAGACGTCAAACGATACGAGCATCCTCCCCGTCTGCCGTAATTGAGACTATAAATGGAGATGAAGTAATTCATGTTGATACTGGACTGGGGCCTTTAGACCATCATCAAATAGAGATCGATAGGGTTTCTGCAGCCAGCCTTGTCTTTGATTATGTGAGAAAAGCTAATAATCCGGAATTCGGCAATAAAAATTCGGATAAAGCAAAAACAAGAACTGAAGCACTTGAACGACTAGTAAGAGTTGTTGTTGATATAGACCATTTTAAAGAAGTGTTTTGGGGAAATCCCGATGCGGATTATCATGAATTTTCTCTTGTTAATATTTTAGAAGGACTCAAGCTCCAATATCCTAATCAGAATGAACTTTATGTAAATTTTATTATTCAATGTCTTGACGCACTTGTCCATGAATTTGAAAATAGAATTTGGGCGGAGAAAGAAATTGCAGGAAAAGGAGTTAGATTTGATACAAGCAAAGGCAAAGGCATTGGTTTTGAGACAATTAATGATACTGTCATAAAGCTTTCACAGAAAATGGGCTACGCATTAGTTATCCGCAAGGATCCGAGAAAAGGATATGTCAGGATAAAGGCAAGGCCTTTATTAACAAACAACAAGCAACAAACAACAAGCAACAAAGATATAGATTTAACGCTTGCGTATGAAAAGTTGAAAAAGATGGATCCTGAGGCAACCTGGTTTTTGCATGTGGGAAAGAAAATGCTTCTTAACGGTTCGGTGAAAAATCCTAAAATGCGGCCGACCAGGCTTTCATTGAATGATATAATAAAGGTACTAAAAGAAATTTAGAAGTCAAAGGTCAAATTTTGAATTATGTTGGATTGTATTTTTTGCAAAATCGCAAAACATGAAAGTCCAAAAGAATTTATCTACGAGGATGAGGAGATAATGGCCTTTCCTGATATTTATCCGATTGCCAAAATCCATATTTTGGTTATGCCCAAGAAGCACATTGAAGATTTTCTAGATTTTGAAGAGGATGCGCTTTTATCAAAACTAAAAAAGGTAATCCAAAAAATAATAAAAGAAAAAAAACTTGAAAACCGTGGTTATAGGGTGGCCATAAACGGCGGGGGAGCGCAGATTATAGATCATCTTCATTTTCATATAGTAGGACCTCTGGGAAAAGCAGTTAAAATGTAGTAAAATAGGAATTAAATATTGCTTTCGGAACTAAAATTTTCTTATTCCGCAGCTCGTATTATTAAATGTACTGCCGCTTAGGGTACTCGAAATGCGAATTGCGAAAATTTTGTTCCTCAGCAAATTCATATTTAGTATTTCTTTTGGGAGGGGGTGTTTTATTTATGGTAGTAGTTAAAAAGATGCCCGGAGAAAGTGATGAGGCATTGATTCGTAAATTTTCAAGGAAAGTTATTATGGGGGGGATTATTCAAGAGGCAAAGAGAAGAGAGTTCTATTTAAAACCCTCTCTTGCCCGTAAACAAAAACAAGAAGAGGCAAGACGCGCGAAAAAAGTTTTATACAAATAAGATGACTAGTGTTACAGTTCCAATTTTTGTTGAGAGCAGATATAAAGTAAATAGAAAACGCATAAGAGCCCTAGTTTCCAATTTGTTAAACACACGGGAGATTGATGGCAAAGTGGAAGTTTCTGTGAGTATTGTCGGAGATAGAAAGATGAAGGAACTCAGCCAGAAATACATGAAGGATACAAAGGTAAGAAGCATTCTATCGTTTTCACTCACCGAAGGTGAACCAACTTACTCTTTGCCTAATGTCCTTTCGCTTGGAGACATAATTCTTTCTTATCCTCAAGTTATTAAAGAATCATCCGAAGAAGAAAAACTTGTTGATGATAAGATCGACGAGCTAGTAGAGCATGGATTGATGCACCTTTTGGGAATAAATCACGAGTAAGTTGGCCACTGTCCACTAGCAACTAGTGTTGTTCTAGTGGCTAGTTGCTAATAACTAGTTACTAACTTTATGGTTTTTTATCGGAAATATAGACCCCAGACAATTGAAGAACTGGATAGTAAAGAAGTTAGGGATAAACTCACCTCCATTCTTTTTAAAAAAACTTTTCATGCCCTTCTTTTTACAGGACCTAAAGGTTTAGGAAAAACGTCTACCGCTAGAATTGTGGCAAAAGTTTTAAATTGTGAGAAATTAAACGACAAACCGGGAGCCAAGAACGAAAAGCTGAAGTTAGAGCCATGTAATAAATGCAGTCAATGCGTGTCAATTGCAAATGGCACGAATATTGATGTTTTGGAAATTGATGGAGCATCAAATAGAGGAATAGATGAGATAAGAGACCTAAGGGAAAAAGTGAAACTTTCAACAGCAGGAGCTTTTAAAAAAGTCTATATTATTGATGAAGTCCATATGCTTACAACTGAGGCTTTTAATGCTCTTCTTAAGACTCTTGAGGAGCCGCCTGTTCATGTAGTTTTTATTCTTTGCACCACAGAGCCTCATAAAGTACCTCCCACAATATCTTCTCGTTGTTTTCATATAGCTTTTAAAAAAGCAACCAGAGAAGAGCTGATCAGGTCTTTTACAAGAATTGTTAAGAGAGAAAAAATAGCGATAGATAAAGAAGCTCTCGTGTCTATTGCCGATCTATCTGATGGGAGTTTTAGAGACGGCGCAAAAATTCTTGAAGAGGTTTCTGCAGGAAGCAAAAGAAAAATAACTAAAGAAGTAGTTGAGGAGGAATATCAGATCTCAAATATTTCAAGTCAGATCAATGAAATACTTATATGTATGTCAGAAAAAAACACTAAGAAAGCTCTTTTTTCGGTTCAAAAAATCGTTTCCGGCGGAAGTGATATGAAATATTTTTTGGAACAATTAATTTCCGAACTTCACAATCTTCTTCTTCGAAAACTAGATGTTTTAGAGAAAGATAAGAGAGATTCTGAATTGAAATTTAATATTGAAGACATAAAAAGACTATTGGAACTTTTTGCATCTGCAAGTGCAAAACTTAAATACGCAGTCTTACCGGAGCTTCCGCTTGAGATGGCGATTATCGAGTGGTGTGAAGAAGATGTCTTGCAGAAGACTCGGCAAGCACATTTGGAGAATGACGCTCATTCGGATTTATTAAAAAAACAAAGCTCCCACTCGCTAAGTGAAAGCCTTTCTAAAAGTTTAAATCAAAAAACCAAAAAAGATGTGACGGCTTTCAGTTTATTCTCAAATGACTTGCCTTCGTCTTCCAGGTTGGGTGATAAATGGCAACAGTTGATTGAAAAAATCAAACCATACAACCATTCAGTGGCAGGAGTCTTGCGAGGATGCAGTCTTAAAAGCTATGATGGGGAAAAGCTTGTAATTGAAGCGAAATTTAAATTTCACAAAGAAAGACTGGAAGAGAGAAAAACAATGGAAATTTTGGAAAAAGTGCTTAAAGAAATGGAGGGGAAAAAAGTTAATATCTCAGTAGTATTAAAATAATAAGCGCGGCTCGAAGAGCGATTATTAGCGGACTTAAGAAACTCTAATTGCTCACAAGCTTACGCAGTTGCGAAGAGTTTCCGGAGGGGGTGATTTTATGAATCCATTACAACAACTGAAAGATTTGAAAAAAATGCGGGACCAGGCAATGCAGATTCAAAAAGAGCTTCAGAAAGAAGAAGTTTCTGTTTCGAAAAACGGAATAGACGTAGTTATTACAGGGGACCAGCGAATAAAATCTATCTCAACAAATGGCAAATCAGATGATGACATAAAAGAAGCCGTAAATGAAGCAATTAAAAAATCTCAAGAAGTTGCTGCAAAAAAACTTCAACAGATGGGAGGAGGACTCCAGGGATTATTAGGTCAATAACCCATTTAGCGCATTGATTCATTGCTGTACCCATAGTAAAATAAAATTGATGAAGATTTTTTCCGGGTCATCCAACAAATTGTTAGCAGAGAAAATTGCTAAGGAATTAAAACTTGATTTGTTTCCGCTTGGCATTCATATTTTCCCGGATAACGAGAAGAGAGTTAGAGTTGTAGATAAAGTAGTTGATGAGGATACGGTTGTAGTTCAGTCAGCTTCTCCAAAGCCTGATGAAAACTACATGGAGTTGTTTTTTATAATTGATGCGCTAAAAAGAAGCGGAGCGAAATCGGTTACTGCTGTTATTCCGTATCTTGGATATCAAAGACAAGACCACGTTTTTAGAGATGGGGAAGCGGTTTCGCTTGAAGTAATTATAAAAACACTTGAGGCAGTTGGGATGGATAAACTCATAACGCTTGATCTTCACTCAGTCAAAATACCCAAGCTTTTTTCTGTCCCGGTCGCGCACCTTTCAGCCCTTCCGATTTTTGCTAGGAAGGTAAAAGAATTATTTCCTCGCTTATTTAATGATGCCATTCTTGTTTCTCCGGACATGGGCGGGATAAGAAGGATTCAGATTTTATCTGAGCTTTTAAATATCCCTTATGTTTCGATAGTCAAAGACAGAGATCTTACGACAGGGGATATTAAATCAACAGAAATAGAAAGCAAATTTTCTGACTGGAAAAAGGGGATAAAAAAAGCTATCATTGTGGATGACATGATCTCAACGGGCAGGACAATTGTAGCGGCAATTGAACTTCTTACGAGAAACGGTATACGGGAAAACTTTGTCTTTGCAACCCATCCGGTTTTTTCAAATGATTTTAAAAATATTCTTCAAGATTCCTCCGCCCAAAAGATTTTTGTAACAGATACAATAGAAGTTGAAAAGGAGAAAATGTTTGATAAATTAGGAGTCTTAACAATATCTAAGGTTATAGCAGATGAGCTAAGGATATTAGTGACTAGCAACTAGCGACTAGTGCTAGTTGATATTTTATTATGAAAATACCTAAAGCCATACAAAATCTTATTGAGTCATTGGAAAGGCTTCCGGGCATTGGGCCAAAGACTGCCCAGCGTCTGACATTTTATCTACTGCATGTTCCACAAGGTGAACTCGATAAGTTCTCGGAAGCAGTACAAAATTTAAAAAAAGGGACTGTTTTATGTTCAATATGTTTTACAGTTGGAGAAACAGACCCCTGCGATATTTGCAAGGATGAAAAGCGGGATAAATCAACAATTTGCGTAGTCGAAGAACCTCTGGATGTTTTATCCCTTGAGCGAAGCGGGAAATATAATGGCGTATATCATGTGCTCGGAGGGCGAATAGATCCTCTTAATAACATTGGACCCGATGAAATTTATATAGACCAGCTTGTATCTAGAATAAAGCCCTCTAATGGAATTAAAAGGACCGATGTTAAAGAAATTATTTTAGCTACAAATCCTACAATGGAAGGAGAGGCCACTGCGATGTACATTGCGAAGAAACTTCGTGAACAATCAGCAATCGACAACCTGTCTGCCGGAAAGGCAGGTCAACAAGTGACAATAACAAGGATAGGGCGAGGGTTGCCTATTGGGGCGGATTTAGAATACGCAGACGAAACCACACTTATAAGAGCAATGGAAGGACGACAAGCTTATGAATAAAGGCGCATTATTAGGAGAAATTTTGGAAACAGGAGGGACAATAGCTCAAAAAAGCGCAAAGGTTATTGCAAAGGCGACAGGCGATACAGTAAAGGCGGCTGGAACGCAAGTTACAGGAAGTGATGCTGACACGAAAGATATCGTCAATAGCTTATATGGCGTAAACGATAATAAAAAAACATCTGCTCAGGCCTCTACGCAAAATCAACAGACGTCTCAAACAGGAGACGCGGCTAAAAATCCGACAGAAGACATAGAAAAAGAAAAAAAGCTGAAAGAATTAAGAGCGCAGCTTCATAGAGAGGTTTATTATGATCCTTTGACAGCTCCCAAAAAACCGCAAGAGGAAGAAAGGCCGGCAGAAAAAGTTGAAAAAGAAAAACAGCAGGAAATGGTTGAACTTCAAGAAAAAGAAAAAGAAAAACCGCCGCCTTTGGTAATTCAAAAAACACAGCAAAGAGTTGAGAAATTTCCGGGAAGCTCGGGGTAAAGATCATTTTATGACTAAATCATCACTCGGAACTAAATTTTTTCTTGGACCCGCAATTCGCTTACTTCCCGCGAAAAAATTTGTTCCCCGCTCCGATTTAACATATGTTAAAGTTATATAATACTTTATCCAGAAAAATTGAAGATTTTAAACCGATAGATCCGCCAAGAGTTGGAATTTATACTTGCGGCCCGACTGTTTACCGGGAAGTTCATATTGGAAATTTCAGGACTTATCTTGCGGGAGATTTTCTACGAAGAACTCTTGAGTCCAACGATTATCAGGTAACCCATATCAAGAATATCACAGATGTGGGACACATGCGGAACATTGATCACGATCATCATAAAGAACAAATAGACCCTATTATCGAAGAGGCATTGCGGGAAGGGAAAAAGCCGAAGGATTTAGCAGAGCATTTTACGAAGATATTTTTAGAGGACGAGAAGAAGCTCAATATTTTGCCCGCAACAAAATACCCCAAGGCAACTGAACATGTAAAGGAAATGATTGTCATGACTCAAGTTTTAATTGATAAGAGTTTTGCATATGTAACAGACGACGGGACGGTCTATTTTGATGTAAAAAAATTCAAAAAATATGGAAAATTGTCCGGCAATACACTTTCAAAGATGGAGAATTTATTAAAAGCTGTCAGGGTGTCTTTGGAGACAGATAAAAAAGACAGTGTTGATTTTGCACTTTGGAAAAAGGCAGAACCGGGGCGGCTTATGAAATGGGATAGTCCGTGGGGAGCCGGATTTCCCGGTTGGCATATTGAATGTTCTGCCATGAGCATAAAATATTTAGGCGAGACTATAGATATTCATACCGGCGGAGAAGATTTGGTCTTTCCTCATCATGAAGATGAGATTGCGCAAAGCGAGGCAGCCACAGGCAAAAAATTTGTAAACTTTTGGTTGCATGGTGGATATCTTCTGGTTGATAATGAGAAAATGAGCCGGTCAAAGGGAAATGTTTATACAATTGCGGATTTAGAACGTAAGGGCTTTGATCCTCTTTCTTTTCGCTATCTTGCGATGGCTGTTCATTATAAAGCAAAAATGAATTTTACATGGGAAGCTTTAGAATCAGCACAGACAGCCTTGAATCATCTAAGAGAAATGGTTGCCGGATTTGATAATCCTAAAATAGGCTGCGCGGAATATGAGGAAAAATTTCTTGACGCAATAAATGAGGATTTGGATATGCCTAAGGCTTTGAGTTTAGTTTGGGACTTATTGAAGAGCGATTATCCGTCTTCTGCCAAAGCGGAAAGTTTATTTAAGTTCGATAAGGTGCTCGGACTTGATTTTGAAAATCAAAGATCAAAAATCAAAGATCAAAAATCAGAAATTCCAGAAGACATAATAAAGTTGGTTAAAGAGAGAGAAGAACTGAGGCGAAAGAAGCGGTTTCATCTATCCGATCAACTGCGGAATAAAATTAGAAAGATGGGTTATGAAATCCAGGATAAGGACGACGGAACAACAGAGATAAAATCCCTTTAGCGCTTGACAATTATTGGTTAGTTGTTTATATAATAATATTATGGATGGATCAACTACTACTATCGAAGCACCTCCCAGACAAGCAACTGACATAATAGAGCCGGTAACACCGGCCGTAGGATCTCAGCCTGTATCAACCATAGTGGCGCCACCTTTGCCGCCATCCGAGCCTCAAGGTGCTGCGGAAGCTCCGGTTGCGCAAGAGTCTTTAAGAGATAAATATGCAAAACTTTCAGAAAGATTTAGGGAACTTGGAACACAGCAGTTTGAAAGAAATTTAACTCCGGATGAAATAAGGGAAAGACAGCAGCTTGAAAGTCTGGCCGGCGCAGGTCTTTTTGAACCAACTTTATCTGATTCCCAGATTGCGGCTAAAGAGCAGGTGCTTAAGGCACAGACTGATGCCCAAGGAGATTCACAGGCTTTGGCAGAGGAGTATCGGGGATTAGGAAAAAAATTATATGACCAAGGGTTAAAAGGCGCAGAGCTTGAAAGATATAACCGCTTAAGCGATCTTGCAAAACGCCACGTATTTGAATTGTAAAATCAGCATAAGAAAACAAAAAGATTCACAGAATTTCCAAAAGCGCATGTATCTCAATTGCAGTCCGTTAGATAGAATTATTTACGCCAAAGGAATTTTTAAAAGTGCTTAGTATATTCTGTATAAAGTTTAAGAATTGACTTAGCGTAAATTCATTTCTTCCCTTTGCTTCTTCAGAAATCTGAGCTCCAAGCGTGGCTCCTGTCGGCGTAACTTGAGGAGTTGTGGTCGGAGTAACAGTCGGTGTCTTGGTTGTGGTTATCGATGTCGTTGGTGTAGTGGTAATACTTGGCGTTACCGATGGAGTGGTTGACGGAATTGGAGTAATGTTTGCATTTTCATCTTCATTTTCATGTTCTTGAGCTTCTTCATTTTCTTTTTGTTCCTCTATTTGACCATGATTATCACTGCTCTCTTTTATATTTACCTTAAAATTAAAATTGTTTCCTTGCTCATTTTCTTGTCCTTTAATTCCATTTTGCATTTGAGCGCCGCTATCCTTATCTGTCCCGTTTTCCGCCAAGACTTTTTTGCCTTGAAAAAGAGCAGGAGTTATTACCAGAAATGTTATCCCTAGAAAAATAGCCAGTCTCTTCATAACAGAATATATAACGAAAGCAAACAATTTTCGTTACATTATATGCTAAAATACGCAAATGCGAGATGCGGACTTTGATGAATTATACATTAAGTTTTCGGATAAGATTTATAAATATTTTTACTGGCAAATTCACGATTTTTACCTTGCTGAAGATTTTACAAGCGAGGTATTTGTTAGGGCATGGAAGAATTGGAAGAGGTTTAAACCCGATTATTCGAAGGCCTGGCTTTACAAAATAGCAAGAAATCTTTTGATAGATTACTTTAGGAAGAAAAAGGATATAAGGGAAATGCATTTGTCTTTTCAGGAGGAAGGTATAGAACCTTCATATGATGAGGATTTTATTGAGAAAATTCAGAAAGATGGTCAGGTCAAAGATTTGAATGAAGCCCTTTCCCTGCTTTCTGATAATTTGCGGGAAGTTGTAATTTTAAGATTTATGGAAGAGCTTTCAGCCAAAGAAGTAGGAGAAATTCTAGGCATCACCGAAGTTAATGTAAGAGTTTTGCAATACAGAGCGCTTAAGAAATTGCGGGAGGTTTTGAAAAATGGAAAATAATTTTGAAAAAGAATTGATTCAGGAGCTGCAGAGCGAGGGCGTTTTGAAAGAAGAGGCGGAAGAATTATTGGAAGTGATTCATAAGGCATCACAAGTCGCAAAAACAGATAGATCATACCTTTCCAAAATGGCTTTTCTTGAAAAAATTGAGACGCTCAGCAGAAAAGACAGTAAAAGAATGTTTGCTTTTTCTCCAAGATTTTTGGCGCCCGCACTCGCTTTTGTCATCCTTTTGTTTATACTTGTTACAGAAGTCGTAAATGCGCAGAAAAGTTTGCCGGGACAGCCTCTCTATGGACTCAAACGCTTATCAGAGAATATTGCAAAAACAGTAGACCCTTCGTTTAAAAGTGAGGTCGTTATCAGAAGAAGCGAAGAGATAAAAAGCCTAACAGAAGAGAAGAAAGACGGAAATCTTCTTAAAAAAACCGTCAATGATTATAAAAATGCGCTTAGAAACAACACAAATATAAATCAGGATTCAATTGAGGAGTCGCAGAAAAATCTTGAGGAGGCAAAAAATCAGTCGGCGGGGAGCGGTAAAAAAGAAATAGAGAGCGCAATAATAAGTACCCAGGATCAGATTAAAAGTCGTGATGAAAATAATGTCGAGGGAAAAAAGACCAAAAACATTGCCCCGACTCAATCTGGTAATAATCCTGACAGCAGGCAGAATAAAGGTGAAAATAACGGGGAAGGAAAAAGCAAGGAGGGCGTGAATAAGTCGTGATACATATTGGAATCTTAAGGATTTAAGATTCTATGCCAAG
>CAYZEE010000013.1:0-23726 GCA_964477485.1 uncultured Gammaproteobacteria bacterium
ACCTATTAGTTTTATTGAGACAAAGATTCCAAAAAGTATGTGACCCGTACAACTTATCGATTGTACAAATTAAAGCTGGTATAATCACCTCATGAACAAATTTTATATTACAAATGCTATCCCTTATGTAAATGCAGGACCCCATATCGGACACGCTTTGGAGTTTGTGCAGTCGGACGCAGTTGCAAGATATCATCGGCAGATTGGAGAGGAAGTTCTTCTTCTTTGCGGCTCTGACGAAAATGCGCTGAAAAACGTTCAGGCTGCAGAAAAGGAAAAAATTCCAGTTCAAAAATTGGTTGATAGAAATAGCAAGTTATTTGAAGACTTGGCAAAAGAACTTAATGTACAGTTTGATATTTTTCAAAGAGGAAGTGATTTTAAGCATCACAAATCATCGCAGCAGTTATGGAATTTGTGTTTAAAAAAAGGTGATATTTACAAAAAAAAATATACCGGGCTTTATTGCGTAGGCTGTGAATTATTTTATGAGAGAAATGAACTGAATGAAAAGGGAGAATGCTTTGAGCATCCGGGGAAAAAACTTGAAGAGGTTTCCGAAGAAAATTATTTTTTCAAATTATCAAAATACCAAAAACTAATTGAAAGAATTATAAAATCTGATGAGATTAAAATAATTCCTGAGAATCGGAAAAATGAAGCGCTTGAATTTATAAAGCAGGGGCTTGAGGATATAAGTATTTCAAGGTCAAACAAGCGGGCGAAAAATTGGGGAGTTTCTGTACCAAATGATCCAGCCCAAAAAATGTATGTCTGGTTCGATGCTTTAAATATTTATCAAAGTGGGACTGGCTTTGGAACAGATGAGAAGCAATACAAGAAATGGTGGCCGGCAGATTTGCATGTAATCGGCAAGGGGATTTTGAGGTTTCATGCTATTTATTGGCCGGCTTTCCTTCTTTCAGCCGATCTTAAACTTCCAAAAAATATTTTTGTCCATGAGTACATAACGGTTAATGGACAGAAAATGTCAAAAACCATTGGAAATGTTATTGACCCGCTTGATTTAATAAAAAAATATGGAGCGGAGGCTCTGCGCTATTATCTCTTGCGCTATATCTCTCCTTTTTCCGACGGAGATTTTTCGGAAGATAAATTTATAAAAGCATACAATTCTGATTTGGCGAATGGACTTGGAAATCTTGTGAGCCGAGTTGCCAAGCTCTGCGAGAAAGAAAATTATACGGTAATGGGTTCCTTTTCAAGAACTTCCGAACATGTTATTTCAGTTGAAGAATATTCACAGGCTCTTTCGGAATACCGATTTAATGATGCCCTTTTCACTGTTTGGGAAAAAATCGCAAGACTTGATAAATTTATAAATAATGAAAAGCCGTGGGTTATGATACAAAATATTGATCCGAGGGTTAAAGCTGTTTTGGCTCATGCTGTAGACCAAGTTCAGGAAATTGCAGCTCTTCTTGAGCCATTTTTGCCGCAAACCGCAAAGAAAATCGAAGAACAATTCAAAGGCCCAAAAATAGAAACGCGATCTCCACTTTTTCCAAGAATAAGTTAATCTCAACTTTTAAATTTTAGTTTTTGAATTATGGTGGACGTGCATTGTCATTTAAATTTTAAGGCTTTTGAGAAAGACTACGACGAAGTTATAAAAAAGGCTTTTGAGGATGGAATTACTAAGATTATAAATGTCGGGACTAAAATTGATTCGAGCAGAAAAGCGGTTGAACTCGCGAAAAATTACGAAAATTTATATGCGATTGTCGGAGTTCATCCGCATCACGCAGATAAACCAGAGAAAGATTGGGGCTCTCAATTAGAAAAACTGGCCCAGGATCCAAAAGTGGTCGGAATCGGTGAATGCGGCATGGATTTTTATAGCTATAAATCAAATTCCACTGTAGACCCTAAACTTCAGAAAGAAGTTTTTGCTAGACAAATTGAGCTTTCGAATAGATTAAAACTTCCCCTCCAAATTCACAATCGCCATGCCGGAAAAGAAATCTTTGAAATTTTAAATGCCTATAAATCACATCTCTTAAATCCTCCCGGAATGCTTCATTGCATGTCCGGAAATATTGATTTTTTAAAAAAGGTTCTTGAACTAGGATTTTATGTAGGATTTGACGGAAATATAACTTATAAAGGTCTTGCGCCGGGTGAGGATACTGCGCTTGCAGAGCTTGTAAAATACGCTCCTCTTGATAGAATTGTGGCCGAAACCGACAGCCCATTTTTGACTCCAGAGTCTCACCGAGGTAGCAGAAATATACCCAGTTATGTTATAATTGTTCTGAAGTTTCTTTCCAAAATTAAGACTATCCCATTTGACAAGGTTGTTGAAAAAACTACCGAAAACGTTAATAATATCTTTAGATTATGACTAACTTTTCCAATAGAATTTTTACCCGCTATCCGACAAAGACAAGGAGAGTTTTGGAAATACTACCGGGATTTTCTTCCTGGATGCTTATTTTATTTCCAATTTGGGGCTCTCTAGTTATTCCGTTTATTGTTGCCTACTTTATACTCTTTTTTGATGTTTATTGGTTTTACAAATCTTTTTCTGCGGCAATAAATGCATTTATTGCATCGAATAAAATTAGAGATGCAGAAAAAATGGACTGGCATGAGGCAGCATCATCTCTTGCTGATTTTAATAAAGTAACTCATGTTATCGTAATCCCAAATTATAAAGAAAGTGTGGAAAAATTAAGAGAGACTATAAAATCACTTGCCAGACAAAGTTTTCCTGCTAAGAGAATTCATATCGTTTTGGCCATGGAGAAAAGAGAAGAAAAGGCAAGGCAAAAAGCGCAAATCCTGACAAGAGAATTTAAAGATGTATTTGGTTCGATATTTGCTACATATCATCCGGATATTAAAGGAGAAGTAAAAGGAAAATCATCAAATGAGGCATATGCGGGAAAAACAACATACAAAAAACTTACTAAAAAGGGTGTTATTGACATAAATTATGCAACTATCTCCTCCGTTGATGCAGATTCAATTTTCGACCGGCAATATTTTTCTTACCTAACTCACAGTTTTCTAACGGATCCTAAGCGTTATAACAAGTTCTGGCAATCTGCAAATGTTAACTACAATAACTTCTGGAAAATTCCAGCCGCAACTCGAGTTATTGCATTTTTTGGAAGTGTCTGGAGAATAGCTGTCCTTGTACAAAAAGACAGATTAGTTGCAAATTCAAGTTATTCTCTTTCTTTTAACCTCTTAAAAAGGATTGGATTTTGGGACACCGATGTAATTCCTGAAGATTATAGAATTTTCTTTAAAGCCTTTTACAACCTTAGGGGGAATGCTTGGGTCGAACCGATTTTTTTAAAGACTTCAATGGATGCTCCCCTTTCTTCAGGCTACATGAAAAGCCTTAAGAATAAATATGATCAAGAGAGACGCTGGTCATGGGGCGTATCTGATGATCCTCTATTTATAAAATGGTGGTTCACAGTACCTGGTGTACCATTTCTAAGAAAAACCATAATGCTTTATAATGTACTTTTAGACCATTTCCTCTGGCCTGTGAACTGGTTTATAATAACTATTGCGGCGAATATTATACCTTTTATAAATCCCGTTTTTTCAAGAACGACTTTGGGATATACACTTCCAAATATAGCCGCTACGATCTTAACAACGTCTCTTTTTGCTCTTTTGGTAATGATTATTATTGACTTTAGAAACAGACCAAGAGATGCTTCTCTTGGTAAAACAAGAGAGTTTTTATTCCCTCTTGAATTTATTCTTTTGCCAATTGTCGGCTTTTTCTTTTCTGCTCTTCCCTCTCTTATTTCACATACACAGCTTATGTTTGGGAAACGGCTTGAATATAAAGTTACAGAAAAGATATGAAGCTTATTGCTAAAGCAGAAAAGAGTAAAGATGTTTGGTTTCTCTTAATAACGTCGTTTATTTTTTTTCTTCTGCGGTTGCCTTCACTTTTTGAGCCATATTGGTATGGAGATGAGGGTATATATCAGGTGGTCGGTGCTGCAATCCGAAGCGGTAGACTTCTCTACAGAGGCATATGGGATAACAAACCGCCACTTCTGTACATGCTGTATGCTCTTTTTAATTCCGACCAATTTACAATAAGACTAGTTTCTATTATTTTTGGGATCTTGGCAGTTTTCGTTTTTTTTATACTCTGCAAAAAAATTTTTCAAAATAAACAAAACGTCACGCTAACCGTTACCTCTTTATTTGCTCTTCTCTTTGGTCTACCGCTTCTTGAAGGAAATATTGCAAACGCTGAAAATTTTATGCTTTTTCCTATAATTCTTGCTGGTCTTCTTATTGTTAAACTCAGCGATAAAAAACGGACTGAATCCACATTTCATCTTTCATCTTTCAACTTTCAACTTGCGCTTGCTGGTCTTCTCCTTGGCGTAGCTTTTCTTTTTAAAGTTGTTGCTGTGTTTGATTTTGCGGCATTTTTTTTGTTCTTTCTATTTTTAAATCTGCCAATCAGATTTTCTCCAAAATTACTTTTAAATAGAAAGAATTTAAATAATCTTTTTCAACCATTGCTGGTTTTTGCAGTTGGGTTTTTGATCCCAATATTAACATCAGTACTATTTTTTCTAACTCACGGGGCATTTAAAGAATTCATTTCTGCAACATTTGTTCAAAACGTTTCATATGTAGGATATGGGAATAAATTTTTTATTCCCCAAGGGTTCTTGATCCTTAAATTACTCTTGCTTATTTTATTTATCCTTTTCTTATTCATAAAAAGAGACAAATTCTCAAAAACTACTCTCTTTGTGCTAATCTGGTTTTCTTTTTCTCTTTTCAATGCTTTTTTTTCTCAACGGCCTTACACCCATTATCTTTTGGTACTTTTGCCTAGTTTTTTACTGCTTGCCGGTTTGATTTTCTCAGAAAAAAAATACCAATTAATGTATGCAGTCATCCTTATAGCATCTCTCCTGTTTATTTTGAAAGACTTTAATTTTTATGGTAAGACAGTTTTTTATTACCAGAATTTTATATCTTTTCTAACAGGAGGAAAAAGTGTTTCATCTTATCAAGCCTTCTTTGACAAGGAAACACCTATAGACTACCAGATAGCAGAATTTATCAATCTTAAAACAACAAGTAAGGACTCCATATTTATCTGGGGTAATAATGCCCAATTATATAGTCTGACGAACAAACTCCCTTTAGGAAAATATGTAGTAGCTTATCACATAACAGGTTATAAAGATGGCATAGAAAATACTCAAATAGCCATCAGGGAGAAAAAACCCAAGTTTGTTATAATTATGCCCAATGCCGGGAATATTCCTTTTCCTATTTATGGTTACGGTAAAGAGATGGAAATTGACAGTACAATAATTTATGAACGACTTCTTTAAAGAAACAAAGCATGATAAGGTGATTTCTAACGGGTTTATTATCTCATTTATTCTAGTTGTTATTGCAAGTATCTACATTTTATTTTATTATAGTTCGCTGCCTCCTTTTATCCCTCTGTTTAACGAACTGCCCTGGGGCAATAATAGACTTGGAATTAGAATAATGATATTTATACCAGTAATAATAGTATTTGGCGTCAGCCTCTTAAACATCATTAACTCAGAAATTCTTTATAAAAGGGCGCAGATTGTTTCTCGCGTGCTTGCCATAACAAGTCTTCTCATTGCTTTTCTCTCATTTCTCTTTATTGTAAGAACAGTACAACTAATAATTTAAGGTGCGTTTATGCAGGACATTTTTCTCCCTTTCATAACTGCGTTTGTTGTCGTGGTAATTGCAACACCCGTTTCTCTTATTTTTCTAAGAAAATTAGATATTATAGATGACCCAAAGCTTCATAAGCACCCCGCCGTGATACACAAACACCCGGTTCCAAGAGGAGGAGGAATACCTCTTTTTGTAGGAGTTGTAGTTTCAGGGATTTTCTTTTTACCTCTAACAAAAATCGTTATTGCGCTTTTTTTTGCATCTCTTATTTCTCTTATGATTGGTGTCTTGGATGACAAATTTGACATCTCTCCTTATACACGTTTTTTTGTAAATATATTGGCAGCGGGGATTGTTATTGGAAGCGGAGTCGGAATACCCTTTGTAACTAATCCATTCGGCGGAGTTATCTATCTTAATTCTCTTCGAATTCCTTTTGATTTTTTTGGACATCATTCAATACTCTTTTTTTCAGATCTTATTGCCCTTTTATGGATTGTGTGGGTTATGAATATGTTAAATTGGAGCAAGGGAGTTGATGGACAAATGCCTGGAATTGTAGCAATATCGGCAATTGTTATAGGCATATTAAGCCTTCGTTTCTCTGTAATCAATGATGCAAGCCTTATAAGCGCGAGGCTTTCTTTTATCTTAGCTGGAGCGAGTCTAGGATTTTTAATCTTTAATTTTTATCCGGCCAAAATTTTCCCAGGATACGGAGCTACTGCAATTTATCTTCTGCTGGCAAGCGTATCAATTCTTTCAAGCGCAAAGCTTGCAACTGCAATTCTTGTTATGGGAGTTCCTATGATTGACGGAGCCTTCACAATAACACGCCGGATTGTCACGGGACATTCTCCTTTCTGGCATGACAAAAAGCACCTCCATCACCAGCTTCTTTCCTTAGGTTTTGGACAGCGAAGGATTGCGTTGTTTTATTGGGCAATTTCTGCTATATTAGGGTCTCTTTCCTTACTTTTGTCAAGCAAAGGAAAAGTTTTTGCAGTTATTATGGTTATAATAATAGTAGGCGGAGCATTACTCTTTTTGCATCTGTTCTTACGAAAAACCGAAAATGAAAATAGCGTATAGTATCTTAAGACTTTTGCGGCCCAGGCAATGGATAAAAAATCTTGCAATCTTTGCTGCAATAACTTTTTCCGGAGAATTATTTAATTTATCGGTATTTGAAGAAGTCCTTATTGGATTCTTCGTCTTATGTCTAATATCCTCTGCGACATATATCATCAATGACATTTTTGATATAAAAAACGACAGACTCCATCCGTTTAAAAGATTCAGGCCACTGGCGCATGGTGATATCCAAATAATACCGGCTATAATTATTGCAATTATTTTTATAACTGCCTCTGTCTATATAAACACTTTGTATATAACGCCTGCGTTTTTGCTGATGATATTAGTGTATCTGGCTTTTCAGATTCTATATTCTCTTTTTCTAAAAACGCTTGCTGTTATCGATATACTAACCATAGCCTTAGGTTATATACTGCGGGTTTTTGCCGGAGAATTTGCAAGTGGTTTTCATATATCAGCTTGGCTGCTTTTAACGGCTATTTCGCTTTCACTGTTTCTGGCTATCGGCAAAAGGAGATCAGAACTTACTCTTGTCTCTCAAATAAAAGGGGCAAATATTGCAGATGTTCGGAAATCTCTTTCCCATTACTCCGAAAGACTGCTTGATGTATATACGTCCATATTTGCAACCTCAACCTTTGTGTTTTATTCTCTTTTTACATTTCTGGAGAACCCGAAAGGATTTAAACTGGGAATAAGTGTACTTCTTCCGGATTATTTTCCTTCATTTTTCTACAGAAAATGGCTAATGCTAACAATAGCCCCTGTTGTTTATGGCCTGATGCGCTATACCCAGGATATTTATGAAAAGCATGAAGGAGAAAGCCCTGAAAAAGTTTTACTTTCTGATAAATCTCTTCTTGTCACTGTAGTTCTCTGGGTTTTTCTAGTAATAGGAATAATCTATTTTATTAACTCCTAGCGCTTTAGACTGTATCCTCAATATTTTTCATATTGACATTTATTTAAAAAAGGTTAATATATATGCATGTCAATTCAAGAAAAAATAGAACAATTAAGAGCTCGTAGGCAAGCTGAGGAAGAAGAAGAAAGAGAACGAGAAAAGCAAAGAGAGCAAACAAGAAGCGAGAGATTCGCAAGAGAACTTCCCGGCGCGCTTGAAGAACAAAGAAAATTATTTGATGAACTTCGTGAGGCAGGGATAATCGGATTATTGGAAGAGATGACCTATCCTCAAAGAATTAACCCGGACCCGGGAGCAACTCCTAATGCAGACCTAAGCAAAGAAGATGGAATAAATGATTTGGAAAATCAGGAATGGAAGGCGGAAACATTATATCCTGAACAGCGTGGAGATGGTTCGGTGGATGGAAATATATTAGTCATAAGAGTTTCCAACAGTACTATACACAGACAATCTTTACCTCGCTTAAGGCGTGGTCCATTAAAAGTAGTAAAAGTAACTTATTCAAGATATCCATATTCTCCAAATAGGACTTTAAGAGTTTTAGGTGAATCTGAAACACTCAGGATTACTATTTACGGTAATGGAAAAGCTAACCATGAAGAAGTTGGAAGATTTGAAGATGGGCTTACAGAAGCTTTCTTTAGGCCGCAAATAATCGATAATTCTAAATAATTTATTGCTTCTTTGCGTATTGAGAGCTGACCCAACCTTCTGTCCCGTTTTCCAATTTAATTTTATACCACCCGTCTGTTTCCCCAATTAAGTCAAACGTCTCTCCCGGAGTTGCTTGCCCAATCTGACGACTACCCAATGAGCTACCTTCCCTAATTCTTAAAAACCCGGTTGGGGTATTAAGAATAAGAATCTTTGTAATTGAAGGGCTCGCTGAGCTTGACGAGACCGGCTGTGCCGATGAACTTGCGATATTGGGATTTATTCCGAGAAAAACAACAGCTTTAAGTTGAAAACCGGGCGTTGTTTTTATCCTAATCAGTTTATCGGAATATCCGTCTTTAGTAATCTTTAAATCATGATCGGAGTCAGTTACATTTTTAAGCTTAAGAGGAGTCATTCCAACAGGACTATTGTCTAAAAATACATATGCATTTTGTGGAAATGATATAACCAAAAGCTCCGTGCTTTTCTTATCTGAAATTGGGGAAAGAGTAATAATGCTTGCCGAAGACGCTGATCCTCCTGCAAAAACTCTGTCCACAACTGTAAGTGTTGATTTATTTATAGTTATTTTTTCTTGGAACGGTTTAAAATCTCCTTCACTCGGAGTAAGCGAAATAGTATAATCGCCAACCGGCAGCATACTTGACGCTTCGCATTTACAAAGAGGGGTGGTCCCTATAAATTTCCCGTCTATATATACTTTACTCGACGGTAAGGATGTAACCTGAAGAGCTCCTTTGCCTGATTTCTGATTGACAAAATAGACAAGCAGCCAAAAGGCAATTATAATAATTAAAAATGGGATTATATACAAGATTATTTTTTTCACGAGAACAATATCTATTATAATAGATTTTTGCCAACAAAAAAACCGCATGTGTTAGCGGTTTATTCTAATTCTGAATTATGAATTCCAAATTCTAAATTCCGTTAGTAGTCCATTCCGCCCGGCGGCATTCCACCCGGCATAGTATTTTCTTTTTTCTCTGGTATATCGGTTATTAGAGCTTCAGTTGTAAGAATCATAATAGCTATTGATATAGCGTTTTGCACTGCGGATCTTACAACTTTTACAGGATCTATAATCCCTTCCCTTAGCATATCAACAGGCATTGCGGTCTCTATAGAATCTGTTTTTAGTATATTAAATCCTTGTCCGTGCGCGCTTACCTCGCGGGCTTTGGCAATAAGCTGTCCCGCATCAAGGCCTGCATTTTTCATAAGTTGAGAAAAAGGAGATTCAAGAGAATTTTTTACAATCTCAAATCCGATGATTTCATCTCTGTTTGCTTTGTCACTTTCCAGGACTTTTGAACTCATTCGCTGACTAATATCCAGAAGAGCAACTCCGCCGCCCGGAACAATGCCTTCTTCAAGCGCTGCTTTAGTTGCCGCAACCGCATCATTTACTCTTTCTTTTTTGTCTTTCATTTCCGTCTCGGTTGCCGCTCCAACATTTATAACTGCGACCCCGCCTGAAAGTTTTGCCAATCTTTCCTGTAATTTTTCTTTATCAAAGTCTGATGTGGTTTCCTCAATTCCTCTTTTTATCTGCGCTATACGGGCTTTTATTGAAGCCGAACTTCCTTTTCCTCCTATAATTCTAGCGTTTTCTTTATCAGCCCATACCTTATCAGCTCTGCCACAATCTTCTATCGTAACGCTTTCGAATTTTCTACCTGTGTCTTCTGAGATGACTGTCCCGCCTGTTAAGACAGCAATGTCTTCAAGCATTTCCTTTCTCCGGTCACCAAAACCCGGAGCTTTAATTGCTATTGCGTTAAATGTACCTCTTAATTTATTTAAAACTAGGGTTGCCAAAGCCTCTCCTTCTATCTCATCTGCAATTATAACCAGATTTTTTGAAACTTTGACTAAGTTTTCCAGAAATGGCAAAAGTTCATTTAGTGCTGAAATCTTTTTGTCTGTAATTAAAATATATGGATCATCAATTTCTGCCTCCATCTTATCCGGATTGGTTACAAAATAGGCAGATGCATAGCCTTTATCAAATTCCATTCCTTCTTTATATTCTATTTCCGTTGACAAACCTTTACCTTCCTCAACAGTAATAACGCCGTCTTTTCCGACTTTTTTAAGAGCCTCTGCTATAAGAGAACCAAGCTGCTGATCTCCTGCTGAAATTGTCGCAACATTAGCCCAGTCAGTCGGCTTAATATCTTTTTTCATTTTCTTAAGTTCTGCTACAACATATTCGCTTGCCTTCTCAAGTCCACGACGCATAATCATTGGGTTGGCATTGGCTGTTATCATTTTTATTCCCTCTGTTACAATCGCACGAGCAAGGACTGTAGCTGTAGTGGTGCCGTCTCCGGCAACATCTGAAGTTTTGCTGGCTGCTTCTTTTACAAGCTGCGCGCCCATATTTTCAAACTCATTTTCAAGCTCGATCTCCTTTGCAACCGAAACGCCGTCATGTATTACATTTGGCGCTCCCCATTTTTTATCCAAGGCGACATTTCTTCCTTTTGGTCCCAAGGTTGTTGCCACGGCATCCGCAAGATCGTTTACGCCCTTCATTAATTTTTGTCTTGCATCAGCTCCGTATGTTATTTTTTTTGCCATATCTCAATTAATTTCAAATTTAAAATTTAAAATTTTAAATTCAGCTATTGAATAATAGCTAGTATATCTTTTTGTTCAACCATTGTCCATTCTTCACTGCCGACTTTGACTTCATTTCCGCCCCATTTTTTATACATTACTTTTTGTCCTACTTTAACTGTAACCGGAATAAGTTTTCCGCTATCATTTGTGGCCCCAGGTCCTGTAGCCATGACAACTCCAATTTGAGGTTTCTCGCGGACACTGTCCGGAAGAATAATGCCGCTTGCTGTTTTTTCTTCTGCCTCAAGCGGTTTTACAAGAACATTATCAAAAAGCGGCTTTATGTTAATTTTTGTTTTTGCTGGCATAACTTTGACCAAAAAATATCACCTAGCTTAAATGATTGCTAGTTTATACAACAATTTTTTTTTACTGTCAATAACCTATAGTAAAGACAGCGCCATTCTATTTATTTTGTTCTAAATTTTTGACGCCTTCTGCCTTTTCGCGAAGAAGATCGTGGGTTGCTACTATATAATAGATATATTTGTCTGCGGAAGCATCTGTGAACATACCTGTTTTAAGAGCGTCAAGAGTATTTATCGGAGTCATCGTCTTATCTGGAAGTCCAAGTTTTCCTGCAATTGCATCCTGATATAATCCTATTTCTCTCTTTGCCTCTTCATAATTTGCGTCGCTGCTGGTTGAAAAATCAACATTCCAAGCATTCGGTAAAAGATAACCATATCTGTCTAAAACCACTTTTTGTATCGCTTTTAATACATTGCCTCTTCCGCTTATGTATGCCAAAAGCATTAAGCCTGGATCTTTAAAAATATCCAATTCTGGTTTATCTAGTTGCGCCGACATTTCGAGGTTTTTTACAAAATTATATCTGTCGGCAGCGCTGAATCCCAATGCTATTGCATTTTTTTCTGAAACTTGCCCTAGACCAACATTACCTGTCTCTGAAACCGCATCTGGTTTTCCGTGGCTTTCCACAAAAATTTGGGCAACAAATAAATCAGGGTCAAGTCCATACTTTTCGGCCATTTGTCGAATAAACGGCTCAAAGAACCAGATTCTTGCGTAATCCTTGGCAGCTAAAATTTGATCTATATGACCTCTTGCGCCTATTCTGGTTTCTTCATCAGCTGAAGCCGGATCTCCGAAAATCATTTTATGTATTTCTTGTCTTTGAGCATCATTTGCCGGAGAAAATACTTCACTTATCAAAGAGTCCGTGCTTTCTCCAGGTATTATTGGCTCTATTTCAACATGCTGGATGGGATACTGCGGAGGTTCAAGCGGTTCCATTAAACTTGCAATCCCTTCCATAACCCTTGTACCGGCCTGATGCGGGTTCTCGACTGCGCGGATAATTGCAGGTATATCTGTCTTAGGTTTCTCGACCAAATGACCAAAGCCTAAAGCCAGAGCTGCGACAAGCACACCACGACCAACCGGATTGATAAAAGCTCTGTGTTCAACGGGTTTTTGAGGGAGAGCATTTTCTTTTGCTTCAGCCATAATCTCTTTTATTATATTAACTATAAGTTATTTTGTCAACAATTCGCAATTCTACGTTGGGGTTGACATACATCTTTTTCTTCTATACGATAAACTCAAGGACTTATTTATAAGTTATGTCTTTTTTATCTCCTAAAAAAATTATTTTGTTAGGATTCATAATCATTCTGCTTATCGCCATCCCCCTAACATTATATCTTGTACAAAAACAGCAGCAAACAAAAGGAAATGCACAAGCCGCAACTTCTCTTTCTTTTGTTCCCTCAAGCACAAACACTTCTGTTGGACAAACAGTCAGTTTTGATATCTCACTTGATCCGGGAGGAATAAATCAGGTATCTTTTGTTAAACTGATAATAGACTATGATCCAACAAAACTTTCTACCGCAGGCGCCGGTCTTGTTCCAAATACAAGTGTGTTGCCGACAACACTCCAGGAACCGGTGTATGGGCCCGGCACTATTTCAACCACTCTTTCTGTCGGCGCAGACCCAACAAAAGTAATTCAGACAAAGACCACAATTGCGACTGTAACTTTTCAAGCTCTGACCCAAACAGACCCAAATATTCCAACCAAGATTACATTTGATAATCAAACTTTGATACTATCAATTGCTTCAACCGAACAATATAATGAAAATATCTTATCAACCACTACTCCCGCAAGTGTGGCTATTGCTGCTGCGGCTCTTACCCCGACACCAACGTCAGCACCCGCGACGCCAACATCCACTCCGACGTCGGCTTTGACTCCTACTCCAGTCTCATCCGTGAGCTCTATCCCCGTGCCCCCCTCAAGTCAACCTCCGCCGACCTGTACAAACCTTACTCTTGACAAATCCTCAACCGGCGCAGCGCCTTATCCTCTGACACTTACTGCAACCGGAGGAAGCAGTGGGGGAACAATAAACAAAGTAACCTTTATCTTTGGAGACGGAACCACACAGGATATTACACAAGGGGGCGGAATCGGCACAAATTCCGTAAGCGTCCAGGCAGCTCATACCTATGATAATCCGGGTTCTTTCACTGCGGCTGCAACCTTAACTGATAATACCGGTGCTGTAAGCAACACTTCTTCCTGCACTCAGAATATAACGGTCACGTCACAAATAGCTTCTTCCCAAACTTCTACGGTAACTCCCACACCAACTCTTGCTCCAACCGGCCCGGGGAATAAGATAATCGGCATAGGTGTCTTGGGAGCAGCAATTTCAATTATCGGAGGCCTGCTATTTTTTGCCCTCTAACAAAAGAGGTTTTTCTAATATTCCCCACTTATATTTTTAGAACCGCCAGAAAAGCCTCTTGCGGAATCTCTACTTTTCCGAATCTTTTCATTCTTTTCTTTCCTTTTTTCTGTTTTTCCAAAAGTTTTGTTTTTCGGGTGACATCTCCTCCATAAAGTTTGGCTGTAACGTCTTTTCTATACGCCGGGATTGTTTCACGGGCCAAGATTTTTCCGCCGGTTCCTCCTTTAATTTTTTGATAATTAACAACAGCCTGTATTGGAATTGGAATATTTTGGCGCGGGATTTCTTCTCTAAGTTTTGCTACCAGTAATCTTGCGAATTCCTCGGATTTTTCAGCCGGAATTATCTGGGAAAGTCCTTCTACCGATTCGTGATTTACTAAAATATCAAGTCTTACTAAATTAGCTTTTCGATAATCAAGCAACTCAAAATCAAAAGAAGCAAAACCGGAAGTATTTGACTTAAGTTCATCATAGAAACCCACTAATATCTCCAGAAGCGGCAAGACTACTTCAATCTTTTGTGACGCACCGATATTTTCAAAATTCGAAATTTCCCCCCGTTTTTTATAAATCAACTCACAAAGCTTTCCATAATATTTTTGAGGGGCAAAAATTGTAACTTTTGCATAAGGCTCAAGAACTTGAGAATTTGAACTTGGATTAAAATCTGATGGCTTATTAACAGTTTCGTTATCAACGATAAAATTTACTGAAGGAGATGTAGCAATTATATCAAGACCGTATTCCCTCTCAAGTCTTTCTTGCGTAATCTGGGCATGTAAAAGTCCTAAAAAACCCACACGAAGACCTTGGCCTAAAGAGAGTGAAGCCTCGTTTGAAAAAGAAAGAGCTGCATCATTTAATTTAAGCTTTTCAAAAGCATCTTTCATTTTCGGGAAATCAGCTGAGTCAGTTGGGAAAAAAGAGAGAAAAACCACGGGTTTTGCCTGTCTGTATCCCGGTAATGGCTCTACGATTTCTTTTGCGTGAAATATCGTATCTCCGACTTCCACCTGCGATAGATCTTTTATATTTGTAACAATAAAGCCAATTTCGCCGGCTTTTAATTCCTGTTCGTAAAATGGTTTTGGAGTTAAATATCCAGCTTGAGAAACTTGTCCTTTTGTTTTTGTTGCTATAAATGAAATTTCATCTCCCGCTTTTAACGATCCTTCAAAAAGCCTAACTGTTGCAATTACTCCTTTATATGGATCAAGGCTTGAGTCAAAAATAAGAGCTCGTAATTTGTCATCTTGAGCGTTATCTAAGGATCTAGGCGGCGGAACTCTTTTGATAATTTCTTCTAAAAGTTTTTCCACATTTTCCCCTGTTTTGGCTGAAACTTTTATAATTTCTTCTTCTTTAAATCCTAAATCTAAAAGCTCTGTTGCGCTCTTTTTAATATCCGCTGCGGGCATATCGATTTTATTAATAACGGGAATAAGAGTAAGATTGGCGTTAATCGCCAAGTTAAAATTGGAAAGAGTCTGCGCCTGCACTCCCTGTGTTGCATCAACTATTAATAATGCTCCTTCAACAGAAGCCAGAGATCTTGAAACTTCATAAGAAAAATCAACATGCCCTGGAGTATCCAACAAGTTCAGTTGATAGTTGATAGATGATAATTGATAGTTGAGGCGAATTGCCTTAAGTTTGATTGTAATCCCATGCTCTCTCTCAAGTTCTAGACTGTCCAAAATTTGCGGCTCATGTTCTTGCGGGACTGCTCCACATATTTCCATAATCCGGTCAGCCAAAGTTGACTTCCCATGATCGATATGCGCAATTAGCGCAAAGTTTCTGATATTATCTTTGTCCATTTCCAAATTATATCAAATCCCATCCTAAGAATATCCTATAAGTTGTTTAAGGTTGGCCATTTTGCTATAATTCTTCCCCATGTCATCTATTTTTGAAAGAATCTTGGGTCGGGGAAATGAAAAAGAGGGCCTGTCAATTCTTGCTGAAAATCTTATAAGATATAAACCCATATTATACTTGGGAGCAAAAAGATCGGTTTATGAAGAAGGAGAGAGAGAACCTGCTGTTATTGAAGAATTTGAGCGGCTTGGTTTTAAAATAGTTGAAATTGCTCCCGGAATGGATGTCACTCCACGGGTTCAAGATATCGGATTTTTTGCAGATCCTTCTTTTTTCCCCCAAGAAGCCAGAGACAAGAAATTAGCTCCCCCTACTAGATTCCATCCGTACTCTAGCTGATTTTATCACTAAAACCCACCCAAATTCCGGTCTTAATTTTGCCTATGCGAGTAGTTAATTACTTTTTTATTGGTGCAATCTGTTTCTTTTTTGGTGGCGGATTCATGTATCTGGTCGATTCAACCTGGATCAATGACAAGCTCCAGGCAAAGCAGGCTGGACTGGACAACAAGATGATCCGTTACTCTGATGCCATTGATGTCAGCCAGCAAATGGTCAACAATTGTTACGATGCTTTCTACACAGTTTCAGAGTGCAACACAAAGGGTGGATGTGACTTCAAGTCTACTGTTGATTCGTTGACTGAACTCAACATTGAAAGAAAAATCTTGAGGCAGAAACTTGACCGGCTCTTGGATAGCCTACCCACCCCCATACCACCCAATTTTTCACCATCCAAAACCTTGTAAGATCTCTCTCCAATGGCGATAATATTTTTGAAAAGTCGTTCTTGAAGAACTCGTGGTTAAGTGATTCTGTTAGGATGGTCAGAACCTACAATTTCATTGATGTCTCTAATTCCTTCTCGACTCATATATTCTACTAAGCCTCTGTTGATCCTACCTGGTAAAGAGGGGCCTTCACCTCTGATAGCAGTAACTACTTGAACTACTCTTGCACCTGCTTTAATTTTTTCTAGTGCAGTTTGAGCATCTTTTATACCACCAATTCCAACAATTTCCATTTTCCCTCCAGTTTCTCTATAAATGTGGGCAACTTTTTCTGTTGCCATTCTTCTGAACTCTTCATTATCACCACTAAGTCCTCCTGCTGCATTTCTCCATTGCTCACCATATTGTGCTTTTAATTCTGGTCTTATCGTTGTATTTGTTGCAATGATTCCCGTTAGTCCATTATCTGCTACTACTTCGATAACATCGTTTACTGCTTCGTTTTCCAAATCTGGAGCAATTTTGACAAACAAAGGCTTTCTTCCACCCATCTCATCCATGGTCCCATTGACAGCTTGCACAATGTCAGTCAAGGGTCCTTTGTCTTGTAACTCCCTCAATCCAGGAGTGTTAGGTGATGAAACATTAATAACGAAATACGCAGCATCCTGGTATAAACGTCTAGCAACTACGGCGTGAGCTTCTGGTGCATCTTTTGGTTCTACATCCTTATTCTTTCCAAGACTAATGCCAATGGGAATACCACTTCCTCTATACTTTTCGAGATTATGAGCAACAACCTCCATACCTGAACTATTAAAACCCAATCTATTTAGTGCAACTCCAGGACCTAACATAAACTGACGAGGCTTGTCATTGCCAGGTTGTGGATATTGCAACACAGAACCTACTTCTACTCCAGAGAATCCCAATTGATGAAGACCTCTTACGGCACGCCCTGCTTTATCCCAACCCGCACCTACTATCACAGGGTTATCAAGCTCAACGCCTCCAAGCACAACGCTTAATCTGTCATCTGTAAATCTTCGTCTATGATCAGCAAATTGTTCTAGGAGTTTGAGAGTAAATGGAGTTGCCTCAGCAAGATGGAGTGCTTCCCTTGCCCTTACATGCCAGGTCTCAGAATCTAATCTATCAAGTGCGGGACTTACTATGTCTCTAAATATTTCTTTTGCCATATATTTATTTCGTCAAGATAATTGTGTTCTTGGATAAACAATCCTGCCCATTGCTGGATGTTGAATATCCTCCCCATCAAAGACCACATTTCCTCTAAGAACCACCTTTACTATCCTGCCCGTTACACGCATTCCTTCAAAAGAAGTCCATCCTGCTTTTGTTTTCAGATTTCTAGAATCAACCACATAGCTATGTTTCAAATCCACTTCAGTATAAGTATCTGGCGTCTCCCTTATATCAAATATTCTTCTTGGATTTGTTGAAGTTAATTCTACCAATCTATCAAGAGACAATCTTCCTTCCTCAACCGCAGTCAACATAAGAGGTAGAGTCGTCTCTAATCCTGGGACTCCAAATGGCGGTTTTTCTGAATTCAGTTTTTCTTCTATTGAATGAGGGGCATGATCTGAGGCAATCATATCGATCACATCTAAGTTTGCCCACAAAGCCTGTTGATCTTTACTGGTTGCTAACGGTGGTCTCATAATTGCATACGGACCTTTATTTGCTACATCATTTTCTGTCATGAAGAGATGATGACAACCAACCTCGCAAGTTACAGGTAACCCAGCCTCTTTTGCTTGTTTTACCATTAAAACCTCTTCCTCCGTTGCTAAATGACAAGCATGTAATCTTTGTCTATGTTTTTCGGCCAGGTCAATTGCTGTGTGCAAAGTTTTTCCCTCTGCATGAACCAAGATGGGTCGACTCTTTGGCCAGGTAGAGAAAATAGTTTCCAAATCGTTTGGGTCTTCAACAAGAAGCGGACCAGTTGTGTGGTTCATATAAACTTTAAGCCCAAAGACCTGATCTTTAACTACTTCAAAATTTCGACTTCCTTCAGCAGTGGCCCCAAAGTGGAAACCAACATCACAATAGATTCTATTACCGGCTAATTCAGTTTTTCTTTGCAATGCTTCAGGAGATATTGTCGGTTCTGGATTATTAGGCATATCAAATAGCGTAGTATACCCACCAGCTATCGCTGCCATCGTACCTGTTTCGAAGTCTTCCTTGTGTGTAGCGCCTGGTTCTCTGAGGTGAACGTGAGGATCAACCAAACCTGGTAAAGTTACAAGCTCTTTGTTCATCGTTGAAAAGTTTAGGTAATTCTAAGAAACTCATTTAGTGCCCCTAGCCTTTGCATTGCATCCCTATACTTGGCTTGGTCTACCTTACCAACTCTTGCATAAAAGTCGAGCATCCGATTCATCGTCAAGGCCGAATGAAGAGTAAATCCTGCTGTTGCTAATTGTTGTTGGCCACCTTGTTCTCTGTCAATTAGAACGACAACATCGTTTACTTTTACTCCCTGTCCTGTAAGGATGCTTGCTGCTTCGAGTTTAGAATCAGCCCTAGTTACCAGGTCATCAATCAATACTGCTACTTTCCCCCTATCCGAATCCTGCAATCCGTCTATCTTGGCCCCAGTGCCATTAGCTTTGTCGTCAGTTCTTGGAGTTATCATACCTACACCCAGCCTGTCAGATAATGAAGACACAAGTGGTGTTGCTGCTGTTGGAATATCAGCAAGTAAATCAAACCCTAAGGGTTGAACTAACTCTTGATATACGTCCACTGCTGCTGTTTTTGCTTCTGGAAATCTTCTAAGAATTCTCAAGTCTATATAAACGGGGGATAGCGGAGCTTCTGGACTTTTATCATGGAGTTTTAACCGAAAGTCGCCAAACTTAATTGCGCCAATATCAAACAACTGTCCCGACAATCGTTCTTGTGCTTCTGTTAAACCTTCTGGATGTTGTGGTTCTCCTCTTTGTGCTTCAAGCATATTATTACCTATATCTATTGATCTCTTCTCTTAATTGCTGTGCTGCTGTTCTGGCTGCTTGAGGAAAATCTGCACCTTTTGAAGCAAAGATTACTCCTCTCGATGAGTTTACAATCATTCCCCAGCCTCTAGAATCTTTTCCTGCCGTAACTGTTGATTCTACTTCACCACCCTGAGCACCAATACCAGGCAATAATATAGGCATATCTCCAACAATTGCTCTTACTTCAGCAAGCTCTCTTGGATATGTTGCTCCAACTACAACGGCACAATTACCATTTTGGTTCCATGATTCTGCAACATTTCTTGCAATAGTTTGGTAAAGGGGTTCTTGTGCTTCACCAACTCTCAGGTCCTGAAACTCTCCTGCACCTGGATTTGAGGTTCTTGCCAATACAATTATCCCTTTGTCTTTTCTATCTAAGAATGGTTTCATTGCTTCTCTACCGAGATATGGATGGACAGTTATTGCATCAACACCCAACTGATCAAATGCTGCTTCAACATATCCATTATTAGTATTTCCTATATCTGCTCGTTTCGCATCTAGAATAACTGGAACATCAGGATAATTATCTTTTATATGTCTTATAGTTCTTGCTAATGCCCTTAATCCTTGGTCGCCTTGCGCTTCATAGAATGCAGCGTTTGGTTTGTATGCGCAAACTAAATCAGCAGTTGCATCAACAATTGCTTGGTTAAATCGAAATATTACTTTTTCTGTATGAGTGTCTTGCAAATTAGCTGCAAGGCTTGTGGTGGGGGTTCTATCTTTGAGAGCTTGGGGGATTTGTGAGTAATCAGAATCTAGACCTACACAAACAAAACTACCTTGAGACCAACGATTTTCTAATTTTGCAACGAATTCAGATTTCGGAGTTCCTAGCGGTTCTGGTGATTTTGGTCCTCGTTCTATCATATTAATTTTAATCTCAATTTAATAATAAAAATGCTGTCACTTTGGACAGCAGTAATTAATGAAGATTATAGTGAATTTTCACAGCATTGTCAATAGTTATTTTACCCGTAGTCAAGAGCTTTTCACTATTTTTCCTACCATATTTTCTTCGTCAGTTACTAACATTTAATTTGTTTAGAAGTTCCGGTAGCTCTTTGATTCTCAATATTTGTGTTTGATACTTTTCACCCAACTTTAATTTAAAAATGATTTTGTCTCTCATTGGACCATCCAACACCATATAGTGGGCATAGGGTAGTATTGCCGATATTTGATTAACATCCATGACATCACTTGGCCTGATTTTCTCATGATCTGTAACAAGTTTTGAAACTAAACTTGAGGAAATATCAATTGTAGGGATTTTTTTGAATTCTTCTGATAAGTAGAACTGGACAAGTCCAAAAAAATCTTCTGCCTGTTTTCCGTCCCTTTCCCACCACGATAAAGGTCTCCCCATAATATTCATTGCTTGAATTAACTCATCTGTCGAGACTTCCTTCTTGTATATTCTTTTTGCCAATAATGATGCTGCAACCTTCATAATCAAATTTCCTCTTCCAGCTAGTTCGAGTTGTAGTCTTGCATCAAATTTCTCACCTTTTTTGTTGGCCTCTTGCCTAATTGCTTCCCAATCATCAGCTATGGATCGATTTGTTTTCTTCCTTTCTTCCAGCTCCTTCTTAGGAGGGTTTCCGTGGACACTAATTATATACGGGGTTTTCTTATCTAATTCTTCGATCGGATCTCCAAAAAATATATCCTTCCACGGTAGTGTTACCTCAGACTTTTTATTTGTGTATGCATTCATTACTCGCTGTATCTGTAACTCTTCAACTCCGTGATGATAATGCACCGTAATACCTCTTGAGATTTGTGCTTGTAGCTCTCTTGCCTCATTTACAAGCCTTCCACCAGTTTCTATCTCAATGCCTTGATCGGCTTCTGGACACAATATTTTCTTTTTGTCAGTAAGGACCGTAATCTTTTCAAAAATATCTTCTCCCCATTGTCTTTCTTCTTTTGTAGCTGAACTGCTTTTAACCGCTTTCGTGAGACGCAGAATTACCCAAGTATCTAACCACAACAATGGAATGGATGGCTTAACAGTAGTTACTTTGAAAATGTAGGACCTTGGGATTAACCAGGTCTTGCCCTTGAGATTAGCCCCGCCTATATTTCCAGCTTGGCACCGCTTTCTTAGTGTTTCTATGTTATCTCCGGTAATTTTTGAGACTTCGTCAATGGTTAAGTAGTTCATATCCACAACCAATATATTACCGATACCAGTAACTTTTGTCAATGCAACATTTTCGAATTAAACAACAAAGGTATCTTTTGACCCAACTCTCTAGCCTCAAAATTTAATAGTGCCTGTGTCTGCTTCTGAAAATAAAAATAGTGGTCTTGAGCTGTTATACTATAAGTATGAAAAAGGGCTTAACTTCAAGACAAAATACATTTGCCAAGCACGTTGCATCTGGAAATAGTGCTACTCAATCCGCAGTTTTAGCCGGATATTCCAAAAAATCGGCAAGATTTACAGCATCCAAATTGCTAACAAACACCAACATTTTACAACGTATTGAGGAAATCTTTGATCAAGCTGGACTATCTGATGAAGCGCTTGTGAACAGGCTCAAGACCGCTATTGATGCAGGGATAGGTCAGAAAGCCAACAATAGCGATGCCCTCAAAGGCTTGAAACTAGCTTTTGAACTCAAAGGACGGCTGGACCACAAAGTTGAGATTGAAGCAACACAAGAGAGCGAGATTCATATGAAGTTATCTGCTATGAGTGAAGAGGAGCTAATGGATTACCTGAATTCGATGAATCAAAAAACCCAAGAAATAGTTGTTAGGATGAAGGAACGAAGGGAGAGAAAGGTGAATGGAGACGATACCAAGGTATCTTATGCCAGCCCAAAGGTAGCGATTAAAGAAGAAATTGAGGACCAGCCAGGGGTGTTGGAGCCTCTTACACAAAGCGACCATGTGCTAAAAGCAGTCGGTGTCCCTGCTGAACCAAGTCAACAAGTTAAACAACCAGTTTTACGCTTTAATGGCGACAATGCGGAAGCCAATGAAGATAAGCATTATCACCAGAAAATACATTATCCTGGTTAAAATTTAGTCTTGCCCAACATGAATTATTATTACTATGAAACAAGGAGTACTCGATCACGCCTCCAAAGAGGCACTAAAAAGACAATGGAATGTTCTTCAAGTCATCTGGACTGAATATCTAGCTTCTAATAAATCCGGCACCTTCGATATATTGAGAGTAAATCTTGCAAGTAAAACTGGAGAAACCATTCATTCGCTACCAAACCTATTGAACGGTCTGGGTAGAGATGGCAAGTTCGAGTGGCGGGAAGGTGCTAAAAACTACCGATTCAGCAACATTGACTCTAAAAAACTTGAGACATTGTATTTTGAGGTCAAAAAAAGCTTCGAGAATGAGACGAGTTTGACTTCCACAGACAGCACCTCTCCATCTTTTGATCCGGTAAGATGCTCTATCAACTTCAAGGGAAAAGAGATTCAAATTCCACAGGATTCTAATCAATCAGGAATATGCAAAGCGGTATTCAAAAATAAATCTTCAATGAATAAATTATGGAATTGGGATGAAATTGTTGAGGCTTGGGGAGACAAGCCAGAACCTACTTATTGGAGAAAAGTTTATAACGCAGCCCGCACGATTAATGAAACAATCGCAACAAAAACCACCATAAATGATTTACTTCTCATCACGACTAAAACCATTCGTGTCAATCCCTCATATCTAACAATGTAAATAACTGTTAGACAACTTTATATAACCCCTCATTAGATAAGCTGACTCCAGGCTTACTTTTTTTGTAGCCAAAAGCATTACCATGACACAGGATTATTCAAATACTGACAATTATTTTCAAACTTCAGACTTGGCTTTGACAGCAACTATTGCACTTTGGTGTCCGGTTGAAGCTATTGAATATACTTTCGAGGAAGTCCTTCAAGGAGAACGACCCGTTGTTGCTAAAGATTTAAATGAGGACAGAGGTGAATTCGTTTATTATTTGAAAGACAGAGAAGCTGTTGCAAAATTTTTAGTATGGGATCTTGTATTCAGATCATTTGAAGTTGATGACCCAGTAGAAACAGCCGAAAAAACTATACGCATAGCTGCCGGAGGAGGTCTTGAAGCGATTAGGAGAGGCAATTGGAATTGGAAAGGGTTTGGGAGAATGAGGCCTCCTAAAAACGTGGTCTTTCAGGAGTACATAGACACACCAAGCGAATTTTATACCTCTTTTAGACTGCTTGTTGATGCTTATTGCAATATCCATTACGGAACACTGATCCGATCTGCCCAGAAAAAGGGACTGTCGACGAATTCAATTAAATCAGTAAATACTTTGTAGAAAAAACTA
>CAYZEE010000014.1:0-23428 GCA_964477485.1 uncultured Gammaproteobacteria bacterium
TAACAAAAATCGATTATTTAAACCTTAAATAGCAACATAATTTTGGTACGCTATCCAAAACTGGAAATTTTTTCCTTCCTCAAAAAAAGCTGGCTAGGATTTCTTTATGCTAAAAACATAGTAAAATTCTTAAGCATATGGTAAACTTCAATTTGTGAATAAATCGTTAAAAAAAGAACTTCTGGCCTTAGCTAAGTCTTCCATTGCTGATAAAAAAATTTCAGAAAGATTTTTAGAAAGAGCCAAAGAGGGAAACTTAACACAAGATGAAAATCCTCAAACTCACTTTTGTGTTTATTTTGCTGCTTTTGATCCCCTGTTAAAAGAGGTATTCATGGGTCATCATATAAAATCTGGGCTTTGGTTATTTAACGGAGGACACATCAATAAAGGAGAATCATTAAAACGGGCCGTGGAGAGGGAAATTGATGAAGAATGGGGCATGACACATATTAAAATTCCTAAAACTCCTTCTCTTCTGACTATTACCAACATAGATAATCTTCCCAAACAATTATGTATAAGACATTATGAGGTCTGGTTTTTTGTAAACGTTGGTAAAAATACCTTTCATCCTGACAAAAAAAGACTTGCGAAAGAGTTTTATGAAACTAGATGGTTAACACTAAAAGAAGCAAGAAAATTAGTTGTTGATCCTGAAAGCCTGCATGGCCTCAAAGTTATAGAATCAACTTTCTAAGAGGGCCTCTATTCCCGGCAGTTTTTCTCCTGAAAGAAACTCAAGCATTGCTCCTCCGCCGGTTGAGACAAAAGAAAACTTATCAAGAAGTCCTATTTCTCTCAAGTACCCCAGAGTATCCCCTCCCCCAACAACAGTATACGCACCGCTTTCGATAATTCCTCTTGCTAATTTCTCAGTCGCACAGTTTTTATCTTTTATCTGTTCCTCAATTTTTCCAACTGGGCCATTCCAGACAATTGTTTTTCCCAGATTAATTATTTGTAAAAAATTTTCAACACTGTTTGGAGTAATATCTGTCTCGTTTTGATTTAGATCCGAAACTATTAAAATTGACTTTCTCCCGTTCGCTTTCTCATGTTGTACCTTTAAAAGTACTTTTCTCTCTTCCGTAATTTTTCCGCCCACCAGAACATAATCAGCAAGTTTGTGCATCTTCTCAACCACAGGAAGCTTTGTTTCAATCTTAGCACCTCCTATAATTACAACCAGTGGTCTTTTGGGGTGTTCCAAAAGCAATGATAAGGTTTCTACTTCTCTTTTTAATCTGAATCCTGCAAAATGCGGCAGAAATTTTGCCACCCCTGCAATTGATGCATGATTTCTATGAGAAACTGCGAATGCATCATTTACATAAATATCCGCCAAAGATGCAAGTTTTTTAGAAAATTCTGGATCGTTTTCTTCCTCGCCTTTATAAAATCTTATATTTTCAAGAAGAAAGAAATTATCAGAAAGTTTAAAGGCATCAAACCCACCAATATTCTTAATTCTTGATTCATAATTCTTAAATCCCAATTTCTGCGCGTACCATTCAACAACAGGCTTTAAGGAAAATTTTTCGTTTTTTCCTTCGGGTCTTCCCAGATGGCCGACAACAAAAACCGTAGCATCTTCTCTTAATAAATAAGTTAAAGTTTCAAGACTATCTTTAAGTCTCGTGTCATCCTCTATTTGTGATTGTTGAGAAAGCGGGACATCGAGATCCAGCCTTAATAAGGCTTTTTTATCTTTTACTCTTGCACTTTTGAGACTTGGTAAACTAATCATTTTAAAACGATTTAACAATAGAACAATTTAATAATTTATTTTTTAATCGGTGAACTCCTGGCAAAACATTTCTCCATAAATTCCTCCATCTATGACTCCTATTCCGACTTGGCCAAAATTGGTAGATAAGATATTTGCACGGTGTCCCGGACTTTGCATAAGTCCCTGCATTGCAATTGTAACATTTGGGGCATAAGCTAAATTCTCTCCGGCATAAGTAAATGAAATGTCGCTCTGTGCCATTCTATCAAAAGGGGATAATCCTTCCGGAGTATAATGAGAAAAATACCCACGTTTGAACATATCTTCGCAGTGTGCGCGCGCTACCTCAACCAACTTTGAATTTGACGAAAGAGCCTTAATTCCCCGTGAAGTCCGTTCATAATTAACCATGTTAAACATCTGATTCTCTGCATTCTTATCTACGGAAAAATTGTTAGTTTTAAAGTTAAGATTAATGGACTCATTACTCTTTGGCTCAATAGTTAAGAAGTTGAGTGTCTCATTTATAGCTCCTCCAAAGATATTGTTTATATCTTTATCGAACCCCTGCGTTCTTGTCACCAGAAAACTGCCTATTCTTGAGGTTGATACCGAATTTTTTAGAAAGGGGGAGACTGGCAAAGCTATAATAATGGTTAAAATAAATGCTACAAGTATTAGACCTGAAAGTATACCAGATATTATCCCTAGAGCATAATCAATGTCCCTAAGAAATTTCCCCTTTATCTTAAATCGCGAAACAAATACGTTATAAACAAATTTTGTCAAGATGGCACCTAAAATTATTTCGCTTATAAAAGCTGCGATTAGGAATCCGATTGCAGAAGACCAGCCGGAAGGCATAGAGAAATATTTGCCAATAAGACTTCCCAGGAATGAATAAGATTTAAGCCCTATTATAAAAGACAATACAAAACTTATAAGATCCAATAGTGCCTGAATAAAACCGACAGAGTAACCTTCAATGCCGTAGAAAAGAAGTACAAGAAGTATTACAAAATCAAGCCAATTAAAATTGAACATCATTTACTAATTATACAAAATAGGCTGTGTATTGTCATAATATTTAAAATGATGATATCATATACCTTATGTTTAAGACGGCGGAAAAGGTAGTTAAAAAAAATAAAAAAAATATAATAATAGCTATTATAGCTTTAATTCTAATCATTTTTTTTTATATTTTTATATTAAAAGACCTACCATCTCCAACAAAGTTATCAAGCAGCAACATCCCTCAATCTACACAGATTTTTGATAGAAACGGTGTGCTTCTATATACGATCTACGCCAAGAAAAATCAAACCTTTATTCCTCTCTCTACAATTCCGAAGTCGTTAAGAGAAGCAACTATAGCAATTGAGGATAAAGATTTTTATCTCCACGGCCCGATCGACATAAGAGGAATCACCCGCGCAATATTCACCATAATTACTCATCATCAAATCCAGGGAGGCTCAACTATTACCCAGCAGCTGATCAAGAATAGTCTATTAACCCCAGAACAAACCATACTCCGCAAACTAAGAGAGATTCTGCTTTCTTTCGCCACAGAGGCCATTTATTCAAAAGATAAAATTTTGGAGATGTATCTAAACCAAATTCCATATGGAGGGACTGCCTGGGGAGTTGAGGCGGCAGCTGAAACATATTTTGGCAAACACGCAAAAGATTTGGACTTGGCACAAAGTGCTCTTTTAGCAGGACTTCCGGAAGCTCCGACAACTTTTTCTCCGTTTGGGGCACATCCCGAGCTCGCTAAAGAAAGACAGGAAGAAGTTTTGCAAAAAATGTACGAGCAAAAATACATTACAAAAAATCAGATGGAAAATGCTATCAAAGAACCTCTCTTGTATCAAAAGCTCTCAAATAGAATTAAAGCTCCGCACTTTGTCTTGTATGTTAAAGACCTATTGGTTAAAAAATATGGAGAAAGAATGATTGAGGAAGGAGGACTCAAAGTCACAACAAGTCTTGATCTTGGAATTCAAAATATGGCCCAAGCCACAGTTTCTGCAGAAATCTCCCAACTTGGCAGTTATCACGTTACAAATGGAGCAGCTCTTGTTACAGATCCGGCAACTGGAGAAATTTTAGCCATGGTTGGAAGCAGGGATTATTTTAATACCAAAAACGACGGAAACGTCAACGTTACTCTTGCTCATCGCCAACCAGGATCTGGTATAAAACCAATTAATTATGCCGTTGGCCTTATGCATGGATATACTGCAGCAACCCCATTTATAGATCAACAAACCTGTTTTCCAAACCCCGGTCATCCTGATTATTGCCCGGTAAATTATGATGGGAAATGGCATGGAGTAGTTCAAATGAGATATGCTCTCGCCAACTCAATCAATATCCCTGCCGTTAAAATGTTAAAACTTAATGGAGTCTCTTCAATGATTGCAACAGCATCTGCTATGGGTATCACAACATTCAACAATGACCCAAGCAGATATGGACTGTCTCTAACTCTTGGAGGAGGCGAGGTAACTATGCTTGATATGGCAACTGCTTATGGAGTTTTTGCAAACAACGGATATAAAGTTGATCTTCATCCTATATTAAAAGTTGTAGACAATAAAGGAAAGGTATTGGAAGAATACCAACCGATACAATCTCCAATCTTTGGTGAGAAAGTTTTACCGCAAGGAGTTGCTTTTATTATATCAAGCATTTTATCTGATAATAACGCAAGGGCTATGGAGTTTGGCATTAATTCTCCTCTTCGGATTAATGATTTTCCTGTGGCTGTAAAAACCGGGACGACCAATGATTTTAGAGATAACTGGACGATTGGCTATACTCCGTCTTATGTAGTTGCTGTTTGGGTTGGAAACAATGATAATTCCCCAATGAATGGACTTGCTTCAGGCATAACGGGCGCAGCGCCTATTTGGCATGGTATTATGAAAAATATAATCGAAAATAAACCCCCGCAACCTTTCCAGAGGCCGGACAGCATAGTCCAAAAAGCAGTCTGCTCAGACTCAGGTGCTTTTTCAACCTCTTCCCAGGGCTCAGGAACCTCGCAGAGTCAATGCCCGACGAGACTTGAGTATTTCATAAAAAAAATTAAACCGGTAGCTGAGGGCGGGGTTCAAACACAAAAGGTCTGGATTGATAAGAACACTCAGGATCTTGCAAAACCAGGACAAACAACTAATCTTGAATTAAAAGATGAAACAATAGTTAAAGATCCTACTGGTGATTCCTACTGCTTAACCTGTCCGCATCCAACCACAACTCCCACCCCGACTCCATAAAACTGCCTCTTTTAAAAAGATATTACCTATAGTATAATTCTTCCCAGCCTTGCGGCAAGCTGCCCTTTTACAACCTGTTCAGTAAGAACATGAAAATCGTATTGGATATTTTGAGTCTAATTATAAAAGCTCTTATTTTAATAGGAGATCTTGTTCTTTTAATTGTAAAGTTGGTTGTAAAAACAATTAGCTCGTTCTTTATTCGTATCAAATTCTATATTAATAGATTTGGCTTATCATTATCGCTACTGGCGAAACGTCTTTCCTCCTTTATCGCAAACATCGCAAGCCTAAAATCTAAATTGTCTTTTAGAAAACTTGGGGAGGAAAAAATCAAAAAAAGAAGAAAAATTAAGCCAACGAAAATTTTTCCCTTGCCCTTCTCTGTAAAAATCAAATATTTCTTGATAGGTGCTGCGTTCTCTTTTGTATTTATTTTCCTTCCTTTTCTTTTTTTGATATTCATACAAGATCTTCCCAGTCCTAAAATATTAAGTCTTAGAGAAGAACCGCAATCTACAAAAATATATGACCGCAATGGAGTACTTCTATATGAAATATATGCCAATCAAAATAGAACTTTTGTTCCGCTCTCATCTATACCAAAGTATGTACAAGAAGCAACTATTGCAACCGAAGATAAAGATTTTTATAAAAATCCTGGATTTGATATCTTTGCAATCATAAGAGCCGCAATTGCGGATCTTAGAGGAGAACCTCTGCAGGGAGGCTCAACTATTACTCAGCAACTTATAAAATCAACGCTTTTAACTCCGGAGCTAACTATTACGCGGAAAATAAAAGAGGTAATTTTGGCTTTTTGGGCAGAACACATCTACACGAAGGATGAGATCCTGGAAATGTATCTAAACCAAATTCCATACGGAGGGACTGCCTGGGGAGTTGAGGCGGCAGCTGAAACATATTTCGGCAAACACGCAAAAGACTTGGACTTAGCAGAGAGCGCAATGCTTGCGGGGCTTCCTAACGCTCCTACCTTATATTCTCCGTACGGAGAGAGTCCGAATCTCTGGAAAGAAAGACAAAAAGAGGTGCTTGGAAAAATGACAGATCTAAAATATATAACCAGAAACGAGGAAGTACAAGCAGAAAAAGAAAAGTTAACTTTTTTGCCTTTTCAAATACCAATCCATGCCCCGCATTTTGTTATGTATATAAAAGATTTACTGGTCAAAAAATACGGGCTGGCAATGGTTGAAAGAGGAGGACTCATAGTCAAAACCAGTCTTGATTTAAAGCTCCAAGAAAAAGCTCAAGAAATTGTAACAGATGAAATTAACAAAGATGGATATTTAAATCTCACCAATGGAGCTGCACTTGTTACAAATCCTAAAAATGGAGACATATTGGCAATGGTAGGAAGTAGCGATTACCTAAATCCCAATGGAGGAAATTACAATGATACAGAGGCTCTAAGGCAACCAGGATCAAGTATTAAAGTGGTAACATATAGTGCCGCACTATCAAGCGGATATACTGCTGCCAGCTTAATAAATGACTCTCCTATAACTTATGTATCAGCCGGAGGACCTTCTTATTCTCCGGTAAACTATGACGGAAGGTTTCATGGATTACTAACTTTAAGACAGGCGCTGGCAAATTCCGTTAATATTCCTGCTGTTAAAACTTTAGATAAAATTGGAGTATCTAAAATGGTTGATCTTGGCAAGAAAATGGGTATTACAACCTGGGGAAAAGCAGATCAATACGGGCTAGCAATAACTCTTGGCGCAGCAGATGTAAAGATGACTGACATGGCAACAGTGTATGGAGTTTTGGCAATTGAAGGCTATAAGGTTGATCTTAACCCAATTTTGAAAATTACAGACTCTCAAGGAGATATTCTTGAAGAAAAAAAAGAAGTTGAACAACAAAAAGTTTTAGATCCTGGAGTTACCTTCATACTATCCAGTATATTGGCTGATAATAACGCGAGGTCAATGGAATTTGGGATAAATTCTCCTCTTTTGATACCAGGCCACACGGTATCTGTAAAAACTGGAACATCAGATGACAAAAGGGATAACTGGACAATTGGTTATACGCCCTCTTATGTAGTTGCTGTTTGGGTTGGAAATAATGATAATAGCCCAATGAGCCAAGTCTTGGCTTCGGGAATAACAGGCGCAGCGCCTATTTGGCATCAAATAATGGAATCTCTTGTATCAGGAGAACCTGATGAAAAAATGCCAGTGCCTCCGGACATCATTCAAAAACCTTGTCTTGGGGTAAATGAATACTTTATTAAAAGTACAGAAAATTTAGTAAATTGTGTACTTCGCCCAAAACCTTCTATTTCTCCACGCCCATCTCCCTGAACCTACTTTAAACTTATACAGTTTTTTCTTGTAAACTACTGTATGCAAGTTCCGGATTCGGATTCTGAAAAATAAAACTTGTCGTCACAAAACGGCTCGCCCCGGCTCCTTTTGCTTCTTGTATAGTCTTTATATTAATTCCCCCATCAACTTCAATTGGGGCATATGTCATATTTTTTATTTTTTTCACTTTCTCTAAATACTGCGGCACAAATTGCTCGCCGGAAGCTCCTGCATTTATAGTCATAAAAAGAAGTACGTCCAAATCGTCAAAAGATACTTCAACTAAATCCTGCGATGTTGGTCCATCTATTGCAAGTCCTACTTCGCCCAGAAGCTGCGCTTGCGCCACGAATTCTATCTGATCAGACATTTTTTCAATCTGCCCGATAAATCTTTTGAATCCGGCATTTGCCCAGGGTTTTAAATAGCTAATAGGCTCTTCAACCATCATGTGAAGCTCAAATAGAGCGTCTTTTGTGTATTTTAAGAAAGGGGTTGGATCAAGAAATGTAACACTTGGAGCAAATTTGCCGTCTATTATATCTATATGGATTGTTTTTGAGAAGGGCAAAACGAGCAGAATTTTTTTTTCAATTTCCAGCCAATCTTTCTCCAAAATTCCGGGAATAATTATATTCATAAATTGACCTGATTGATCTGATTAACTTAATTTATAAACAGGTCTAAATTCTAATATTTTAGGTCGATTAGGAATCAGTAATTAGGGATATTTATTTCTTCTATTTCTTTTAGTCTACGGGTATGTTTTTCCGATGACTCAAACTCTGTTTCAATAAATGCTTTTACCATTCCTCTTGTTTCATCTTTATTCACATAATCTGCTGCGATTGCCAAAATATTAATATTATCGTCTAATCGTGCTTTTTTAACCTGGTCTACGCTTAGAGCAAGACCACTCCTGATATGCTTAAATTTGTTTGCAACAACATCAACTCCAACCCCGCTTCCACAGATTACAATTCCTCTTGTGTTTTTTTGATTCCTGCCGAAATCATCTGAAACAGACTTTGCAACTTTTTCTGCAAAAACAGGATAATCGTCATTCGGATCATATTCAAAAGCGCCGACGTCCTCTCCTGCAATTTTATTCTCAATTAACCAAGTTTTTAGTTCTTCTTTTAATTTAAAACCTCTATGATCTGCTCCGATGTAAATTTTCATAAGTTACTTTTTCCCTGCATAAACAAGTCATAATAATGTCTAAAGTTTTCACTTATTTTAGCAATTGCCTCTTCTCTCGTTATCTTGTTATCTTTTAATAAAATTAGGGGGTCCCAAAAGACTGTCCTTCCTACAGCAAAACCGATAACTCCTTCCGCATGTGCGCCTTTTATAATCCAGGTATAAACCATTTCTCTTTCTGCGCCTCGTCCTAGAATAACAACGCCAACATTTGTCCTTCCCCCGGCTCTTGCCTGTTCAACAAGTTTATTATAGTCTGATGTTTCATCCATTCCCTCCATCTTCCAGACATCCGGCTCAACGCCTTTTTCCTGAAATTCTTTTATAAGCTCTATCGCAAGCTTTGGTCTTACCTCTTTGTCATAACGATTTTTATCTCCCGAAACACTCGATAATTGATCCTTAGACGGCAGAATTAAAACTTCTATCAAAAATTTAAAATTATTTTGCTTTAAAAAATCATTCAACCGTCTAAGTTCTCTCAATTGCCTTTCCTTTGAAGAGAGGTCATCTTCGGGATTAAAACGAACTAACGCTTTGGCAAAAGCAGGACTATATTTTTTTATATGCTCTCCGAAATCATCTCCATATTCAAAAACAAATTCTTTTTGTCCGCTTTTTTCGGTTGTCAAAAGCGCTACAAAACCTTGATTTGTAGCATCCCGTAAAATTGAATCTCCAAATTCTTCATCGATTAATATCGCTGCGAATTCTTTTTGCACTCCATCTGATACGGATTTTTTAAATGCTCCGTATATTATTTGCTTCTCTTCTGTTATTTTCTGTCTTTGCTCGTCTGTTAATAATTCTTCATTTGAAATATTAAACATTCCCTTTGCAAAGGTTGACCGGTGGTCAAACGGAAGAATAAAAAGAAATTTATTGTAACCTAAATTATTCATTTTTAACTCTTTTTTCCATTTCCTCTCTTGTCAAAAGTCCTGCTTCTGCTCCTACCATACCTATAACCGATCCTGCATTTTGGTTTCCCCAAAGCATTGCAGTTTTTAAATCAAGGCCTGAAAGTACAGCCCCTAAAAAACCTGTTGCATAAGAATCTCCGGCACCGGTTTTTTCTACAACAGAAGTATTTATTGGATCACAGGAGAAAAAATTTCCTTTTTCATCAATTGACCATGAGCCTTTTATCCCATCTGTTATGACTACAATTTTAGAACCTTTACTTTGCAAACCTCTTAGTAAATACTCTATCTCTTCTGTCTCTTCATGTTCCACGCTTCTTGATTTTTGATTCAAAATTTTTTGGGCCTCTTCCTTATTCACAAAAAGAAGGTCTGTGTTTTTTAAAATATCATCCATTCCCTCTTTTCCTGCATCTATTTGAAAAGTTCCGGGATTAAAAGCAAGCTTAACATTATTTGAAATAATAAATTCTAACGTTTTTTTATAAGCGCCCCTCCATTTTTCTCCAAGCGATGTAAGATAAATCCATTTCGTAGAAATTTCATCAAAAGAGAAATCATTATCTCTTTCAACCTCTTCTTCAAAAATAGTTCTTTCTCCATTAAAATTTAGAATAACTGACACAGAGGAATCTCCTTGAGTTTGTTTTAAATGAACCTCGGAAACTCCTTCTCTTTTTAAAGTATTTATGATTTTTGAAGAGAACTCATCATCTCCTACTTCGGCAATTATTGCGCTTTTAAATCCAAGCTTTGAGGCTCCGACGGAAACATTTGCAGCATTTCCTCCAATCATAAAATAGGCTCTATCAACTAAAGCTTTATCTCCCGATTTTACACAAATTTCGCGAGTCAGAGGATCAAAACGGAAATGCTTATTGGTTTCATGTACTTGAAGAAATACATCAACCTTTGCGTTACCTATAGCAACAACGTCAAATACATCCATTATAAATTCAGAATAACATAAAAAATATTTGAAGGTCAACCCCGATTGAAATCAAAGATTATTGGCCAATAATAACCAGCGCATCGGCTGATGAAGAAGATGACAAATCTGACGAAGACGCTCCTATTGTATAATTTTGACTTAAGTCTTTCTTAAGAAGAGAAAGATAATCGCTCTGGGAACTTTTAACCTGAACGGTTACATTTGTGTAGTTAAAATTATCTGCATTACCTGTTGAAACAACATCATATCCCAAGCTTTTAAGAAAATCTGCTGCTTTACCTGCTACCCCGGCTGCTCCGCTCCCGTTCTCAACAGCAACGGAGAGTTTGCTTCTATCAAGTCCTGTTGTCCTATCAATGGGATTTGCTGTAGACTTTGCGCTTGAAGTCGGACTAGTTGTCGGTCTTGAAGTTGAGGTTGGCGAAGTTGATAAAGTTGGGGTTGGTGTATTTGTTGATGTCGGAACCTCGGTGGGAGTTGGCGTAATATTCGCCGTGGATTTTTTGCTTTTTGAGCCGACAAACTTAACTGCGGCAACTATCAAAATCAGAACAATAACTGCGATAATTAACCACATGAGTGGACGTTTTGGTTTCTTCGACGACTTACCTATAGAATCGTTCTGAAGAGCAGTATTTTGAAATCCTACTTCCTCCATTATGGACAATATAATAATACTTTCTATTCTTTTTAGCAAGATATAAAATTTATTTGTTATAATAGATAAGCGCTATGAAAAAACTCCTGATATTTTTTTCTATTATTCTTTTCAGTTCTTTGTGGCTTTTTGTACCTAAAACTTCTTCTGATGAATTAAGCGATATAGGCAAACAAATTCAAGACTTAACTACTTCCCTGAATATGTCCATTAAAGCAACTAGGCCTTTAGAATCTCAACTGGACAGCATGAAGACGCAAATTCAGGACATAAAAAATAGGTTATCTGATGTAGCGATAGGCATTACCGTTAAAGAGAAAAATATCAATGAAGGTTATAAAAATCTTGCTAAGCAAACAGATCTTTTAGATCACGCAGTCCGTGATTTCTATATTAAAACTTATTATAATTCTCCTCTTTCGATATTCCTGACTGTTTCTTCTGTTTCAGATATCACGCAGATTTTGGCGTATCAAAAACAAGCCGTTAACCAGGACAAGGCAATTATTACAAATATTGCCTTGTCTATCGAGGACCTTGAGGCGCAAAAAAAAGCTCTTGAGAATGAAAAAGCGACTCTTACAACACTTAAATCAAGTCTTGATGAACAATCGGCAAAGCTTGACAAAATCGTAGAGGGAGCAAAAGCTTATCAACAAAACCTAACGTCTCAAATTGCGGTTCTATCAGCTCGCCAGGAGCAGATACTTGCGCAACGTCTTGCAAGTTTGAATATCCCTCTTTATGCAAGTGCTCTCGGCGGTTGTTCAAGCGATTTGACAAATGGGAAAAATCCGGGTTTTAGTCCTGCATTTGGTTTCTTTACCTATGGTGTGCCAAATAGGGTTGGTTTAAATCAGTATGGAGCTTGGGGACGGGCAAAAGCAGGACAGGATTATCAGCAAATCCTACAAGCTTATTACAATTTTGATTCTATTTCTGCTGCCAACACGTCCATTCAAATAAATGTCTCAGGCTACGGAAATTATTCTTTGGAAGATTATGTAAAAAGAATTTATGAAGTACCGGACTCATGGACAGATAATAACCTTGCAGCTCTTAAAGCTCAGGCAATTGCTGTTCGCTCTTATGTATTGAGCTATACTAACAATGGACAAAATCCCATTTGCCCGACCCAGCAGTGTCAGGTTTTTCAACCAAATCCCAAAGGAGGAAATTGGGAACAGGCGGTTGATGCAACAGCAGGACTTGTAATGATGCAGGGAGGACAACCAATCAAAGCCTGGTTCTCTTCAACTCACGGCGGGTATATTCACTCTTCTGGTGATATCGGATGGGGAAACACTTCATGGACGAAAAATGGAGTCGACTCATCCTCTTCGATTAGCAACTTCTCAGATCTCCAAAACAATGCTTATGACAAAGACTCTCCATGGTTTTATTGCGACTGGGGATCAAGAAGCCAATATGATGGCACTGCCTGGCTTACTTCACAGGAGGTAGCCGATATTGCTAACGTTATTCTTCTGGTCGAGAAAGATTCGGGAACCCGCGAGCATCTGTACCAAACAGATCAACCAAACCCGGCCGGTACTGATACTTGGGACGAGGCAAGAGTCAAGCAAGAACTTTCTGCCCGCGGCGGAACTCCCTTTAATTCTGTATCTTCTTTCTCTATCAGCGCCGATTTTGCCAGCGGAAAAACTTCGACAGTAACCGTATCAGGAGATGCAGGAACAACTACCTTTGATGGTTCTGATTTTAAAACTTATTTCAACTTAAGAGCGCCGGCCAACATACAAATTGTCGGCCCTCTCTTCAACGCAGAAACGAAATAAAGCTGGCATGTTTTTTTTGACAGCACTTGCTATACTATAGTCGTGGAGAATAATATAAATATTTCTCTTGCAAAAATAGTCGCAACTCCCAAAGAATCCTCCTGGGCACAAGTTTATAACGCAGGCTCTCTCTTCGCTGTCTTGTCTTTGGAGAAAAAAGAAATTGAAGAACAAAAAGAAGATTTTCTTAATCTTTTGGGGAAGGACGTTTTTAGTACTCTTGAAGAGGAATTCTTTACACTCGATAAAAAAGACCTTGCTTCTATAAAAAAGGCTATCCAAATAACAATCCAAAAAATTCCTCCTGATGTTTCCTGTTCTTTTGTTATCTCATCAATAATTAACAATTTTTTATATCTTTTTATCGCAGGCTCGGGCAAGGCGGATATAAAAAGAGATAACCAGTTTGGGACAATACTTGAATCACAGGAAACAGGCACGACGACTCTTAAGGCTGCCTCAGGGATATTGCGGCCTTCTGATATAGTCATTCTCCAAACACAACAATTTAGAAATATAATCACATCTCCCCTTTTATCCTCTTCTCTTGATAACAAACCGCCGGAAGAGATTGCGGAAATTCTTGCACCTTTAATTCATGAAGAGGGAAAGGGAGGATCAGCCGCAATAATTCTTAAAGCTCAGGGACAAGAAACTGCAGATAAAGAAGTTTTAGAAAAAGAGATAGAAAAGTTTGACAGGACTTCTCTTGCGCCAACCGCCAGATATTTCTCAATTATTAATAAATATCTTTCTCCGCTCGCCCGGTTAAGTCACTCCAGAAAAGTTTTTCTAACAGTAGCTATAGTTGTTTTTATAATCTTTGTTCTTGCAATAAATTTTGCAATCAGAAAGCAAGAAAGCGATAAAATTCATGCCTTATTTAACCAAATTTATCCGCAAGCTGAAAAAAAATATAATGAAGGAGAGGGCCTTTTGGAACTAAATAAAAATTTGGCAAGAGACAGTTTTGTGGCGTCCCAAAAAATATTGGAGGATGGTAAATCTAAATTTCCAGAAAACTCCAAAGAGGAAAAACAAATTCTGGAGCTTCTTTCCAAGGTTAATAACGAACTTGAGACAAACTCTCCTGAGAAAATTGCCCAAAATATGGACAGAAGTAAAATTGCAGTTAGTGTAGAAAACGGGAGCGGAATAGAAGGAGCTGCGGGAAAGGTTGCTAATTTTCTAAAAAACAAAGGATACAATGTGTCTTCAACTTCAAATGCAGATAGTTATAATTATAAAGGGATAACAATAAAAGCAAAAAAATCAACCAGTGCCTATTTAGACCTTTTAAAAAAGGATTTATCTGAAAAATATACCATTTCAGATACGTCTTCTGATTTGCCTCAAGATTCTACAGCAGATATCTTAGTAATAGTCGGAAAATGAAAATTGTAAATAAAAGAGTTTTTTTTGATTATGAGATTTTTGAGCGCTTTGAGGCAGGAATTAGCTTAAATGGCACAGAGGTTAAGGCTGTACGTCTTGGACACGCTGATTTAACCGGAAGTTTTGTAAAAATTATCGGAAGCGAGGTTTATCTTGTAAACGCAAAGATATTCCCCTATAAATATGCAGCTCCAGAGAATTATGATGAAAGAAGAACAAGAAAACTGCTTCTTCACAAAAAAGAAATAATTTCTCTTAAGTCAAAGGTGGAGGGCTCAAGACTAACTATTGTCCCAATATCAATCTATACTAAAAAAGTGTTTATCAAGGTAGAACTGGCTCTAGGCCGCGGAAAGAAAAAATTCGAGAAAAAAGAGGCTATAAAGAAGAAGGATATTGAAAGAGAAATAGAACAAGAACTTTCCAGCCAATAAAAAACCGCCCTCAAAAGGACGGTTGTGTGGAGATGTCCGAGAGTGACTCGGAGTCCAAGAAAACATTTTAAAAACATCTACAAGCTTATCTGATTTTAAATGTCGCCTAATTCTTACCCAATCAGAAGGAAAAAACAAGACCGAGATTTATAAGTTCGAATAAGAAACAAATCGATTCCTTATTTATATCTCAACTTTATTTATGCCCGTAAAATCTCGTTGAGAAAGAATTCACGAACAGTATGAATTACGCTTAGTTTAAGCGTATGCATACGCTAACTGTTGATTGCTAGCATTTATATTTTTGAACCCGTTTTACGGCTTTGATTCATCGCCGGCTTGCAGTTTTTAATGTGCTTTCCTGTCGATGCAATGCATCCCCAAGTTAACAGAAATTATATATCAATCCCTCGCCAAAGTCAACCCCCAGACTCCCTTTACGCCTGCTTTTTTCAGCATTCTCGCAGCCTCAACCAGAGTTGAACCGGTTGTAAAAACATCATCAACAAGAAAAACATTCTGAACTATAAATTCTAAATTATGAATTATACTGAATGCGCCGGAGATATTTTCTTTTCTGTCTTTTCTAAGAAGGCCCACCTGCGAACGAGTATTTTTCGTCCTTTTAAGGCAGTTTAAAACTTTAAAATTCATCCTTTTCGCAAACCCTTTTGCCAGTATTTCTGCCTGATTGTATCCTCTTGTTCTAAGCTTGGATGAATAAAGAGGAATTGGCGCAATTATCGGCTCTGGCTGGAAATTCTGACAAATATTGTAAAACTCTTCATTCTGGATTAGCCCTTCAAAAAACAACTCTATCAATAGATTATTTAAACCTGAAAGATATGGTTTATACTTAAAGTTATAAATAAGTTTTTTTGCGGCACCTTTATAGACAATGCTTGAAAAAACTCCGTCTATTGTATATTTTCCCCGACAACCCGGATGAGTAAGTCCGTTTATAGAGGGTCTATTGCAAACAACGCAAATTGCTTCCGTGTCAAAGAAAAGATAAGAAAAACAGTTTGGACAAAGATAATTCCCGAATTTTTTGCAGTTAATACAGCGCTTGGGAAAAATAAGATCGATAAGATTCATGGTTTAAGTGTAGAAAGATAATTTTAATAATGATATAATTCAAATGAATTATTGTTTGATTGTTGCACTATTAAATTGTTGAAATCTAGTTGCTAATTTTGGAGAGGTCGCATAGTTTGGTCCATTGCGAGGGTTTGCTAAACCCTTGAGCCGAAAGGCTCGCGTGGGTTCGAATCCCACCCTCTCCGCCAGTTGAAAAAGGAGATAAGACATCTATAGAAGAACCAGTGAACATGCAAGGCAAATGAGTAGAAATGATACCGCCAATAAGCAAATACTGCAGAAGATGACCTGTATTTGATATACTCTAAATAAACCTCCTAAGCAAAATTAAATTATGAAGGATAAGACTGCGCTTCTTAAAACTTTTCAAATCCCTCTAATAGTTTTTTTGGGAATTATTCTCTATATCATCTTAAGTTTTGTTCACCAAAGAACCTTCTCGATAGCAATAATCTTAATAGTAACAGTTCTTGGCAGTTTCAGACTGTTTAAAGAATCGCTTATTTCAATTTATAAAAAACAACTCGCCCTTGATTACATTGCAATCCTGGCAATTCTGGTTTCGCTCATTACACAGGAATATATAGTTGCGGGAATACTTGCTCTTATGATTGCAAGCGGAAGAACGCTTGAGGACTACGGAGTAACCCAAGCAAAAAAATCTTTAGCTAGATTGATTGATAGAATCCCAAACGAAACAACGCTTTGGCAAGATGGAAAACCATCTGAAAAAACACGGATAGAAAATGTTAAAAAAGGGGAGGAGATATTTATTCGAAAAGGCGAAGTTATCGGTCTTGACGGAACACTGGTATCTGAAGAGGGACTTACAGATGAATCATCTCTAACCGGCGAACCTTATACAATTGACAAAATAAAAGGAGACCGGATAAGAAGCGGGACGGTTAACATAGGAACACCAATTGTTATTAAAGTAACAAGAGTGCAGGCCGACTCAACCTACAACAAAATAATTGACATGGTGAAAAAAGCGCAGGTTGAAAAGTCTCCTTTTTTACGGCTAGCAGACCGCTACAGCACTGTCTTTACAGTCATAACACTTTTAATAACCTCTTTTGCCTATGTATATTCTGGGTTTGATCTGATCCGGGCGCTATCTGTTCTTGTCATTGCAACTCCATGTCCTCTTATAATCGCAACGCCCATTGCGCTTCTTGGAGGAGTAAGTTCTTCTTCAAAGAAACATATTATTGTTAAAAACCTCTCCAGTCTTGAAAAATTGGCAAAAGCACAAGTACTAATATTTGACAAGACAGGCACTATAACGCTTGGCAGACCAAAGGTCGTAGAATTTAAATGCTTAAGTAAAACATACGATGAGAAACAGATTCTGACGGCATCAGAAGCAATTGAGAGAAATTCTCTTCATCCCCTGGCAAAAGCGATTGTTGAATTTGCCAAGCTTAAAAAAATTCCTGCTCTTCCGGCTACAAAAATAGAAGAAAAGGTTGGATTAGGCATATCAGGCGAAGTTAACGCGAAAAGATATTCTCTTTCAAAACTTCCCGAAGAAGGTATGGCAATCGGAATCTTTGAGAATGGACAACAAATTGGAATATTCCGTTTTGAGGATGAAATAAAACAGGAAGCAAAAGAAATTATAAAAAACCTTAAAAAAGAAGGCTTTGAAATCTTTATTTATACAGGAGACAAAAAGCAGGTAGCAGAAAAAGTTGCGGCAAGTCTTGGCGGAATCAAGGTACAGGCTGGATGCACTCCAGAGGATAAACAAAAAGGAATTGAGAAATTTAGAAATGAGGGTAAGACTACAGTCATGGTCGGAGATGGAATAAATGACGCGCCGGCCTTAGCTCTTTCCGACGTTGGTATAGTCTTCTCAAATGAAGAGCAAACAGCAGCATCAGAGGCGGCAGATGTAGTATTCCTGGGTGGTGATTTTTCTCTGGTTAATCAGGCTTTAAAAATTGCGAGAAAAACTATAAAAATTGCCATGCAAAGTATCTTATGGGGAATTGGGATAAGTATTTTTGGAATGATACTTGCCTCTTTTGGACTTATCCCTCCTATCGCCGGCGCATTTCTTCAGGAAGGAGTAGATGTGGCGGTTATTATAAATGCTCTTCGTGCAAGCAGATAACTACATTAGTTCCTGAACAATGTAATGAGTGGAATGCAAAATAACAATTCCTACTGCAAAAGAGGATAAAAAGCTTAATGTAGGATCGTTGGGAAAAAGATAAAGATCCATCAGTCCCCATGCCCCTCGCCAAAAAGCAATTACCGAAAGTCCAATCCCAATTGACATAAAAATCTTATGATGAAGTCTATCCTTAAACTTATGATGTTTTGGTTTTGGCATTTATCTAAATTTAGCATAGCAGATTTTTAAAAAGCTGACAATGAAACTGGCAATTAGCAACTGGCGACTAGAAATTAGTTATTGATTTTATTATAATTCTAGTTGCTAGTTTTGGAGAGGTCGCATAGTGGACTAGTGCGGCGGTCTTGAAAACCGCTAAGAGTGCAAGCTCTTCGTGGGTTCGAATCCCACCCTCTCCGCTCTCGCCTCGCCGAAGTTTCAACGAGGGCGGGAAGCTTTCAGAAAGCATTGGGAACTTTTTAATTGGCCGGTCGATTGACTTAAATATTTTAATGATATAAAGTAAACATATGGAAGATCAAGCTACTAAAGAATTTCTGCCCAAAGAACCAACTGACTTGCCTGCCGCAAGGCAAGAACTTCCAAAAGAATCTCCTGAATTTTCTAACATTCCATCACAAACACAGCAAGCTACTCATGAGGTAAAAACTCTTCTTTCCTGGACTTCCCCCGGCAGGCCATTTAGAAAAAGAGGAAGACAATATTTTCTAACCTCTCTTCTGATAATGTTGCTTCTGGAGATTATCCTTTTTCTTTTCTCCCAGTATATTTTAATGCTGGTTGTTATTTCTCTGGTATTCGTGTCATTTACACTTGCCACCGTTCCCCCGCGAGATTTCCACTATAGAATATCAACAGAAGGCATAACCATTGAGGATCATTTTTTTCTCTGGCAGGAACTTTATGATTTTTATTTTAAAAAAATAGAAAAACTTGACACTTTGCATATCAGAACTCATGCTTTAATTCCGGGAGAATTAACAATACCGCTTGGAGATATTGATAAAGAGCATATAAAATCAATTATTCTGCCTTATCTGCCTTTTAGAGAAACTGTCAAGCCAACATTTATGGAAGGGGCGGGAGACTGGTTGTCACGCAATTTCCCTCTTGATAGGGCAGAGCCACCTCTTGAAAATCAAAAAAATCAAGTTGCCTCATAGAGTACAATGGTCTAAAATATACCTTAGAGCTTCGACGAGTGCCCGTAGTTCAATGGATAGAACACCTGGTTGCGGTCCAGGCGGTTGGAGGTTCGACTCCTCTCGGGCACGCCAATCTAAACTCGAAATTATAACTCATTCTTTCATAATTCTTACATTCTTATAACGGTTCTCCAACCAGATTAAATTAATTTACCGCTTATGCTAAAATGTTTTACATAAAACATGAAGAAGAGAAAAAAAGAGGATCCATATAGCTCTGACCAAAAATTTCTTGGTATAGTCGGGCAATCAGCTGATGCGATATTTGTTACTAACGCAAAAGGAGTTATAGAGTATACAAACCATTCATTTGAGAAATTAACCGGTTACAAGAGACTCGAGGCTATAGGTAAAACGCCAAGAATCATCAAGTCAGGGATGCATGACGATAAATTCTACCATGATCTTTGGTCTAGAATATTATCCGGTAAAATATTCAGAGGAATAGTTATCAACAGGAAGAAAAATGGCGATTTATTTTATACCGATCACACTATTACGCCAATTAAAGACCACACTGGTAAAATAAACTATTTTGTCGGGATATGGAAAGACATAACCAAAATCAAAGAAACGCGTTTAGAATATCTTTTAAAAGCCGGTAAAATTCTCGCATCATCTCTAGACTACAAAAAAACACTTGATAATATCGCAAAGATCACTGTTCCCTATACTGCTGACTGGTGCAGCGTGGATCTTCTGGATGAAAAAGGAATCCTTCGAAATGTATCGATTATGCACAAGAATCCTGTTATGGTCGGTTGGGCAAAAAGAATATTTAAAACTATATCCTGGTACATGGAAGCTCCTCAGGGACCGCCAAACGTTATAAGAACCGGGGAATCAGAACTATACCCTCTGGTTACCGAAGACATGCTGACTCCATCTGTGAGAAACAAAGTGGAACTTGCAATTCTAAAAAAAATAGGATTTTATTCGGTAATGATAGTACCTCTAAAAGTACAGAGAAAAACTATTGGAGGAATTACTTTTGTTACTACTAAACAAAGCAGAAAAAGATATACAAAAATGGATCTTGAGGTTGCAGAAAGAATTGCCGAAAGAGCATCAATAGCTATTGAGAATGCAATTCTTTATCAAAGGGCAAAAAAGGAGATAGTCCAAAGGCTTAAAGCTGAAAAAAGGGCCGTGCAGGGCCAAAGGGAATTAGAAAATATCGTTAGAATGAAAGAAGATTTCCTGGGGATAGTCAGTCATGAGCTTAAGACTCCGGTTACTAGTCTTAAGATTTATACGCAGGCGCTTTCCAAACAATTTGAAGATGGAGAACAAAAAAATATAATAAAGTTTTTTGAAAAAATGGATATTCAAATAGATAGACTTACAAGGCTCATAAGAGAACTTCTTGAATTAAGCAGGATAGATGCGGGAAAACTTGAGCTTCGAAAAAGGAAGTTCAATATCGTAGAATTGGCTTATGATATAATTGAAAATTTTCAGGCAACCACACGAAGACACGATCTAATATTAAGAAGCTGTGGAGTTAAGGAAATATTTGCTGACGAAGACAGAATAAGACAAGTTCTTGTCAATCTTATTAATAACGCTATTAAGTATTCACCTAACGGTGGAAAAATTCTTATAACCAGTAAACAACAGAATAAAAAAATTTCAGTAAGCGTTAAGGATTATGGTGTAGGAATTGATAAGAAAGAACAAAGGAAAATTTTTGACCGTTTTTATCAAGCATCAAATTCCATGAGAACTTATGACGCAGGACTTGGTATAGGGCTCTATATCTCAAATGAAATAATAAAAGAGCATGGAGGAAGAATAACTGTAAGAAGTAAAAAAGGACGAGGAACCACATTTACCTTACATTTGTCAAAAGATCCATTATGAAGAAAACGATACTAATAATTGATGACGATATAGATATTCTAGACGCAATTAAGTTCCTTCTGGAAGATCAGGGATTTAATGTTATAGCAATGCAGACCGCAGAAGAATTGAAAAAAATATTTAAGACAGACGGAATTAAACCTGACTTAATACTTTTAGACGTTCTCTTATCAGGGACAGATGGAAGAAAAGCCGCGAGAGAGTTGAAGAACAACAAAAAGACAAAAGACATTCCAATTATTCTACTTTCAGCTCATCCAAGTGCTGAAAAAACATTTGAAAAAAGCGAGGCAGATGCATTTTTGGCAAAACCTTTTGAGATTGAAGACTTATTATCTGTAATAAAAGAACATCTTTAAATCCTTACATTCCTCATACTTAATATTAACCGGCAGTTTATTGCAAAAGCTTAAAAAAAGATTTCTAAAGTCCCTAGGCGGATTATGTAAAGAAAGGGGGTGGGAAATAATGGAAGATCCACAGAAACGGAAAGAGGAAAAAGAGGAAGAATGGGAGGCGGAAAAAAGCGAGATGAGTGAAAAAGCCTCCAAAGGCGGTCAAGCAAAGTATGAGGAGGATGATGATGAATCACAAGAACAAAGTGAGATGGAAAATGAACAATAAATTCTTCTCTACTCTGATACGGATAGTAAGGAAAAATTGCTATCCGTATTTTTTGAATTTATTAAAGATTCAAGAAGTGAAATACTCTTACCAAGCGCACTATAGAAAAACTCTTTGTCTTCTTCTCCAGCATCAATACTTATATGAAAAACTCCTCTTTTATCTCTCTGCCAATTCCAATTAGTAATTCCATTAAATGCTACATTTCTATTTCCTTTTTGCAGTTTTTCTATACAAAGATATTCTAATAGAATATGTTCGAATAGATGGCCTATCTCGGTTTGAATTACTTCGTCGCAAAAGGGCGTATTCGTCTTATTGAAACATTTTGTATTCAAAACTCCGGGCAATTTTTCTTTAAGAAAGAAAAAGGTATGTGGAATCTGAGAAGTGTATAAAATATCTATATGAAGCTGCATTTTTATTAAAACTCTATTTTCTCCTATTTTGACGGAAAGAGAGAAAAAATTTGAAGTATAAAAAATCGGGCGGCTGTCCATTCACTAAATTATACTTGCAATTGGTTTCATTTTCAATAGTTTTTTCTTTCTTTTTTCTTACTTAATATTTTAATTTCTCTTAAGGATAAGTTTTAGCCTTTATAGGACAAGTTTTAATCTTTATTTTTTTATGAAAACGACAGCAATAAATACATTATCTTTTGAAAGCGGGGTTACGGTTGACTTAAGATTTATATCCTTTGCCAAAAATGGAATTTCAAAGATATTCTTTGATACAAGAAAAACCGCAGGTCAAGTTTTTAAAAACACTTTCCTAAACAGCTTTTGGGCTATATTAAGTTCAAGTCCAGATTAAAGGAGGTAAAAATGAAAAAGTATATATATTCAGAACCTTTTATAAGTTTTTGGCCGATGCCGCTTTCTTTAGACGATATAAGAGAATGTTTCAGAGTCGGTAAAGCAAAGAAAAAAGGAAAAAGAAAAAAAATTATGAATAACTATCAATATTATTATAAGTTCGAAAATAAAAGAGAAATTTAGAATGAAAGGAGATTAAAAAATGCAAACGATTATAGGAGTATTTTCAAAAAGAGAAGAAGCAAATTCTGCGATACTAGATTTGGAGGATAAAGGCTATAATCCAAAGGACATATCAATAATTGTAAAAGGAAAGGTTGAGAAAGTCGGAGCAAAAGGTGGAAGCGTTGCCTCAACTGCTGTGTCGGGCGCAACAGCCGGAGGAGTAATAGTAGGCTTAACCGGTCTTCTGATTGGCATAGGCGCAATTACAATTCCAGGAATAGGAGCGCTATTTATAGGCGGGCCGGTAGCATCTGCTCTAGGACTCACGGGAGCTGCTGCTACAGCTGTCTCCGCAGCAACTACTGGAATACTTGCAGGAGGGCTGGTTGGAACTCTGGTTGGACTCGGACTTCCGGAAGAAGTTGCAAGGGAATATGAACAGAGATTAAAGGAAGGGGCAATAGTTCTGGCGGTTTCTACGGGGGAAGGCGCTCAAATAGATGAAGTGAGGCATATTTTCAAAGAATATGGTGCGGATCAAATAAGAACTGTGGCTCAAACATAAATATCCTTGTATTTGAACAAAAAGCCCTGAAGATTTATAATAACAAAGGGTTTTATGGATTATAAAAGCGGCGATCTATTAGATTCTTTTACCCACGATATAAAAAATCCACTTGCAAATATTAAATCACAAGCTGCAATATTGAAAAAATATGGCAAATCTATTTCCCCCAAAAAATCTTCTGTTATTTTGAGTGAAATTGATTCAAATGTAAAT
>CAYZEE010000015.1:0-22828 GCA_964477485.1 uncultured Gammaproteobacteria bacterium
TTTATAAATTTATCTTGATAAGGATGTTTTTCATCTACAAAAACAAATAACCTCCTAATCATTTTATCTCTTAATTTATTTTGAGGCAACATACCACGAACTGCATGTTTTATAATTTCTTCAGGTTTTTTCTCCTTAAGTTCTCTAAAAGTCCTCGTTTTCAAACCTCCGGGGTATCCGGAATATCGATAATATTTCTTCGCCTCTTCCTTTTTACCCGTAACCTTAACCCCTTTTGCATTAACAACAATCACATAATCCCCACAATCTAAATTCCTTACAAAATACGGCTTTCCCTTCCCAATTAAAAATTCTGCAATTTCCGTTGCTGTTCTTCCAAGAATTTTTCCCTTAACATCAACCAAATGCCATGAACGCTTAATATCTTTTGCTCTTGTCGGTTTTGTGATTTTCATTTTTACTCCTTTTTTTTCTTGCCTGCCTTCTCACTGACTGATTTTTTCACCGTTCTGTCTGATTGAGTTTTTTGTGAAGATTTAGCAGGGGTTTTTGAGGTTTTGCTTAATTTTTTCTTCGATTCCGGTTTCTCTAAATTCCGAACTTTTAATTCTGGCCCCTGAATTCCCTCCGTCCATTCCATCAAAACTATCCTTGCGCTGTCCGATTGCCTTTGTCCGATTTTCACAATTCTTGTATATCCTCCTTGTCTTTTCTCAAATCTTGGAGCAATTTGAGTTATTAATTTTTCAATAGCCGGCGGATTTAAGTGAACGGATAAAAGTTTTCTTGCCAGCTTCTCTTCTTTTCTTGCTTTTGTAATAAGCTTGTCCGCTTCCGCCTTAATAGCTTTTGCTTTTGCCTCGGTTGTCTTAATCTTCTCATTAAGAACCAGAGAAGACATCAGGCTCTTAAAAAGAGCTTTCCTTTGACCAATGTCTCTTTTAAATCTTCTGCCGAACACATTCTTTTTCATAATAAAAATTCAGATAGGTAGGAGGTGTGGATTTTAAATTGGCAATTCTATTCCTTTTCCTTTAAGCTTTTCCTCAATAATGACGACTGATTTATTCCCCATATTACGCATAGACATTAATTCCTTTCTGGGTATCTTGAGTAAATCTCCCAGAGTTTCTATTCCACCATTTCTAAGACTGTTATAAATTCTCGTAGGAAAATCAAACTCATCAATCGTCAGTCTTAAAGTGTTTTCAGGAACTATAGAGGATTGAGTGGAACTTTCTGAAGATACTGTCTCTTTTGGTTGATAAACTTGGGAGAAGTAGGAAGCAAGAATTTTTGCTGCTTCATCAAGAGCTTGTCTTGGATTAATTGTCCCATTTGTCCAAATCTGCAGAGTTAGTCTGTCTAAATTTGTTTGTCTCCCGACCCTGGTTGCTGAAACAGCATAGTTTACACGTCTAACAGGGGTAAATATCGCGTCTGTCGGAATAACTCCAATCGTTGAGGCCTTACGTTCTTCAGACAGTAAATATCCCATACCTTTTTGGACTGTTAATTCCGCCTCAAGCTTTGCTTTCTTATCGCTTAAAAAACCCAGGTAGTGGTCTTTATTTACTACTTCAATATCCTCAGGAAGTTCTAAATCAGCGGCTGTAATTTTCTTTGAACCCTTCACGGAGAGCCTCATGGTGCTTTCGTTTTTTGAATCAAGAAGCATAATATTTAGCCCTTTTATATTGAGAAGAAAATCGACAACATTTTCCTTGAGTCCCGGAACTACAGAAAATTTATGTTTAACGCCTGAAATTTTTACAGAAGTTACAGCCGCTCCTTCGATTGAACCAAGAAGGACACGTCTTAAAGCATTCCCGAGTGTATAACCATAACCCGGCTCGAGAGGCTCAATAATAAACTCGCCAAAATCTCTCTCTGTCTTTTCTTCTTTAACTTTCAGCATTGGGTCTAACATAAAATACTATTTTACCATTATCTTGAATAATATTCAACAATTAGCTGTAGGCTAAATGGAGTCTTTAGATCTTCCTTTTGAGGAAGGCGCAGAAGCCTACCGGAATCGCCCTGTCTTTCAACAAATGGCACGAGCTCTGCCTCTTTTTCTTCAAGTTTTTTTAATATATTGGAAGATTTTTTTATTTTTTGAGAAAGCGAAATGACATCATCCGCTTGAACAAAGTAGGAAGGAATGTTAACTTTTTTTCTGTTAACCAAGATGTGTCCATGAGAAACCAGCTGTCTTGCCATTGCCCGTGACTCTGAAAAACCAAGTCTATACACCATATTATCAAGTCTTGTCTCAAGAAAAGACATTAGAATTTCTCCCGTATCTCCTTTTTTATTTTCTGCTTTTCTGACTAAATTTTTAAATTGTTTTTCCAAAATGCCATAAGTAGATTTAACTTTCTGTTTCTCCCGAAGCTGCAGTCCAAACTCGGAAAGCCTGCTGTGCCTCTTGCGTCCATGCACTCCCGGAGGAATATTTAATCTCCTCTTAAGACTTGCAGAATTTTTATCTAAAATATTTAATCCTTCTCTTCTTGCTAATTTATGTTTTGGTCCGGTATATCTAGCCATTATATTCTCCTCTTCTTTTTTGCTCTTGGCCCATTATGCGGAATCGGTGTAATATCTGAAATCGAAGATATTGAGAGTCCACCGCTTCTTATTGCACGAAGCGCCGAGTCTCGACCCGATCCAGGCCCTTTCACATATACATCTACTGTCCTCAATCCCTTTTCTTGCGCTTTTCGGGCAGCATTCTCAGCTGCCACAGTCGCGGCATATGGCGTTGATTTTCTGGTTCCCTTAAATCCGGAGGATCCAGAAGATCCCCAGGAAATAGTATCTCCGCTATCTGTTGCTAGAGTAACCAATGTATTATTGAAAGTGGCTGTTATGTACGCTCTGCCATGTGAAGAAATCGGACTTACGGTTTTTTTCTTAGCTTTTGTATCTGACACTGATTTTTTCTTCATATTAAAATTTTTTTAACTATTTCTTCTCCTTTGTATCTTTGCCGGGCACAAGTCCCAACTTTGCAGCTGCCTCTTTCTTGATTGCTCCAATCGTAACTCTTTTTCCTCTTTTTGTTCTGGCATTACTTCTTGTTCTTTGTCCTCTAACAGGAAGGTTTCTTGTATGACGCAAGCCCCTATAAGAACCTATCTCTTTAAGTCTTTTAATATTTCCCGAAATCTCAGCCAGTAAATCTCCTTCAAGTTTATAGTTCTCCAGAGTCTTTTGAATTCGCTTCTGCTCATCCTCGGAGAGGGTTTTTACTCTCTTTGAACCTTCAACATCTGCCTTTTTAAGAATTGTATTAACATTGTTTTTTCCCACTCCATATAAATATGTTAATGCCACATCAATTCTTTTTTCATCTGGTATATTAACTCCTGAAATCCTCATAAAATTAGCAACTAGCCACTCGTTGCTAGTCGATAGTGGTTATCCTTGTCTCTGTTTATGTTTTGGATTTTCACACAAAACATAGAGAACACCACGTCTCTTAATAATTTTACATTTTACGCATCTTGGTTTTACGCTTGCCTGAACCTTCATAATTTTAATAGTTAATAACTACTTATATCTGTAAGTAATTCTTCCTTTTGTCTTATCGTACGGCGTCATTTCAAGACGAACTTTATCTCCGGGCAAGATTTTAATGAAATTCATCCTCATCCTGCCGGATAAATGGCATAGGACTATATCTCCATTCTCAAGCTCTACTCTAAAAAGAGTGTTTGGAAGAGATTCTTTAACAACTCCGTCTATCTCAAAAGACCCCTGATGAGCCATAAAAATAAATTGCTACATTGCTCTATTACAAAATTGTCAGTTTAGCAATGGAACAATTAAACAATGTAACAATTTCAATTATTATATCAAACCACGCCTAAAAGAGCAACTATTGGGTTAAAATAACAGGGCCTCGGTTTGAAATTAATATTGTTCTTTCAAAAAGTCCTGATATACTTGCGTCTGCGGTTGAGATTGTCCAGTCATCGCTGTTTGAGTAAATGACTTCGCTTCCGCCCATGTTGTAAATCACCTCAATGGCTATTGTCATTGCCTCCAAAAGCTTAGGTGTTTTTCCAATTGGCTCTACAAGAAATCCCGGAACTTCCGGCTCCTCATGAAGTTTTCTTCCTACACCATGGCCGACCAATGAACGAACTACCGAATAACCAGCTCCTTCGACAATCTCCTGAATTGTTTTTGAAATATGTCCGACTCTATTTCCGACTTTTGCCTGTTTTATTCCTTCAAAAAGCGCCTTCTTCCCGGTTTCTATAAATCTAGGAATATCGGATTGAGGGGTGGCGTCAGTGGAAGGGACCCTGACAGCGCGCATCTGCGTTCGCTGCGAAGCAAGACTAGCAGGAGCACTGGCGGGAGGGAAACTGGCGACAGGACCCCGAGATACAATGGTAGTCTCTGCCATATCTGTATGAAAACCTTTGTAAAAAACTCCACAATCAATCCCTACCACATCTCCCTTTTTAAATTTATAATTTGTAGGAATCCCATGAACAACAACATTATTGGTGGAAACGCAAATTGAATTTTTATACCCTGGAACTTTTTTAAATCCGGGTTCTGCGCCTTTTTCGACAATTAGTTTTTCCGCAAGCTCATCTATTTCAATTTCCGAAACCCCAGGTTTTACATTTTTTATAAGTTCTCCCAAAACCTCTGCTAAAACCTTCCCGCCTTTTTTCATGTTTTCAATTTCACTCTTTTTTTTTAAAAAAATCATATTAGATCTTTTTCTTTAAGTATTTTCATTACTTTATTAACCGTCTCCTCAATAGTATCATTTGTAGTGTCAATAACCACTGCATCTTTTGCAATTGTCAAAGGTGACGCCTTCCTCTGCATATCTAATTTGTCCCTTTCCTCTACCTCTTTAAGTATCTCATTAAAATACACATTTTCAATTCCTCTTTTCTTCAACTGGTTTAATCTTCTCCTTGCCCGTGTATTAACATCCGTGGTTAAATAAATTTTCAAATCAGATTGTGGCGCAACTTCTGTCGCAATATCTCTTCCTTCGATCACGGCGCTTTTGCCTTCAATTATTTTTTTTTGGCGAGCGACCATTTCACGTCTCACTGAAGGCATCGCGGCAACAATCGGCACTGTTTTGGTGACCCGCGGCAAAAACATTTCATCAAAAATCTCCTTGCCATTAAGCGAAATCACCGTTCCGTAATCTTCAGCTTTGAGTTCCAAGGAAATTTTTTCCAAGAGTTCCAAAACTTTTGCTTCATCATGCACGTCTATATTCTGTTCCAAGCATGCGTAAGCCAGTGCCCTGTACATACCTCCTGTATAAATATAAAAAGTTTTAAGCTTTCTAGCCAAAGCAACGGCCAATGTCCCTTTCCCGGACCCAACCGGTCCGTCTATGGCTATTATTATTTTTTTATTCATATTTCTCCTCGATTTTTCTTACTATGTTTATCATTTTTTTCTTAAGATCCAAAAGCGTACCGTTATTCTCAATAAAAATATCCGCAAATGCAAGACATAACGCAACCTGCAGACCTTCACTCTTCTCTTTTACTCCTAAATCCCTAGCGTCAAGTTCGTTAAAAAGTTCCCAGGTAAGTTTTTCTCTCCTTTTTAATTTCTTAAGCCTCTCAAATCTCATATCTCTATTTACAACTATCCCTATTAAATTGAAATTTCCCTGACCGGCCAGGCATTCTTTTTTAATTTCATCAATTTCTCCTATATTTCTAAAACCGTCAACAACTGCCTTTTTTATTTTATTTTTATTAATAAAAACGAGGGATTTTTTTGAAAGTATCCCTCGTCCAAATTTATTTCTCCAATTGTTTCCTAAATCCTGAAGCATTCTTCGGGTTATATTTTTTTTGCCTTGTTTTTTCAATTCCCCTTCAAGAAAATCTACAAGACTTATCTTTGTATAACCCAAACTTTTTAAAAAATCAGCAGCCGTTGATTTGCCGCTTCCGAATCCTCCCGTTATTCCTATGATAATTTTATTTTCCAATTTTTTTTAAAATTTCCTTTTGGATTTCCCCGATCTGTCTTTCCCCGTCAATCTCTATTAAACTCTCCTTTTTTCTGTAAAAATCCAAAACAGGCTCGGTAACCCTATGAAACAGCTCTATTCTTTTTCTCAAAGCTGGAAGAGTTTCATCTTCTCTTCCGTCGCTATTCCGGTAACTTAGTCTCCATAACGCCTCTTTATCTGAAACTTTTAGATAAATTACTTTTAGGTCACCGTTTTTGAAGAATTTTGCTTGAATAAGAGTTCTTGGAAAGCCGTCAATGATGTATCCTTTTTGATATTCGGACCTTTGTAAATATTCATCGACTATCTTAACGGTTCTTCGATCAGGAATTAAATATCCTGCATTCATAACTTCTTTTACATAACGCCCCAACGGTGTTTTTTCTTTTGCAAGCTCTCTAAAAATATGACCGGTTGAAAGATAAGGAATACCAAACTTCTCCGAAAGAAGATTTCCTTGAGTTGACTTACCTGCTCCTTGAATTCCAATCAAAACTATCTTCATGATCTATTTTACGAATGAATCATAACTTCGCATCACAAGCTGTGCCTCAATCGCTTTAATGGTCTCAAGAATTACCTCAACAACTATCAAAATTCCTGTTCCTCCCAACAAAAGATTTTGTATGTTTGTGAAACTTCTTGCAATAGTTGGAAAAATAGCTATTATACCCAAAAAAATTGCGCCGGCCAAGGTTATTCTTGTCAGAATATAGTTCAAATAATTCGCTGTTGGAGTACCGGGTCTTATTCCCGGTATAAATCCGCCATATTTTTGAATCTCTTCAGCAATTTTCTTGGGGTTAAAAATTACAGCAGTGTAAAAGTATGTAAAACCAACAACTAAAAGAAAGTATAAGCCGTTGTAAAGTATTCCTGAAGGATTAAACCAGACAGAAGCAGTGATTGCAATATTATGCAAAGCTATATTTTTTGATGCAGACAAGTAATTTGCTATAAGTGATGGGAGAAGGACTAGGGATACAGCGAAAATAATTGGAATAACGCCTGCCTGATTTAGGCGTAGCGGCAAATGAGTAGATTGTCCTCCGTACATTTTGTTCCCTCTAACTCTTTTTGCATAATAAACAGTTATTTGTCTCGTTGCTTCATTTATAACTACTATGGATGCGATCACAACAACTGCCATAATTAAAAATACGATTATGTTTGTAAGATTCTCTGCTGTTATTGTTGTGACTGTCTGGCCAAAAGCTACCGGCAACCTTCCTACGATACCTGCAAAAATAAGAATAGATATGCCATTTCCGATTCCTTTTTCTGAAATAAGTTCTCCTAGCCACATCAAAAGCATGGTTCCGGCAATCATAGTAACAATAAAAGCTATTAGATTTAGTGGTGCAAGAAGGGAAATAATATTCTGGCTTCTAAGTAAAGCGTACATTCCGACGGCTTGTAGGGCGGCAAGGGGAACAGTCAGTATTCTTGTATATTGATTGATTTTTTGCTGACCGCTCTCTCCTTCCTTTGACAATTCTTCAAGTTTTGGAAAAACAAGTGTTAAAAGCTGAAGAATTATGGAAGCATTAATATATGGATTAAGTCCTAAAGCCATCACGGAAAAGTTAGCAAGAGTGCCCCCCGAAAAGATGTCCAAAAGTCCTAAGAACTGGTTTTGAGCAAAGAGGGCTTTAAGCTGGGCATGATTTACGCCTGGAACTGGAATATGTGCAAAAATTCTAAACACCACAAAAATTAATGCCGTAAACAAAAGTTTGCGTCTCACATCTGGAGCTGACATAGCATTTCTAAAAACATTCAGAACTGAATTCATGCTCTCCTCAGTCGTTTTCGACGTGGCCTCCCGCTTTTTTAACCTTCAAAGCTGCTCCTTTTGATATAGGCAATTTAATAGTGAGTGGCACGTTTAACTCTCCTTCTCCCAAAATCTTGACCCCATACATCTTAGCATCTTTCTCGTCTACAATACGCTTTTTAACCAAAGCATTAACATCAAGCACGGTATTCTTTTCAAAAAGATTGAGAGCCTTCACGTTTATGACAATCGGCTTTTTCCTAAAAACCTTATTCTTTCCTTTTCCTCTCCTAAATGGAAGTCTTTTGATAAGGGGGAGGGCTCCTCCTTCAAAATAAAGAGGGATTTTACCTCTTGCTTTTTGACCTTTTGTTCCTCGTCCACTGGTCTTCACACGACCTGTTCCATGTCCTTGCCCCAGGCGCCTTTTGCCTCTTCTTGTTGTCTTTTCGAGTTTATTTAGCTCCATTGAATTTCTTAACCTCCTTAATTTTCCTATTATTTTCCGCTATCTTTTTTAGCGCCTCAAGTGCTGCGTAAACATTGCTTGCCTGATTGCTCGTACCAAGAACTTTTGATGAGATATTTTCTATTCCCGCTGCTGTAACCACACTTCTAACCGCTCCTCCTGCAATTACTCCACTTCCACGGGGTGCTGGTTTGAGTATTAGTTTTGCCGCTCCTAATTTAATTCTTATCTGAAATGGTATTGTTCTGCCTTTAATCGGGACTTCTATCATATGCTTTTGAGCCTTTGCAATCCCTTTTTTGATTGCAATTGCCACATCAGGAGCTTTGCCAAGACCTACTCCCACTTTTCCTTTTTTGTCTCCAACGACCATCAACGCAGAAAATCCAATCTTATTGCCTCCTTTTGTTTTCTTAGAAACCCTATTAATCTGGATTATCTTTTCCTCAAAGCCAGTTTCTGTCTGTACCTGATTGAAATTTGCCATTAAAACTTTAACCCTCCTTCCCGCGCTCCTTCTGCAAGCGCCTGTACTCTGCCATGATAAGCATAACTTCCTCTGTCAAAAACTACCGTATTAATTTTTTTTGTTTTTGCTTGTTTGGCTAAAATAATACCAAGCGCTTTAGCTCTCTCTGTTTTAGTCTTAAGAGTTTTATTATCAAGCTCCTTCTCTGACAGTTCTATGATAGTTTGCCCTTTATCATCATCTATAAGCTGGGCATAAATAAACCTATTTGATCTAAAGACCGAAAGTCTTGGTCTCTGCCTAGTTCCTTTGATTTTTGATCGAACTCTAATTTGTCTTTTTATTTTCTTTTCCATAAATCCTAATCTATTTTGCTCCTACTGCTTTTACCGCCTTACCGGCTTTTCTTCTTATTTTTTCTCCCTTGTATTTAATTCCTTTACCTTTATACGGCTCGGGCGGACGAATGGCTCTTATTCTAGAAGCCACGTTTCCAACCAATTCTTTATCTATGCCGGAGACAACAATAGTATTTTCTGAAACGGAAAATTTTATGCCAGGAACAGATGCTATTTTAACAGGGTGGGAAAATCCGACAAGAAGCATAAGATCTTCTCCTGACATCTGTGCTCTATATCCAACACCTGAAAGCTCGAGTCTTTTTTCAAAACCCGTAAACACACCTATTATCATGTTCTGAATAACTGACCTTGTCAAACCAAACAACGGCTTAGTGTTGTCATCATTCTTTTTCTTCTGTCCGACCTGAATCTTGTTATCAGCAACCTCAACAGTTATTCCGCTTGGTATCTTAAAAGAAAGCGACCCTTTTGGACCATTAACCTTAACTTCGTGGTCTTCTAAGACTACCGAGATTCCTTCTTTTATTTCTATGATTTTTTTACCAATCTTTGACATAATTATTTATAGTAAGCTTACCAAGCTACCAGATTTTAAATAAAATTTCTCCTCCGATTTTTTTCTTATAAGCCTCTTTTCCTGTCATAATCCCTTTATTCGTTGATAGAATTATCGTAAACATACCACGGTTTTTTGGATCATTTATATTCTTAGATGGTGAGTAAATTCTTAAAGATGGCTTTGAGACTATCTCAACATCAGTTAGAACTGGAGTCGTATTTATGTAGGCTATCTTAATAGCCAATATCTTTCTTTTGCCAAGTTTTTGCTCTTGGACATCTTCCAAAAATCCCTCCCCGATCAAAACCCTAGCGATTTCTTTGCTTATACGGGCATAAGGCAAAGAAACTTCTTTTCTTCTTGAAAGCGCCGCATTTTTGATTCTAATAATAAAATCAGAAACTGTGTGATTCATAGTTTTATAAATTTACTACCAAGTCGATTTAATAACGCCTGGCAATTCTCCTTTTTGGGCAAGCTCTCTAAAACATATACGACATAAACCAAAACGTCTCATATAAGAACGCGCTCTTCCGCAAATATTGCATCTATTACGCTGCCTTGTACTGTATTTCTGTTTTTTCTTAAATTTTACAATATCAGACACTTTAGCCATAAATCCTCTGCGAATTTGGTATCTTTATTTATTTTCCTTTCTGAAAGGCATTCCTAATGCCGAGAGCAGGGCAAATCCCTCTTCATCATTTTTCGCTGTCGTTGCAATCGTTATCTCAAGTCCCTGTCTGGCAAGAGCCTGATCCATCCTGCCAAGATCAATTTCCGGAAAAATACTATACTCATTAAATCCTAAAGTATAATTCCCCCGTCCATCAAAACTTTCTCTCCTCACTCCATGAAAATCCCTAAGCCTTGGCAAAACAATATCTACCAGTTTTTCAAAAAAATCATACATTCTTTTGTTACGCAGTGTAATCATAACTCCTATCTTATCTCCCTGTCTAAGTTTAAAGGAAGCTATTGATTTGCGAGCCGCAGTTACTTTGGGCTTTTGTCCGGTAATCTGGGCAAGCGTATCAAGCGCAGCTTCCAAACTCTTTTTATCGCCTGGCGCATTCTTAATTCCCACGTTGACCACAATCTTAGAAAGAGCAGGGACACCCGCTTTATTTTTGATAGACAGCTTATTCTGTAATTCTGATATAATTTTTTCTTTAAATCTTTTTCTTAAATCTGCCATATATTTATAACGCTCCCTGACATTTTCTGCATATTCTTCTTTTTTCTTTATTCTCGATTTTAAAACCAATACGGGTTTTTAAATGGCACTTCGGACAAATGAGCATGGCATTTGATTCCGGCATTGGCAGAGTCAAAGAAATAATCTCAGAAGGCTGGTTTTGCGACCTTGCCTTAAGATGTCTCTTGTATTGGTTTATGCCATTAACAATAATGGAATTTTTCTTGGGAAAAACCTTTTCTACTTTTCCGGTTTTACCTTTATCTTTTCCTTTTATTATTTTCACTTCATCACCCTTTTTTAATTTCATATTACCTCCTTAAACTACCTCCTCTGCCATGCTGGCAATTTTCATAAAACCCTTGTCTTTCACTTCTCTGGCAACCGGTCCAAAGATTCTTGTCGCTTTCGGGTTTTTGTCTTTCATATTATCAATAATTACTGCCGCATTGTCAGAAAATCTAATATAAGACCCATCCTCCCTGCCATGTTCTTTTTTTGTTCTTATGAGTACCGCTTTTACGATTTCACTTTCCTTAACTTGGCCGCCCGGCGTTGCTTTTTTGACAACGCAGGTTAAAATATCGCCAATATATCCATATTTTCTTTTCGACCCTCCAAAAATATGAATAACCATAAGCTGCTTTGCTCCCGAATTGTCTGCGACATTAAGTATACTTCTATGTTGCACCATTATTTTATAACCTCCGTTATTTTAAGATGCTTATCTTTTGAGATTGGTCGGGTTTCTATAATTCTTACTTTGTCTCCCTGCCTAACATCAAAACCTCCTGTATCCACCTTGTACTTCTTACTTCTTTTAAGAAGTTTCTTATAAATGGGATGAGGTTTTCTTCTAACAACCTCCACCACTGCTGTTTTTTGCATTTTCAAAGATACTATTTTACCTTCAAATATTTTTGACATTTTTGGACAACTCCTTTTCTCTTAAAATAGTCAGTATTCTTGAAATATTTTTTTTCTTATGAAAAATCGACCTTGTGTTCTTAAGCTTTCCCGCTGCCAAATCTTGGGAAAGCTGGAAAAGTTCATTTCTTTTTTCTTCCAGCATTTTTCTAAGTTCCTGAACGGTTTTTGTAAAAAGTTCTTCTTTTTCTTTCTTTTTCATAATTTTATTAACTTCCGATTTTCTCGACTATTTTTGTCTTGACCGGCAGTTTGTATGATGCAAGACGTAGGGCTGCATGAGCCGCGTCTCTTGATACGCCTCCCATTTCAAACAGAATCCTGCCCGGTAAAACCTTCACTGCATATTCATAAACGTCTCCTTTGCCTCCACCCATTCTTGTTTCAGCAGGTTTTTTTGTAATAGGTTTGTCAGGAAAAATTCTAATCCAGACCCTTCCTCCTCTTTGAATATAATGCGTAATCGCGCGTCTTGCCGCTTCAATTTGCCTACTGGTAACAAGAGACCTTTCCTGCGCTAAGAGACCGTAGTCTCCAAAAGCAAGTTTATTTCCACGTCCTGCCTGACCTTTCATTCTACCTCTCTGTTGTTTTCTGTATTTCACTCTTCTTGGTACTAACATATTATTTTCCCTCCGGCTTGTTTATCCATACTTTAACACCTATATAACCTCTTTTAGTAAGAGACGGAACACTCGCATAGCCAATATTTGCTCTTATCGTTGAGAGCGGAACTTTACCTTGCTGAGACTTTTCTGTTCTGTGAATCTCAGCTCCCCCTATCCTGCCTGACAATACTATCCTTACTCCTTTTCCCCCGGAAGCCATGACTTTTGAGATTGCTTGTTTTGTCACACGCTTTGCCGGTAAGCGTTTAGCGAGCTGATCCGAAATATTTTTTGCCACTAAATATGCATCGAGATTTGGTTCTTTAATAGGCTCTATTCTAATATCAAGTTTTGAAGCATTTTTTGCATTCGATTTTGAAAGAATAGAAAGTAAAAATTTCCTAAGCTCTTCCATTCCGGTTCCTGCCCGACCAATCACCATTCCGGGACGCAGAACATAAATAATAAGTCTAATGCTGTTAATAGACCTCTCAATTTCTATATTTGAAACGCCGGCTGCCTCAAGCCTTTTCATAAGAACTCGTCTAAATTTATAGTCTTCAAGCACCATATCTTTATATCTTTTGTCCTCAAACCAGCGGCTGCTCCAGCTATAGATTGTTCCTAGTCTTAATAATTTTGGATTAACTTTCTGTCCCATATCCCGAAAATCTCTAAATCCTAATTTCCAAACATTAGATTAATTTAGACCCTCCTTTTTCTTCAAGTACTATTCTTATATTACTGCTTCTTTTTTTATATGGATGCACTCTTCCCCGCGTTGACGGACGATATCTTTTAAGAGAAGGGCCTTGGGTTACCTCGATGCTTTTTATGACAAGCTCTTCTCTCTTTGCTCCTTTATTTAGAGCGTTTGCAACTCCGCTCTTTAAAGTTTTTAAAATATCAGTTGCTCCTCTTTTCTTTATTAAAGATAAAGAATTTAGTACAGCATCAAGAGAGGACTTTTCCCTAACTGATGAGGCGATTAATCCTATTTTTCTTGGCGCTATTTTAACTGATCTTGAAACTGATATATATTCCATATTCTTTTTAGCGTTTAATTCTAAACTATACGTTAAACGCTATTCTCTATGCATTATGTTTTTGATATCTCCCTTGCGACTACTCTTCCGTGACTTCTAAATATTCTGGTTGGCGCAAATTCTCCAAGCCTGTGACCAACCATTCCCTCAACAACATAAACATTTATAAAATTTTTGCCATTGTGAACAGCAAAAGTGTGTCCTACGAACTCAGGCGGAATCTGGCATGCCCTTGCCCATGTTTTAATAGGAGACTTGGCCCCTCCTGATTTTTGCATCATTACTTTTTTTAATAACTTTTGATCAATATATGGTCCTTTTTTACTAGATCTGCTCATTACTTTTTCCTCCTTTGAACAATATATTTATTTGAATATTTTTTCTTTTTTCTGGTTTTCCCGACAGCTTTTCGCCCGGCATAAGTCTTGGGCGTTGTCATCCCGATTCCGGTTCTTCCTTCTCCTCCTCCGTGAGGATGAGATCTTGGATTTTGAGCAACTCCTCTAACAGTCGGACGAATGCCCATATGTCTTTTTCTCCCGGCACTTCCTATTACTTCATTTTTCCAATCCATATTTCCCAAAGCTCCTACTGTCGCATAACATTTATCAAATACTTTTCTAATTTCTTTTGACGGAAGCCTTAAGTGCGCATAACTGTTTTCATGAGCTGCAACAACTACACCTGTCCCGGCTACTCTTCCCAATTGACCACCTTTTCCCGGCGTCAGCTCAACATTGTGAATAACTGTACCGATAGGAATTGAGGCAAGAGGCAGAGCATTTCCAACTTTAATCTCAGCCTCTGGCCCTGAAATAACCTCATCATTTAGCTTAAGACCCTGCGGAGCCAGAATATATCTTTTTTCTCCATCATCATACGCAACAAGAGCTATATCAACCGTTCTATTGGGATCGTATTCAAAAGAAATAACCCTTCCCTTAATTCCGATTTTATTTCTTCTAAAATCGACCACTCTTAAGAATCGTTTATGCTCTCCTCCCTGATGCCTTACAACCACTTTGCCCGACATGTCTCTTCCGGATTTCTTTTTTTTGATAAATTTCAATTTACTCATAATTTTTTAGCTTTTTTGCGCTGCTACATCGAATGCCGGGATCTTCTGATCAGGCTTAAGTCTGACAATTGCTTTTTTCCAGGATGAGCCGATAGATTCAACCCTTCTTACCCCCTGCCTTCTTCTTTTACCTTTAACAATATTTGTAAAAACAGAGACTACATCTACCTTAAATTTATCTTCTATCTCTTTTCTAATCTGGTTTTTATTTGCATTTTTTGCAACCTTGAACGTGAACTTACCCAAAGCCGCCTCACTCATTGATTTCTCAGAAATTATAGGCTTTTTAATAATATCTTGATACATACTAGTTTTTCTCCTTTAAAAAACTGTCTTTTATGCTATCTACCGATTCTTTCATAAGAACTACTGCCTTTGCTTTCAAAACTTCATAAGTATTGAGCATATTTGCGGATAGAATTTTTACGCCCTTAAGATTCCTTGAGGCTCTATATATATTTTCCAGCCCGTTTTTTGAAGATCCGGGCGCTACCAAAAGCACTAATCTATTCTTTTGTCCTAAGCCTAAATTATTCATCACTAAGTTCATTTTTTTTGTCTTAGGTTCTGTTTTTTCAAGGCCTGCAACAATTTTTATTTCTCCATTATTTTGCTTCGCAGAGAGAGCGGAAAAAAGTGATAACCTTTTCATTTTCTTGGGAAGCTTTAGACTATAATCTCGCGGTTTTGGCCCGAATGCTACTCCTCCACCGACAAAAATTGGCGCTTTTCTTGAACCATGTCTGGCCTTGCCGGTTCCTTTCTGTCTCCAAATTTTTCTTGTTGATCCAACTACCTCTCCTCTTGTTTTCGTTGAAACAGTACCTCTCCTCTGATTTGCTAAATAAACTCTTACAGCTTGTGTCATAAGAGCCCTATTTACCTTAGCTCCGAAAATTTCTTTTGGTAAAACAATCTCTGACACACCCTTACCTTGAATATTGTAAATACTAGCTACAACACCTGCCGTTTTAGAAACTGTCTTTTTAACGGCAGCTTTTTTTACAACTTCCTTCTTTTCTGCAGTTTTTGACTTTGAAGCCAAAACTTTTGACTTTTGATTTACGCTTTTGATTTTTGATTTTTGATTTTTGGTTTTATTGTCTGGCATCTTCTTTTACCTCCACGTCTTTTTTGTCTACAGAAGAATCGGTCAACCCAGTTTCAAGTGAATCGGAAACCAATTTTTCGCCCATTTTTGTCTTGTCTCTCGCTTCTATAGATTGGTTTCCGCTTAGTGAAGACGGGGGTCGACTTTCGGATTGAGAACCATCAGTCTGAACGTCACTTGAAACCTGTGGTTGACGATTCTTCGATTCAGTCTGCTGGGCATCACCTGAAACTTGCGACAAATGACTATCGCTATTTTCTTCTGACTGTTCTTCTTCTTTTATTCCAAAAAGTGGTACAAATTTTTTATTTTCTCCCACCTTTTTTACCATTATTAAGGTATTTTTTCCTCCGGGAACCAGCCCTTTTATCAAAATCGAATCTTGTGAAACATCAACTATTTCCAAATTTTTAATAGTAACTCTTTGATGTCCCATCCTTCCTGCCATTCTTTTGCCCTTATAAACTCGACCGGGAGTTGTGGTCTGGCCGATTGAACCGGGAGCTCTTTCTCTATCAGACTGACCGTGAGTTCGAGGACCGCCTTTGAAATGATGTCTTTTAACAACTCCTGCATATCCTTTCCCTTTTGAAATTCCTGTCACATCAACGATATCTCCGGGCTTGAAAACTTCCGGCGCAATAATCATTGTCCCAACTTCGGGAAGACCTGCGACATCTTCGCCGTTTAATCTTATCTCTTGCAAAAATTTAGGGGCAGCTTTTAAGTTTGCCCCTTTAACATGTCCCAAAAGTGCCTTGTTTGCGTTCTTCTTAGTTCCAAATCCAAGTTGCAAAGAAGAATAACCATGTTTGTCTTTGGTCTTAAAAGTAACAACAGTATTGCCCGAAATCCACAAGCGGGTCACAGGAACTCTTGTTCCGTCTTCCAAAAACTTCTGTGTCTGTTCAATTTTTTGTCCTAAAATCGCCTGCATATTTTTAACAACAAAAAAAGCGACCCACTTAGAGCCGCTTAGATTTCTCTTAGAAACCTAAATTACTCTTCTATGTGGTCAAAATTGCCTCCATTCGACTAATCATTAGAATTAAATGTAATTATATAAGAAGCCCTAAGGAAATGCAATACTACATCTTGATCTCGATGTTCACTCCGGCGGGAAGTTCCAGATGAGTTAAGGAATCAATGGTTTTATCAGTTGGAGAAATTATATCAATTAATCTTTTGTGGACTTTTATTTCAAAATGATCCCGTGCATCTTTGTCTATAAAAGGAGACCTATCAACTGCGTAAACGCTCCTTTTTGTTGGTAAAGGAATAGGACCTATAACCTTTGCTCCGGTTCTTATTGCAGTATCCAGGATCTGCTGACAGCAAAGGTCAATAACCCGCGCATCATAACTTTTTAAACGTACTCTAATTCTTCCCTTTGGCATAAAATAAAACTAAAACTAAAAACTTAAAATTTAAAATGCGAAATTGCAACTTAAAATTTAAAAACTATTTTTGTATTTTACAATATAAAAGGGAGTTATACAAGAAGAAAGATAAATTGCAAGATTGTTACATTGTTGAATTGTCGAAACACCACCAATCTTTTGAAGTTTTTTTGCGGGGAGTTTAGTAAAACCAAGCGGATGAAACAGGCTTGTAGTTGAGACTAGGCAATGATTTTGGAGATTACTCCTGCTCCAACTGTTTTTCCGCCTTCTCGAACTGCAAATCGAAGACCTTCCTCCAGCGCAACTGGAACAATAAGCTTAACTGTCATTTTAGTATTGTCTCCCGGCATAACCATCTCAACTCCCTTTGGAAGGGCAACCTCTGCCGTAACATCAGTTGTTCTGATGTAAAATTGAGGCCTATAACCTGTGAAGAACGGAGTATGTCTTCCGCCTTCTTCTTTGGTAAGAACATATACCTCTGCTTCAAATTCCTTATGAGGTGTAATGCTACCCGGTTTGGCAACAACCTGTCCTCTTTCTACATCCTTTTTTTCAATACCTCGAAGTAAAAGTCCTACATTGTCTCCTGCCTGACCTTCATCAAGCTGTTTCTTAAACATCTCAACACCTGTTACGACTGTTGACTTAGTCGGATTGATACCGACAACCTCAACTGTTTCATTTACTTTAACAATTCCTCTTTCAATTCTTCCTGTTACAACGGTTCCGCGGCCTTTTATTGAGAAAACATCTTCAATTGGCATAAGGAACGGCTTATCAATATCTCTTTTTGGAGTTGGGATGTAACTGTCTACCGCATCCATAAGAGCAAGAATTTGCTTTTCTGCCTCTGCATCACCCTCCAAGGCTTTAAGCGCCGAGCCGCGAATAATTGGCACATCATTTCCTGGATACTGGTATTTTGTAAGAAGTTCTCTTATTTCCATTTCCACCAAATCCAAAAGCTCTTGGTCTTGTACCATATCTACTTTATTAAGGAATACAACAATTGCAGGAACTTCTACCTGGCGGGCAAGAAGTATGTGTTCTCGGGTTTGTGGCATTGGACCATCAGGAGCAGAAACTACCAGAATCGCTCCATCCATTTGAGCTGCGCCTGTAATCATATTCTTAATGTAGTCTGCGTGCCCCGGAGCATCAATATGGGCATAGTGTCTTTTGTCTGTCTCGTATTCTACGTGGCTTATGTTGATGGTAACTCCTCTTGCCTTTTCTTCGGGAGCATTATCAATATCTTCGAATTTCTTTGCCGTTGCCTTACCCTGTTTTGCCAAAACAGTTGTAATAGCTGCTGTTAAGGTTGTCTTACCGTGGTCAACATGACCAATGGTTCCAATATTTACATGCGGTTTTGTTCTTTCAAACTTTTTTGCGTCTGCCATATTTTCTAAAAATTAAACTAAAAAAATACACCTTAAGAAATTTAAGGCTAAAAATAATATACAGTATTTTTTTTCCTGAGTCAAGGGGTAAAATTGGCACGTATACCTTCATAACAGGTAAGTCTTGAATAAGATTTAATATCTTGTTATGCTACAACCATGGATAAACTACCAAGCCTTACTCTTAAACGAGTATTAAAGAAGCACAAAAATAATCCGCAGGACAAAAAATTACATGAACAGATTACTAAAGGGTCTATTCTTCGTAAAGATTTAAAAAATATTCTTAAAAAAGCTATTTAAAACTTTTACTAAGGATAACTTTCATTACTTCATGTGTGTTCCCGTGCTTTAACAACCCCAGATATGAAGCGATTGTTTCTTTATATTGTTTTTCACGTAGCCTCTTTCTTGGTCGATGTTCTTAAAATTCGGTTATGGGGAAAATTGATCCACCCCAAGAAATCTACTCCTGAAGATAATGTTTTAATATGCAATTTTTTCGGATGCAATGCAAGTTTTAGTTCTTTATCCAAAAAATCCGACAATTTAAGAATTAAATCAATTAAAACTTGTTTATTCTCATTAAAAATCACAAAATCATCAGCATAGCGAATATAATATTTTATTCTAAGTTTTCTTTTAACATATTGATCAAAGTCATTCATATAGACATTAATCAATAACTGACTGGTTAAATTACCAAGCGGAAGTCCTACTTTTTCGTTTGTATTAAAACTACTAATAATTTCATTTAGTAACCAAAGTGTGTCTTCGTCCTTAATATGTTTTCTTAAAATTATATATAATACTTGGTGGTCAATGGTTGCAAAGAATTTTCGTATATCTCCTTTTAATATCCAACAGGTTCTAGTGTTATTTTTAGATACAATTCTTCCAAATTGTCGAAATCTGTTTAAGGCCCTATATGTTCCTTTGTTTTTTCTGCATGAATAAGAATCAAAGATAAATTTGTTTTCAAAATATGGTGAAACAATTCTGTAAACAGCATGGTGTACGAGCCTATCCCTAACGTTTGCCTTATGAATATCTCTTGGTTTTGGATCGTTTATCTTGAAAGCAAAATAATTTCCGTGTCTATATTTTCTATCTACTAATTGCTTATGTAATTCAAAAATATTATCAGATAGGTTTATTGAAAATTCCGATACATCTCTTCTTTTTCTTTTGCCTCTTAAAAATTCCTGCCAAGAGATAAGCAAATTCTCCATGGAAATGATATTATTGAAAATATTATGGCCGAAGGCTCTACTCTCTCTCTCTCTCTCTCTCTCGAAAAAGCTACTGTTCTTTCCCGTATCAAAGAAGGATATTTGATTTGGGTTAGTATTTTGCCGCATATTCCAAAGGTTTCCCGTTATACTCTGGGAACAAGAATTGAAAATAAATTCCTTGATTTATTAGAAACTTCATACATTGCCTATTATATCGAAAAAGATAAAAAGCTTGAGAAAATCTCCGAATGTATCTTGCTTTTGGATACTCTTAAATTCTTAATTTCTGTCGCTTGGGAAGGGAAAATTATTTCCAATAAACTCTTTGAGGAAGTTTCAACTAAATTGAATGAGGTGGGTAAGATGTTTGGCGGTTGGAGAAAAAGCTTAGAGATAGAACAAATAAAAAACCGCTAACCCTAAAGCTAGCGGAAAGAACTTCTTTCGAGGTGAAACTACAAACTGATTGTCAGGATTCCACTTGTTGTCCGGATCAGCATAATCAGCATTCAACCACAATCCGTCCTTGTTACGCTTAACATACAAGACGTTAGGATTACCATTCGAGTCAGTTTTGTATAACACGCCATCTATTTCACTGCTAATCTAGTCTTAATAAGAGATTAAGCTGTATTTTACTTGTGATATTTAAATCAACCAGCGTATTACACCAAGTTTTTCTTTTTTAATTTGACAATATATCAATTACTCCGTAAAAAGCCATAACCCTTTACGCTCTCAATAAATATTTGCCGAAAAGGTCTTGAAAAGCCGTAGCCGTTCAATAAAACCAATCTAATTAAAAGTATACAAAAACTTAAAAATTTTCGGCCGAAAAACCAAAGAGTCAAATTAACAAAAAGATTAAAACTCAAAAACGAAGCGCCAAAAGATTTAAGTACTAATTACTTGCGAGGTGAAACTACAAACTGATCGACAGGACGCCACCCGTTGCCCGGATCAGCACAATCAGCATCCAACCACAATCCGCCCTCGCTACGCCTAACATACAAGACGCGAGGACGACCATTCGAGTCAGTAACTAGTTCCATTATTCCAACTAAAGGCTTACCTATTTCAACTTGAATATTTCCTTTCGCAGCTTCTACTGCTAGTTTTACCATTGTTTCAACAGAAACTCTGTCTCCAAATTTCTTTGCCTTTTCCCAGATTTGTTGAGTTGTTGGATAATCAGCACCAAGTCCCATTGTGCGTGGATCTAAAGTTGCTAGATCTTGTGCCTGAGGCTCTTCCAAAGAGGAAGTAGGTGCTCTTTTAATTACATCTCTTGCCCAACTTCCAACATTAAGCCCTCTTGTAGAATCTGCTAATTGTCTCATTTCTTCGTTACTCATACCATTTGTAATAATTTCCGGAAGTCTAATCGCTCCCTCTGGAAGTAAAAGGTTTGTTGAAGTTTCTATGGCTAGTCCTTGTTTAGGCATTCTAGGAGTAAGCCATCCTTTTTTTGCGGCATGATCAACACTAGCTCTTAATGCCATAAGACCACCTACAGCTTCCGTATTTCCTCCTGTTGCTGCTAAAGCACTTTGAAAATCTATAATTTCTCTTATCTCCTTTGCCATATGAAAAACAATGTTATCATACTATAAACTAGAAGTCAATAGCTATGTTTTGAGTCTGGTGCAAAACTCATTGCAGATTGATTTGACAATATAAATAGCAGCTGACACGATAGAAATGTTGTTAGAACAATCTATCTAACTCCAGAGGGAGGTGTAAGCTACTATGACTTTTGTACCAAAATTACCACATAAAGTCCAATATCTTTCTCAATTCTCGTTCTCTTTCGTAACTAAACTGTGCGAAAAGACAAAAGCGGAGAGACTTATCGGCGGAAGACCGGGTTACGATAAAGAATTATTGTTTTTTTGCTTTTGATGAAACGGTTAACCAATTGGAGTTTTCGTACCGTTGCGGAAATGGGGGGAATATCGCATTCAACTTTAGTTAGGGCAAATACATACTTCTTGGTTAATCATGTCTATGAGAAGTTCTTTCTTTCCTTAGTAAAAAGAGCCCATCGGAGAGGCTTAATTAAAGGTCAATTTGTAGCCATGGACTCAAGTTTTATACAGACGTTTTCAGGCAAACAAGAAACAGGAAGTGAGGGATGGAATGGTTTTAAAGAGGCGTATGGTTTTAAACTGCATCTACTGATTGATTGCGAGACAAAATTCCCCATCGCTTTAATCGTTACCAACGGACTGGCCGGTGATAATACCCTGGCTATTCCTTTGCTTAAGAAAGCGAGGAAACTGCTTAAGAAAACAGGTTATGTCCTGGCTGATAAAGGCTATGATGACGGAAAGCTGGTTGATTTTATCGTCAAAGCTTTCTCAGCCAAAGCAGGAATTCCTATCAGGAAATACAACAGAGGTAAAAACTACTCCTGGAAAGGAGCAACTAAGAATTTCCAACTGAAAGCTAAAGGAAGAAGTCTTAAAAAGAGTATCTACAGCAAAAGAACTGCGGTTGAAAGAGTTTTTTCAATGCTTAAACGAGTATTTCATCTGGGACATGAGGAAGTCAGGGGAATTCTTTCTTTTGCTAAACAGGTCTATCTGACCTTAATTTGTTACATGCTCTCGCTCTTTGACATTGCTAAGATAAGTTAATGGGGGTTTTGCACCAGGCTCTGTTTTGCGTAATTATTCAATCATTGTCACCTTTTTCAACTGTTGTCCAAATATTCCTTTCGTCAATAAAGTTAAGCAATTTATCTATAGCAGTTAATTGAAAATTAAGTTTATCACTATCATATTCATATTCCTGTTTTTTAATGTATTTAATTAAATGCTTTAATTTTTGTTCATTGGGTAATACTAATAAAACTGTAGGATAGGGGGCTTCTGTTAATTCCCACTGATAAAATTCAATATATTGTTTAATTCTGTATCTTAAAGCATACCTTGGCACGTGGGAATCAAAAATATCCAGGAAAAATCTAGTTGTTTTTTTATTTTTCTTAACCTTTTTGGTATTGGTGATATATACGTCCGGTTTTAATTTTGACAAAAGCTCATTTGTATAACACTCAGTTTTTGTAAAGAAGAAATAGTCGTTGTTGGATGTCCTTTGAATAAGAATTAACTTTACGCAAAACTCGGCTACATTTATGCAATGGTCAATAAACTTTTGTGAAGCTTTCTTATCCTGATAAAACTTTTTAA
>CAYZEE010000016.1:0-22609 GCA_964477485.1 uncultured Gammaproteobacteria bacterium
CGTACGCAGAGCGTGCTCGCAAAAGCTAAAATCACAAATCTCAAATTACAAATTCCAAATAAATTCAAAAGCCAAAATTTAAAATTAGAAAACGAGGAGATTTTAATTTTAAGATCATTGATTCATTTTCCGGAAGTTATAGAAGAGGCGGCTGGAAGTTTTTCTCCGAATTTTCTTTGCAATTATCTTTTCGAGATTGCCCAAAAATTCAACCTGTTTTATCAAAAGCACAAGATTATTAAAAGCGAACATGAAGCGTTTAGATTGCAATTAACTTTTACGGTTGGCCAAATCCTCAAAACCGGCCTCTATCTTCTGGGCATCGAGTCGCCGGAGAGAATGTAAAAAATTATATCTTGAGTTTAGTCGGTCTTTGTGCAAATCGAATTCTTGACAGGCGATGTATGGTTGTAGTAAAATTGAAAATTCATGGCGACAATTTCAGAGAGAGCGACAATTTTAGAGATAGAGGTTTATCGTGCCGCATTAAGAGCAGTAAAAGAAAATAAAACTCCATTATCAGAAAAAGCGCAAAAACAAGGAGACGGTAAGGTTCCTTCAAAAAGAGCAGAACACTTAAGACATCCTGATCTTTCGGAAGCTGTTCATAAAGCAGTAGCGCGGTTTATAGGTCTTGGCTTTCATAAGGCGGTTTATCCTGATATTTCCGAAGAAGAAGCGCGGGGGAGATATAGAAAAGATTTTACTCTTCGGCAAGGAGCAAGCATGCCGGAAGACTATCAAGAGCGATTCCCGGTAATAAATGTTGTCGAGCCAAGAATTCCTATATCTGAAAAAGCAAGTCTCGCAGGAATTGAGCGGATTAATGCCTGCATAGTTACAAACGAGACACAAATTTCGGATAAACCGTATGTTGCTTTTACCCATGACGGGTACCGATACTTTCGCCATAAAGTTGATGAAGCAATAAGCGAATTTACTGGAGATGAAGTAGGCGAACCACTTACGGAAACCATAGATCTTTACCTAAATCATCCTAGGATTTTAAAATATCACGGAAGAGATTCAATAGGTTCGCGTATCATGAATGACGGGATTCCATCTGTGGATACTTTTCGCGGACATCCGAAGATAGAGGCTTCATCGTCAGACGACCCGAGTCCATACTATGGTGCGGGCTCCCGCGGGAAAAAAATTATTGAACTTGGATTTTAGCTATTGAGCCGTATCCACAGATGTGATATGATTAGATACTGTTTGCTATGACTTATCAACGAACCGTTCTTTCAAATGGACTTCGCGTCCTCACAATTCCAATGCCTTCTTTTGAAAGCGTAACAGTAATGATAATGGTTGGAGCAGGAAGCCGATACGAGAGTAAAAAAAATAGCGGAATTTCTCATTTTCTGGAGCACATGGCTTTTAAGGGCACAAAAAAGCGTCCGTCAGCACTTAATATATCAACTCTTATTGACGGAATTGGCGGAGAATTTAATGCATTTACAGGGAAAGAGGCGACTGGATACTTCATAAAATCCTCCTCAAGCCATACAGAACTTTGTCTGGATGTTCTTTCTGATATGCTCTTAAATTCCCTTTTTAAAAAAGAGGAAATAGACAAGGAGCGGGGAGTAATACTTGAGGAAATAAATCTTTATGAGGATACGCCGTCTAGAAAGATAGGAGATGTATACGAGAGACTTTTATACGGAGATACACCAATGGGGTGGGATATTTCAGGAGAAAAAGATGTAATAAAAAAAGTTCAAAGAGAAGATTTTCTATCCTACATGAGCAATTTGTATAGTGCTGACAATATTACGGTTGTTGTTGCAGGCGGAATTATAAACAAAAAAGCCGTCTCGTTGGCTGAAAAATATTTTGGAAAAATGAAAAGATTTGATACATTACGATATGGTGAAGTAGTAGAGAAGCAAATAAAACCAGCAGCGCTTATTAAAAATAAAAAGACAGAACAGGTGCATATTGCTTTGGGTGTTCGAACAGTTCCTCTAACTCATAAAGACCGTTATCCATTAATTATTCTTTCTGCAATTTTAGGAGGAGGAATGAGCAGCAGGCTTTTCCATGAAATTAGAGAGAAGCGGGGACTTGCATATTACGTAAGAACAGGTTCTGAGCATTATCAAGACTGCGGAACTTTGGTGTCAACTGCAGGTATTGATCCAAAAAGAGTGGAGGAGGCAATTTCTGTGGTGCTTGAACAGTATTACAAGGTTTCGCATCTTGCATCCGGCATCTCCCAAAAAGAATTGAAGAAGGCAAAGGATTTTCTTAAAGGCCATTTGGTTCTGGAACTTGAAGATTCAAGAAGCGTTGCTGCCTTTTATACACAACAGGAGCTGCTTGAAAAGGAAATAAAAAACCCGAATGAAATTATAACCGAGATGGACAAGGTTACTATTGCAGAAGTTTATGAAGTCGCCAAAAAATATTTTGTAAATAACAGTCTTAATTTGGCAGTAATAGGAAATTTTGCAGATAGACAAAGATTTGAAAAACTGCTACGATTATAGTTAATAGTTTTTAGCGTCTAGCGTTTAGTTAGCTATTCCCTATACACTAAATATATGGAGCAGACTGTTGTATTAATTAAGCCCGACGGAGTAAAAAGGGGATTGGTTGGTGAAATTGTCAGGCGATTTGAGAGAACCGGCCTCAAGATAGTCGCCATGAAGATGGTTCAGGCCTCAGATGAACTTTTGCTAAAACACTATCGAAGCGATGATCCTGCGACTCTAAAGAGATGGGGAGAGAAAACTCTTAAAACATATACTCAATACGGGAAAGACGCTAAGAAAGAGCTTGGTACAGATAATCCGATGGAACTTGGTAAAATGGTAAACAAATGGCTCTTTGATTATATAAAGAGCGGTCCTGTTATTGCAATTCTTCTTGAGGGAAAACACGCAGTTAAAAACGTGATTGCTCTGGTCGGTCCTACAATGCCTGTTGATTCTGCTGCAGGTACCATAAGAGGAGATTTCTCAACAGACTCAGCGGCTTATGCAAATGACGAAAAAAGGGGAGTAATGAACTTGGTTCATGTATCGGCAAGCATTGAAGAGGCAAATTTTGAAAAAACCCTCTGGTTTACCAAAGAAGAAACCCACGATTATAAGAGAGCGGAAGAATATATTTAATTTTTCTTATTTCTGCCGAGGTCCTTTAATGCTTTGAGGTCGTTTCCGATACTACGTGTTAAATATCCCAAAAAGATATCCCAATTTACTTATAAACCCTGAGCAAATATAGGACGATTGCGAAAATTAGAAACGTTATTGCTTCAGACGCCAGGCAGTATTGACAGAAAGCATGAATTACCGCGAATTGAAGATAAACAAGAATTATAGATACGAGAGTCGCTACCATTGCTATTGCAAAGACAGCTCTAAGAATTGGTATTCTTAATTTTCCTATCAAAGTTATTGACAAAATGATTAGCACTAAATAATATAAACTGCCTAAAAGCGCGACCGGTATTCCGAATATTTCTGAAAAACCGCTTGTTAAGACGGTATCGCATCCGTGTGCTATAGTGCAAGGCGGAATGATGCCTTTATAATGGATAATGGTAAGATAAGTGGCATCCAAAAATCCTAAAAAGGAGAGAATAATGACAATAATTAAAATATAATTAGTTTTTGTTAAGCGCATTTTGTATAAGCGTCTTAAAGTCATTGTAATTTGCCGGATTTTGTATTTTCTGACCATTTATAAAAAAAGTCGGGGTGGAGTTGATGCCTATCTGTGTGCCCGAGCTTAACTCATTATTTATAAAGTTTTTTGTCTGACTTGCGTCCATGTCCTTTTGAAATTTATCTATATTCAGATTGAGTTTTTTAGCATAACTTATAAATGTGTTTCGGGCATCCGAAGAGTCAGCCCATGATGTTTGGTTATCAAAAAGCATGTTTCCTATATCCCAAAATTTTCCCTGCCTGCCTGCTGCGTAAGCGGCTTGGGCTGCCAGCATTGCATTTTGGTGAATTTGGATAAGAGGGAAAAAACGGTAGGCAAAATAAATTTTACCGCTGAAATCAACCAACAACTGGTTCACGAATGGATGGTAGGCAGCACAGGCAGGACACTGAAAATCTGCATATTCAATAAGCGTTACTTTCGCTTTTGGATTGCCAGTAGTTATGTCGTTTTTCGTAATCGGAGGAACATTACTGGTTGTTGAACTCTCTTGTGGAGAATTAGCGATTTGGATTAAACCATATACGACCAGAATTAAAATTACAGCAACTCCTGCCCAAAGCCCAATTTTCTGAAACAATTGTTTTTTCTTCTCTTTTTTTAATTTTTCCTGCCATTCAAGCTTCTTCTGTTCTTTTCTCTCTTTCTTTGTGAGTTTTACCATGTCATAATGATGACATAACTATTGACTATTTTCAATAACCTTTATTTTTGCTAGACTATTTTTATGCTACATCAGCATCCTGTTCACAAAAACCATGATTCTTTATTTTATAAAGTCATAAATGTTATCATCGTTATTGTGGCAACAGCAAGTCCTTTGATTACCTTGCCGCAGCTTTTAGAAATTTATGTCACTCGTAATGCCTCCGGTGTTTCTTCAGTAACTTGGCTTGCTTATCTTTTTACCTCGATAATCTGGCTTTCCTATGGCATAATTCACAAGGAGAAAGTAATTATCGCCAACGGAATACTGGGACTTGTTCTAGGAACCTTTATCTTTGCAGGAACTCTCATTTACGGATGAAAGGTTTCGGTCGGGGATGGCAGATTTGAACTGCCGACCTCACGGTCCCGAACCGTGCGCGCTACCACTGCGCTAATCCCCGGATTCTGGCGGGCAAGCCGAACGAAGCGTCCTCGAGAGGAGTCGAACCTCCAGTCTTTCCCTTAGGACGGGACTGCTCTATCCATTGAGCTACGAGGACTTTTGCTAATTTGTATTTTAGCACAAAAGAAAGTAAAATTGAAAAATGACACGGGGGGAAATTATCCGCTTTCTTGTTCTTAGAAGTATTGGGAATTTCTTGGTTCTTTTTGCGATTTTCGGAGTATTTTCCACTTTCGGTCCTGCGCTTTACTATGAGGTTTCATTTAGGATAATTCAAGCAAGGGGAGTGCGCTATGTTGTTGCAAATCAAACAACGCCTCTTGGAGAAATTCTTAGAAAACAGCATTTGGTGACAAGCGGAATAGACAGCGGATTTGCAAATGTTCTAAATGGTCCAAAGGAGCAAATTTTGATACCAAAAGATACAAATTTTGATATTTTGATACCCAAAATTGGCGCTAATGCAAAAGTTTTTCCAAATGTTGACCCTTCTAATCCTAACGAATTTTTACCAATCCTTCAAAAGGGAGTTGCTCATGCGAAGGGAACAGTCTTTCCAGGGATGCCCGGAAATATCTATCTTTTTGCCCACTCAACAGATAATTTTTGGGACGTAGGACGGTATAATGCGGTTTTTTATCTTCTTAAAAATCTGTCTCCCGGGGATAATATTACCATTTTTTTTGAGGGAGTCAGACATAATTATGTTGTGACAGGATCAAAAATCGTAGACCCTTCGGATGTTTCATACATAGTAAAAAGTCAGACAGGACGGGAACAATTAATTCTTCAGACCTGCTGGCCGCCTGGAACAACTTGGAAGAGATTGTTAGTGTTTGCAAAGCCGAAGTAAATTTTTTTCTTCTTTTCTCTCGTCTAGATTTGTTTCACGCTTTCAAAATTTAATTCACTTAATGGGAGGTTTCGATTGCAAAAATTCCGGAAAACAAATAACTAACAACAAATAACTATTTTAAGCCTATCGTATAGAGATTCGGGGGGGTGTCTGAATTTCCAAGATTAGTCAGAATGACTATTCGTGATTCGTCAGGCCAGGGGAATACAAAATCATCTACGAATGGCCCTGCGTATATTTGAGTGTCGTTGGTAGCGTCGTATTCCATGATGTCTATTTTTTGTTCATGAACGTAGATGAGGTGCTTAGAGTCAGGGAACCAGCTTAGAGGCAATTCAGAATGCATTGAATCAAGAATTTTAAAATTCTTATCTTCTTTTATATCATAAACATAGATAGCGCCGGATTTAAGCGATCTCTCCTCAGGCGTTGAGTCTGTGCCTATTAGAGGTGGAGTAATTACAATTGGTAGGGTTGCAGACCTGGACGCCTCATAAAGAATTTTGGTCTCATCGGGTGACCAGGCAATAATTTTGAAATCGTCCGTAACAATTTTTTGGAGTTTTTTAGAAAGCGAATCCATTCTTGCTTTGTTTTTCTCTGATTCCTGTTTTTGCCAATTAGCATTTACATTTTGGATAGTTTCTGTTACATCCGAAGGGTTATCAGTAAAACTGTTTGCAGACAAAAGATATATGGTCTTTGAGGTTTGCCCCGATATTGTTGCCATAATAGATGTTCCATCCGGAGACCATGAAAGATTTGCCTTTGAGAAAGAATTCGTTGTATCGTCAGCGATCTGGACGGACGAACTTTGGAGAGTTAGAATAGGCCGCGAACTCATGTCAAGTACAAAAATACCATTCTTTCGGGCAGACTGGGAAGAAACAGTGTATGCAATTTTAGTTTGAGTAGGATCAAGAACCGGCTCACCAACGCCTGTATTTGTTATATTCTCAAGTACCGGTGCGATTGGAAAGAGCAATGCTTCTGCCTTGATGACTACGCCTTTGTCAATATTCAAATATTTTTCCCATGGGAAATATCCTTCTTTTATAATCTTGACGTCATATCTGCCCGGAGATAAATTTATAGTGTTGTTTGTCGCAGTTGTGAGATGTCCGTTGACAAATACGGAAGCTCCATCGGGGGTGCTTGTTGCAACCAAAAGACCTGTTGAGGAGACATCAGGCCTGCCTTTATAGAATGAAAAGCGATATCCTTTCCCATAGAGAATCAAAATTATGGTAGCTGCGAACAAGACTGTTAAGATCAAAAAAGAAATCAATATTTTTTTCATCAGATTGAATTATACCCCGCGTAAATGACTCTTGCAAGACGTATAAAGGAGGGATATAATCAAAAATACACGGCTAAAACCATTTTTTGATACACTAATATAGTTGTTTGATATAGATATTTTGATAGTGGATACTAGATGTTGGAAGCTAGAATTTGAAGTTCAAAGTTAGAAATTTCTATTTTCTAGTTTCAGAATCTAGTTTTCAGCTTCTATTTTCTATCATCAAAAATTTTTATGTTTTCCAAAAGAATCGGTATTGATTTAGGTACGGCAAACACATTGGTTTATCTCGCGGGAGAAGGTGTTGTTTTAAATGAACCGACTGTGGTTGCTGTAACAGCAGAAGAGAATAGAGTTGTTGCTGTCGGTCGCGAGGCAAAAGAAATGCTCGGCAGGACTCCTGGGAATATAGTGGCCCAGAGGCCTCTTAGAGATGGAGTTATTGCAGATTATACAATTACAGAGGCAATGCTTTCTTATTTTATTGACAAAGCCGCAGGACAGTCCCGTTTTTTCAAACCAGAGGTAATGGTATGTATTCCATCGGGAGTTACACAGGTTGAAAGAAGAGCAGTTCTGGATGCCACGATGGCGGCCGGAGCAAAAATTGCTTACCTTATCGAAGAGCCTTTGGCGGCTGCCATTGGAGCAAAGATCCCAATTGCCCAAGCAGCCGGACACATGGTTGTTGATATTGGAGGAGGATCAACTGAAGCGGCTGTTATATCCTTAGGAGGGGTTGTAGTTCATAATTCAGTCAGAGCAGGAGGTAACAAAATAGATGAAGCTATTGCAAATTACACTAAGAAAAAATTCAATCTTTTAATAGGCGAGCGGACAGCTGAGGAAATAAAAATTGCAATAGGTAATGCGCTCTTGGATGACGGTTCCAAAAAGGATACGAAACAAATGGAAATTAGAGGGAGAGATAGCATAGCAGGTTTGCCTAGAACCATTACGCTTGCCGAGGAGCAGGTAAATGAAGCAATCTATCCAGTTCTTCTTGATATAATCTCGGCGATCAAAGGGGTTCTGGAGCAAACCCCGCCGGAGTTGGCATCTGATATTATAGATAAGGGTGTTGTTTTAAGCGGTGGGACTTCTCTTTTGAAAAACTTTGATAAGCTGGTAACAAAGACAACAGGGGTACCTTGTCATGTTGCCGAAGATGCACTTTTGTGTGTGGTAAGAGGGACCGGAGTGGCGCTTGAAAATATAGAACTTTATAAAAGAAGTATAGCGAAAAAGTAGGCAACCGAACATCAATTTTTATCCTATAATATTTATCTAATATTTCTTGGAACTCACAAAAAAATAAAAACAACAAAAATTTTCACAAGACAATAGATTTATAGTATTTTTATTGATGTGGCAAATAAAAACTATATTTTTTTTATCTATCAAAGAGGAGTTACGATGACTAATTTCGAGTATATAAAATGTTCAAAATCATTATTTTTAACTTTACGATACCGCTATACTAACATCTTATAGTAAATTGACTATGTTTAAAAAAATATTTATTCTTGGGGTTGGGTTTACAACCAGTCCCGAAAACTTAATCCTAGAGTATATAGCAAAAAGTGTCAAGAAAACAATAAATAAGTACTATATTGTTACCCCAAACCCAGAACTTTTGGTCATTGCTCATAACGATCGCAACTTTAAAAAAATCTTAAACAGTGCAAAATTAGCCTTGCCGGACGGCATCGGCGTAATACTGGCAGGCAAAATCCTCGGAAAGGCAATAAAAAGAAGAATTCATGGAGTTGACTTGGTCGATAAGTTGTGCGAGAGGGTTATAGAAAAGCCTATAACAGTAGGATTTTTGGGAGGAGAACCCGGAGTAGCAGAGAAAACGGCTAAGTGCTTAATGTCAAAATACCCAAACTTAAAGATTGGTTTTGTCGGTGAGCAGTGGAGTAAAGAAGGATTTGTTCGAGCAAGAAAGTATCAAGTATCGAGCATCAGGCATCAGGTGAACGGAAAAAACGGCGAAAATATACCTAATGCAAAATACTTAATACATAATACTATCGACATCCTATTCGTCGCATTCGGCTCTCCGAAACAAGAAATTTGGATTAGTGAAAATTTAGAGAAACTGCCAGTTAAAGTTGCCATAGGCGTTGGAGGCGCTTTTGATTTTATAAGCGGGAAAGTTAAAAGGGCGCCTGTTTGGATGAGGAAAATAGGTCTTGAATGGCTATTTAGACTTATTATCCAGCCGTGGAGAGTAAAACGCCAACTTTCTCTTTTAGTTTTTGTATTTTTGGTTCTGAAAGAAAGATTTGTTAATAAAGGCAAGTAAGATTATAATTAAACCATGAGAATTCTTTATCTTCAGACATTTCCGCTTTTCGGTTCAGGTTCAGGGACTTACGCAAGAGAACTGGCAAAAGAAGTGGCAAAAAAGCACAAAGTTGCAATGGTCGTTCCTGACTCGCGCAAAATTGACAGTGTAAAGATATATAAAGTCAATCTTCCGGTGAGGATTTCATTTACAGGGCATCCTGAATGGCAGGATTCAAAACTTTATACAAAAGTACAGGGAAAGGAGCTTTCAGTAAATTATCTTTCTTACTTTAATTCAGTAGTTAGAGCTGTTAATGAATTTAATCCGGATATAGTTCATGTCCATCACCTAATGCCTCTTTCCTGGATTGCAAGATTTATAAAACTTTCATATGGACTGAACTTTATAGTAACCGTGCATGGCTCAGAACTTCCTACTCTTGAGGACGATAAACGTTATCCGTATTTTACCCAGGAAGCTATTGTTAAGGCCAAAAGGATTGTGGCTAACAGTTTCTGGACCAAAGAGTGGATGCTTAGAATTTTAGGTGATGAGATCAGAAAACAGATTCGGGTGATTCCGGGAGGCGTGGATCTTTCAAATTTCCCCGAAGAAATGGACACAGAGGGTGTTGAAAAAAAATTTAATTTAAAAGGACAAAAACTTGTTCTTTTTTCAGGAAAGTTAACTAAGTACAAAGGCGTAAGATATCTCATACAGGCAGCAAGGAATATAAATGCTACTGTTGGGATCGTTGGAGATGGTCCGGAGCGTAAAAATTTGAGAAACCTTGTCCGGGAATTAAAACTTAAGAATGTGCGTTTTTTAGGCTTTATTGATAACGATGATCTTATTAAGCTCTACTACAGAGCGGATATTTGTGTAGTTCCAAGTATTTGGGACGAGCCATTAGGTTTAGTCGTTCTTGAAGCAATGGCTACTAAAACTCCTGTTGTGGTTACGAGAAAGGGAGGTCTACCTCTTGCGGTAAAAGATGGAGTTAATGGTCTTTTTATAAGACCAAGAAATTCCAAAGAGATTGTAGAGAAGGTAAACATTCTTTTAAGTGATGATAAGCTTAGAAAAAGGATGGGAGAGAAAGCCCGAAGAACAATTTTAGAGAGATTTACCTGGGAAAAAGTTGCTCGGAAATATGAAAGCATATATTATAAATTTAGGAAAATCGAGGATTTAAGAAAGCATGGGGATTTAGATAAATGGTCGAATAAGTTCTTAAAAAGAATAAAATTTTTGAAAAAAAAATGAGAATTGCAATATTAGGTTCAGCAGCTTTTCCTGTCCCGCCTCCTTTATCAGGCGGGACCGAATGGATTGCATATCATCAGGCAAAGGGCTTGGCTGAAAAAGGACACAAAGTCATTCTTTTTGCCAAAACGGGTACCGCAGAAAATTTCAGGAATGAAAATGTAGAAGTTATAGAGATAGGCAGAGGTAAAACCTCCGAATTTGGCCATAAATTTACAGAATCTTCAAGAGAGCTTAGAATAGAAATGATTCACCTTTCAGAAGTTGTAGAGAAGCTTTTAGAAAGAAAAGATGATTATGACATTATTCTTAATAACATGAGGGGCGAAGCAATTTTTTTGCCAATTGCTAAGCTTATTAATAAACTTTTTATTAACGTTATGCATCTTAATTTATTCGATGAGTTAGTACAACTTTTTAAAGCTTTTGATACAGATATAATTACAATCAGTAATGCCCAGAGGAGAAATTTTGAGGGTCTTTCATATCTTGCAACCGTTTATAACGGAGTTGATATATCAAAATTCCCTTTTAATGACAGACCGGAAGACTATCTTCTTATGATTTCATCAATTGGAAGACATAAAAATCAAGGAGAAGCTATAAAAATTGCCAAGAAACTGGGTATGAGGCTTATTTTAGCCGGCAAAATTAGAGATTATGACTATTACAGAGAGCTTAGTAAGGATATTGACGGAGAAGAGATAAAGTGGCTTGGCGAAGTCAGCTTTAAAGAAAAGGTGAGTTTGTATAGAAACGCTAAAGTTTTTTTATTTCCGATTGCCTGGGATGAGCCGTTTGGTCTTGTAATGATAGAAGCAATGAGCTGCGGAACTCCTGTTGTGGCATTTAATCATGGGGCTATTCCTGAGGTAGTAGTTAATGATAAGACAGGTTACGTTATAGAAGATGATAGTCAAATGTTTGAAGCAGTTAAGAAAATTGAGCTAATTAAAAGAAGTGATTGCAGAAAGCATGTCGAGGAAAATTTTACAGTTGAGAAGATGGTTGATGATTATGAAAAGGCGTTATATAAGATAAAAATATGAGGATTGCGCAAATTGCACCGCCATGGATTTCTGTTCCTCCCAGAGGTTATGGGGGAACCGAAATGATCGTTCATTATGTGACTGAAGAATTGGTAAAAAGAGGTCACGACGTAACTCTTTTTGCCTCAGGAGATTCGGAGACTAAAGCACACCTTTCTTCGATTTTTCCGGTAGCTCTTGGAAACAGCGGGGAATTAAAAAACCATCCGTTAAAACCTCTCCTTCATTATATTGAATGCTTTGAAAGAGAAAAAGAATTTGACATTATTCACAATCATGCCCAATATTACGCTATGTTTTTAACAGATTTGGTAAAAACTCCAGTTGTTCATACTATCCATGGCTCATTTTCTAAAGAAGATGTTCCGGATGAGGATAAAAGAGATACTCTAAGAAAATTCAAAAATCAAAAATTTGTTTCCATAAGCAATTCTCAAAGAAGAGGAATGGAGAATTTAAATTATCTTGCAACCGTTTATAATGGCATTGATAGTTCTCAGTTTTCTTTTTCAGACAAAAAGGGAGAATACCTTTATTGGATGGGAAGAATTACACAGAAAAAAGGTCCTGTTGACGCAGTCGAGGCAGCAAAAGTTTTAAAAATGAAGCTTAGGATCGCGGGAACCGTTGATCCTGTTGACAAGGATTTCTGTGAAACAGTTCTGTTCCCTTTAATTTTTGATTCTAAAATTTCTAATCTGATAGAATTTGAAGAAGAAATAAAAAGAGAAAGAAAGATAATGCTTTACAAAGACGCATTATGTACTCTTTATCCTATTCATTGGGAAGAGCCTTTCGGGCTTGTTATGGTAGAATCAATGAGCTGCGGGACACCTGTAATTGCGTACAACCATGGGTCGGTTGCGGAAATTGTCAAAGACGGGGTAACCGGGTTTATCATTGACCCGGATGATGAAGATAGGCCTCTGAAAGGCAGTTTTGTTATAAAAAAACAAGGAGTCGAGGGATTGGTTGAAGCTATCAAAAGAATAAAAGAGATAGATAGAAGATCTTGCAGAAAGCATGTTGAAGAAAATTTTACAGTCGAGAGAATGGTAGACGGATACGAAAGAGTTTACAATCAACTAATTAATCAATAATTTTAATACATTATATATACTTAATACTAATAGCTATGGACTTTAAATTTATCCAAAATCCAGCTTCGCGAAAATGGGTAATTCTTGCTCCTAGGCGGTCAAAAAGGCCCGATGTGGCAGTAAAATCGCAACCTGTTTGCCCTTTTTGTCCCGGCAGGGAGAAAGTGGAGCCGGATATCTTTAGAGTAGGCGGAGCAGAAGGAGATTCTAATTGGCAGACAAGAGTTGTGGTGAATAAATTTCCTTTTGCTCCGGTTCATGAACTTATTATTCATTCGCCAGATCATCACAAGAACTTTGATGAGCTGCCTCTTTCTCAAGTCGAACTTATTTTAAAAATATATAGAAAGCGTTTTAACGCGTACAAGGAAAAGGGACAAATTTACATTTTTCACAATAGAGGAGAAGGTGGAGGAGAAAGTCTCCCGCATCCCCACACTCAACTAGTTGTTGTGCCATACGAGGTAGAATTGGATATTTCTGCGTCTGTACCACAGGATAAGATTTTAAAAGATTCAAATCACGCAGAAACAGAATATTTTCTGGTCTTTTGTCCACAAGACTCTCAGTGGCCTGATGAAGTATGGATAGAGCCAAAAGAGACAGGAAAAGAATTTGGCGACATTTCCGATATACAGATACAGGATTTAAGTTCTCTTCTATCAAGATTAATCCAGATTTTTGACCTTAGGCACGGTCACGAATTTCCTTTTAACTTTTACATTTACCCTAAAAGCAATTGGTATCTTCGTCTAATTCCCCGAGCAAAAACGCTCGGCGGATTTGAAATAGGTACTGGAATTTTTGTCAACACCCAATATCCAAATGAAACAATTGCCTTCATAAAAGAACATTTAGAAGTCCCGAATGAGGAGAAAATTAAAAAAGACCACCAGGCCTCCTACAGAAAAATGGTTTAAATTTAAATCATTCCAAGCTTGCGCATGCGAGCTTCAAATAGTAAAAATCTTTTTATTTTCAGCTTGTCAAGCCGAGGAAAACGTGGACTTCGTTTTTGTAGACTTTGATAATTGCATTGTCAATTTTTATTTCTTTGTCTTTTCCATCTTGAGCGTGAATTACAAAATGCTGTTTAACAAGAGAGATAAAATTTTCATGCTCGGGAAGAACGTCAAAGACGCCCTTGTCATTATATGAGGAGAAGGCTTTCACCTTACCCTTGAAAGATATACCTTCTTTTGTCCTAACGACTAAAAGAATTAGAGGTTTATTATCAAGACTGCTTTTCACCTTTTACCTCCTTGATGCTTCCAACGAAAAGAAATTTTTCTTCCGGGTAATCATCATATTTCCCATTCAAAAGAGCGTTTACATCCTCAACTGTTGTTAGTCGCGGAACATAGACCCCTTTTCTTCCGGTTTGGTTTTCCGCCACAAAAAAGCTTTGGGTCATAAAATTACGAAGCTTTCTTGCTCGTCTATAAACTAATTTATCTTCAGGTGAAAGTTCAGATTCTCCAACCAGAGAAACAATTCGTTCAAGCTCCAGAGATTTTTTTAAAAGGCTTTTGGCTTTCGGAACAACTTCGTTGTGAAGCTCGCCGACAATCTCAGGATTAAGATTTGCAGAGGTGGAGGACATAATATCAACTGCCGGCAGATGTCCTTCCTGGTAAACGTTTCTGGATAAAACGACTGTTGAATCAAGATAGGGAAATATTGCCTGGACTCCTTGATCCAGTATGTCATCGTTTGGTATATATATGGCCTCTATCGAAGTAATGGCATTTTCCTGATTTGAAATGAGTCTTTCATGAAATGACGCCATCTCGGAAGCTAGAGTTGCCTGATAACCGTCTTCTGAAGGGATGGTATTCATAAGAACAGAAAGCTCATTGCCAGCTTGGGCAAAACGGAAAACATTATCTATGAAGAATAAGACGTCTCTTTTAAGATTATCCCGAAAATATTCAGCAATAGTTGCGGCTGTAAACCCGGTTAGAAAACGAACTGTCGGATTTTCTCCCATTGGACCGAAAACCAGACATACGGAAGGCAGGACTCCTTGGGAGGCGAGTGTTTCATAAAGTTCGTGTCCTTCTCGTGTTCTTTCTCCAACGCCTGCAAAAACTGAAACACTTTTAGTTTGAGCCTTTCTAAGGACAATAACATTATGGATAATCTCTGTAAGAAGCAAGGTTTTGCCAACACCTGCGCCGCCGAAAAGTCCAATTTTTCCACCCTTTACAAGAGGTGAAAAGAAATCAATTACCTTAATTCCTGTCTCAAGGATCTCATGATGAGTGGAAAGATCGTTATATGAAGGAGCGCTTCCATAAATAGTCGTTTTCGCAGTATTTTTAATTTCCCCAAGATTGTCAAGTTCTTGTCCAAAGATATCAAGAACTCTTCCTAGAACTCCTTCGCCCACAGGAACAAGGATAGGTTCTTTTGTGTTAATTACCCTCCCTCCCCTAAAAAGTTTGTTTGTCGAAGTAAGACATAAACAGAATAATTTGGAAGAGCCCGAAGATCTTACCACCTCCATTTTTGTATTGCTGTCATTTTCCAAAATCAAAATATCATGTAAATTAGGCAGTTCATCTTCGAATTCAACTTCTACTATCTGCCCCTGGATTCTTGTAATTTTTCCGCGATCTTTATCCATAACTATTGCCCCACAAAAACAAGCCGGAGAATGTCTCAAGCTGTTTTTTATTCATGGCTCTGTGCCTTACCTTCTGTTTTTCAAGGTCGATTTCTTTCAGGATTCCTCTAATATGATCAACTCTTACTTCCAGCGAAGTCATGCGCGACGCAAACTTTGCCAGCTGGGATTCGAAAATAGTTTGTTCAAATAGCGAAGAAAAAATTTCTTCTTCGAAAAACATCAGGATTTTCTCAAGTGTTGGTTCAAAAAAATATTTGACGCTAGGGCCTTGAGGTGCCTGGGGCAGGGGATCGCCTGAAATATTTACAATGACAGGATGTTGGGAAATTACATTCTCAAATTGCTCATAGACGATAAATATCCTTTCATAGGCAATAATGTAGGCGACAATTTTTTTAAGAGCCTCGATATCCATCTTATTATCGGGAAAATCAAAATACGTATAGGGAATTTTTAAATTTGTCTCTTTAAAAAACTCAAGTCCAACCCTGCCAATAATAGCTATATCACAAACTTCTTTTTTTATAACTTCGGTAAACAAATCGAATGTTTGTCTTATAATATCTCCGTAAAGACCTGTATTGGAAGAAAGGAAGATGTAAAGAGTTTTCCCATTGCGCTGTATAAATGTAAGTTTTTTAGGATCTTTAACTTTTTTCTTCTTCATTAATTTTCCAATTTCATCTTTATAGGACGCTTTAACTTCCTGAAATATACTGTTTAATTCCAGGATAAAATCACGTCTTAATAAAACAGAGTTTCTTGTACTCTGCATGCGGGTTGCAGCCAACTCCTCATACGTCTCAAGTATGTTTTTAAGCATCGAAACACTAGTGAATTCTTCACCTACTTCTTTTTTACTTACCATATTTTGCAGCGAGTCTTAATATTTGCGGACTTTGTTCTTTTATTTCTTTTAACAAATTATTGAATGAGCTCAATTGAGCCAATCTGTCAACCATATCTTGTAGTTTCTTGTCTGTTTTGTAAGCTGTTATGAGTTTTTCCATTTCCTTTTCAATCATGGTTTCATCATTTTTTTGCCAAACATCGGCCCACAGCATTGCAAAAAAAATTATCTGCAGATTAATAGGAAGAGGATTTTTGGATGTATAATTAAAAAACTGAATCATCTTATCACCGGTCGCAAGAGTAGCTTTTATATTTTCATTCAGTTCTGCGCCAAAATGGATAAAAGTTTGCATTCTCTCATAAAGACTTAGAAAGCTTATGATTTCCCGGCTTATTTCCCGTCTTAGAGGAGACTGTGTTTGTCTTCCGACACGGGTTACGGAAATAAAAGGATTTATAGCGGGTCTTCTGCCTTGATAAAACAAATCTATGTCAAAATAGAGATGACCGTCAGTCATAGACACAAGGTTCGTTTCAATATAGCCTGAAAAATCCCCTTGAGTAGTTTCAGCCACAGGAAGGCAGGTTATCGAATATTCGCCTTTTTTTGTTTGGAAATTTCCGGCTCTTTCAAGAAGTTTTGCGTGAGTATAGAAAATATCACTTGGGTATGAACTTCTACCCGGGAATCTTCGACCCAAAAGCGATATTTCTCGATAAAATTTAGCGTGGGTTGACAGGTCATCCAGTATGAGAAGAACATCTTTTCCCTGGTCTCTGAAGTACTCACTTATTGTCATCGCCGTATAGGGGGTAAGGTAAATTAGTCCGGCTGCATCCTCAGAACCCGAGGCAACAATAACTATTTTGTCCATAACTCCATTTTTTATAAAGAACTCCTCAACGCTTTTTACATCAAGCCTTTTTTTCCCAATCGTAGCATATATGCAAATATTTCCTTTTTGGACCTGACTTATAGCAGCTTTTTCAAGAAAATTAGTTTTTCCAGTTTTTCTATCTCCAATTACGAGCTCCCGCTGTCCATGTCCTAAAGGTATTATTGAATCGACAATCAATATTCCTGTTTCCAGGGGTTTAGTTATGGTTTTGCGATAAGCAATCCCCGGCGCAGTACTGTTAACAGGGCGGGATTCTTTTGGTTTGCCTAAAGATTTAGTGACACTGATGCGGTTCCCTAAGGGGTTTATTACTTGTCCTAAGAGTTCAAAGCCTACTGGTACATTCAATACCTCATCTGTGCGCGCTGCTCTCGTCCCTGGCTTTATCAGATTTTTAGAAAAAAGCATTACTTCTACAAGCTCAGATTCTATGGAGAAAACCTGTCCAATATCTCCGGTTTCAAAAATTACAACTTCTTCGGGTTTGACCGAGGGAAGGCCGCTTACATGAATTATGTCTTCTGTTACTTGTTCGACGTATCCTATTTCTTGAATGGCATTAAGGTAAGCAGTAAAACCTTTCATTTCAATTCTGAGTACTTGCGAGAGTAAATAATTTTGCGTCTTTCTTCTTGTCGAACAGTTCTTCAAGCTGCTTCTTAATTGTTAAGTCTTGATACTTTCCGTTAAAAACAATAATCGCCCCTCCTATTAATGACTCGTTTTTTTCAATATCCAAAATTATGCCAGCGCCAATATTTTTAGAAACCCATTCAAGAATATCCTCGGTAATTTCATCCGTTGGGTCGAAAGCGAGGTAAAGCTTAAGGATTTTAAGTTTTTGTACTTCATTTTTTAAGCTTGTTAAAAAATTTTCTACTGCCATGTTGTCATTTAGGTTAATACTTTTGTCATTGAAAGCTCTTTTTAGAGCCTCTGCTGTTTTTAGGTCTACCCGTTCTTTAAGAGTTTCTTCAAAAGGTTTCTTGTAATCTTTAAACAGATCGCCTAAGAGAAGATCAATATTCGAAGAAAACTCTTTCGCTTCTTTAGTAGTTTTTAATGACTTTAAGATGTCAAAATTTATCAAATTATTCTTCATAAGCTTTTATCTATTTCGTTTTCCTTTGCCGTGTTCAGCGCATCAATAACGAGCTGTTCATGCTGTGTAAGCGATAACCCTTTCCCTATTACTTGTTTTGAGACATCCTCTATAATTTTGTAAATTTCCTCATCTACCTTTTTAATCATCTGGTTTTTATAATCATCTACCTCTTTTCTAACTCTTGCATATTCTGACTCAATTCTTTCCTCGATTATTTTTTGGGAAGCAACTGTTTCCCTTTCAAGCACGTTATCAAAATCTTTTACTTCTTTTGTAGTATCTTCTTCTATACTTTTTGATGTATTCCTTACTAGTTCTATATCCTTCTGTCTTAATGAATCCAGTTCGTCTTTATATGTTTTTAAGAAATCCTGTGATGCTTTTTCGAAGTAACTTGTTTGATGTCTTACAAGACTTTCTAGTGCATCTTCAAGCGTTTTTTTAGACTCAGTGCTTAAAGCGTTGGCGCTATTTAATATCTCTTGCGCCTTCATGCTTGCTTCTTCAGTTATCTTTCCCGCTTTTAGTAATGCTTCATCGAGAAGAGCAGATTCCTTTTTGCGCATCTGTTCAAGTAGTTTATCTGCTTCATGCCGTTCGGAATTAAATTCTTTTACGCTCCTAGCGTAAGAAATAATGATAGCACCGATTGTCAGAGACAGCACGAATACGGCGAGAATTAAATCGAAAAATATCAAAGGATTAATGGTCATAAGTCAATTTTACCCCGCACATTTTTTAAAGTAAATAGCATTTATGTTGTTCTATGCGTACGGGCTTACAATATTAATATTAAATACGCTATTCCTATTCCAACCAATATAATTACTGCGGTTAAGAGTACGTTTACAATAATCCCAAGCTGTATTATTTTTGATGCAAGCGGGTTTCTTCCCAGCGCCTCAACTCCGGTTCTTGCGATTCTGCCAAAGTAGATAAAGCCGAGAACAAATGAGACTATTACTATTACAGCAGCCAGAAGATAGCGAAGAGTTGTCAAAGGCGATAGCAAAGGTGACCCCGCAACGATTTTAATACTCTCTATAAGGTTTGTTCTGGTTGTGATGAAAATCGCATTATAATGAGGATTTATGGATACAAGAATTTCACCTATTGCATTATGATTAGGGTTATTATAATTTTCAAGGGCCATTCCCAACACAAATCCATTAACATCTGCCTTTTGTCCGACTCCGGGGATCTTAGAGCTTGTAATAAAGTCATTTTTCTTTATAGATCCGTTTTGAGTAGAAACCCTAACAAGTGTTTTTCCAGAACTTATCACAAATACTCCTGCGCCGGGTGATTCTTTTAAAAATATTGCAGGATTTTGAGTTACAACTCCGTAGATTGACGGATCATAGGCATAGGTGGTAAGCTTGTACCCTTGTGAAATAGCAGTTATTATATCTCCTTCGCGTATATTCTTTTCAGCGATTGGGATTGGGATTGCAAGTCCTTCGGATGCCGCAGAGGCATACGCCAACACTGGATTTGCTAAAACCAGATATACGCTAGCGATTATGGCAAATAAATAGAGATGCCATCGCATATTTTTAATCTTATTAATCTTATTTATTATTGTCAAATTATTTCTAGTTTGCCCAAACATATCAAACAATATCCAATTCATACTTTAGTATAGTAGACAGATCGTCCTTTTCCATGAACAAATATAAGTCGAAGGGCCGCAAGTTTTGATAGATCGCGTGATGCGGTTATTTGAGAAACCTTAAATTGCTTCTGAACTCTTCTATTAGTAATTGTTGATTCTGGTTCTTTAAGAATGTTTAGTATTTCCTTTTGTCTGTCATTTATTTCCCAAAAAGAGGAGGGGGCACCTAGTCTTTCGGAGGAGCCGCTCTTGATTTTATCAAAGACATTAGTTAGCTGTGTGAGTAAGCTTTGAGAGAAATACTCAAGCCATACAGTGATACTTGCTGCATTTGCGGCAATCTGCGAGGCTTGTCTAAAAGTTTCCTGGTCTTGAGCCCATTCTTTTTCAAAAACTACTAGCTCTTTTACATCAAAACCATTTTTATATAGAAACAAAAGAGCAATTAATCGACTCAGTCGACCATTTCCATCTGTGAATGGATGGATTCTGGCTATTCCTAAGTTCGCTGTCCCTGCCTGAATAACCGGATGTTCTTTGTGTGCTTGAAGATAATCGAGTAATTCTTGAATCCGAGAAGTAGGTACGCGAAGAGATCCCATGCAGAATATATCGTAAATACTCAAAATATCTTTTAATGTAACAGTTTTGTCCGACACTAACCAATGCTGTGAAATATAATCAAGGGTTCTTTTATAACCTTGTACATCTTTTTCATTTTTGTCTGTTCCCCCGCCTTTTTCTTTATTTTGCAGGGCTGTAGATATTAAAATTTTTACAATCTGATTTTTATCGAGTGGATTATCTGCAATAGCAAGCGAGCAATATATTCTATCAAGCATTGCCTCCCAGCGGAGATAGAGTTCAGCTTTTGGAGAAACAGGAAAAAGAAGTATCTTCTCGCGCAATAATTCTATTTTTTGCAATCTCTCTCTAAGAATAGGGGAGAGATTGTAGGACAGATTAAGCATAATTAACGTCTGCTGTATTAGGACAAATTTATCACAATCTTATCATTTAATCAATAGGCATTTCGTGAAAATAAATGACCAAATTTTAACAATTTCAAACTTGGACATTTTAGACAATGATAAGATTGGGATAATATTATATTACTACTTGACAATCTTTCACGGATATGAGTAATATTATTATATATTATAAAACTTGGACAAAATTGGACAAAAACATGGACATACTTAGACAAAAACTTATACATGCAAAAGAGAACTTGGACAATCAAAATCTAGAACCTTAGGTTTTTGTAAATTATCTGCCCTATGAAGAAATTACTAAGTATCCAAGAAGTAGCAAACATCTTGGGCGTATCTACAAAAACCTTGAGACGTTGGGAAGAGCGTCGTATCCTTATCCCCCAGAGAACTCCCGGGAATCAGCGTAGATATACTCAAGAGCAAGTTGATAATTTTAAGAGACAAAAAAATGGAGAACAAATACCCGAATGGGAAGGAACTGTTTCCGCCAATGACCTGCTTCGAAAATATTTCGATGATGGAGCTAGAACTCAACCATCATCTCATCCAGTTTACCTTTCGGAAGTTGTAAAAAGTATTGTTGTTTTTAGAAAAATTGCGATGGCCACTCTGTTTGTGCTTTTTTTTCTCGTAACTGCAGGGATGGTAATTGCGACTTTGAAATCAACAAATTTTCTTGGTTTTAATACGAATCAGAAAGAAAAACCATCGCCTCTTGTCGAAGTTCCCAGAATGAATGGAGGAGCTGTGCTTGGCGCAGGCACACAGAGCACTGCTCTAATTTTTGGCGTAGGAGTCCCGAGTGAATTTGAGAGCACGGCCAAATTCCTGGATACAATTAGGGTCGCCGGGATTGCAACTCTTTCCGGCGGAATAGTCACTGAGAACGCAAACATAAATGCTGGGACCGGAAAACTTACTGCCTCAAACGTTCTTTATGGGGCAGTTGGTGGAGGGGGGATAGTCGTAGGTCCTGGGCAGACTCCGACTATCTCAAACACTGGAATTCTGTCTCTTGCCGCTGGAAGCGGCATATCAGTCAGCTCCGGGCAAAATCCTACAGTTACCAATACAGGCGTTCTTTCTCTAGGTGGCTCGACAGGCTCGCTTAGTCTTTCCGCTGGTACAGGGATTTCGGTTTCGGGCTTAACAATTACCAATAACGACTTAGGTTCTTCCCAGGACATATTCAAAACTATTGCCGTGATTGGCGCAAGTTCCTTCTCCGCAAACAGCAACACCGATACTCTGACCTTTGCCAGTGGTACAGGAATAACTCTTTCAAGCGATACCATAAACAAAAAAGTCACAATTTCTGCTGCTGCAGGCGCACTGTTATGGCAGGAGAACAATGGAGCTCTTTCTCCGACTAATATATCAGATGACCTCTTACTAGGAGGAACTGGTACAACTTCAGCAAAGTTTGCTTTCATAAATGTCGCAGGAGGTACTCCGACTGCTTCAATTTCAGCAGGAAGTACAGGATTGGCTTTGGGAGGAGCAGGAACTATCCAATCTCTTAGATACGGTTCTTTGACGATAGGAGGCACTACTACCGGTAATATAACTATTTCCCCTCAGAATGGAAGCGGAGCGCTCGCTCTTAATGTTGGAAGTCTTACCATGAATAACAATCTCGGTTCGACAGCAATTAGCCCTTCCTGTGTTTCTGTGACAAACGGTATCGTAACCGGTGTTGGTACTTGCGGAATAGGAAGTGGCGGTTCTGTTTGGGTTCTTAATACGAACACTGGCACCCTTTATCCACTCAACAATACCGTTGATTTACTCATCGGCGGCACCTCCACCTCTTCTGCCAAATTCGCAGTCTTGAATGTCAATGGCT
>CAYZEE010000017.1:0-21222 GCA_964477485.1 uncultured Gammaproteobacteria bacterium
GTTTTTTCTACAAAGTATTTACTGATTTAATTGAATTCGTCGACAGTCCCATAATATCTGGAACGATTTGTATAGAATCTTCGGCATTGATAAAAAAGGAAACCCTCAAGCAAAAGATTATTTCAAAGAAGCACTTTACGCTATTATGTACGGCGCAGCAAAAACGACCGTTTCTCTTATTCTTTCACCACTCGGAGAAGATGCGCTTACTACTTTCAAATCCCATTATGTTATTCAAATCATGTGGAACGCAAGCAGAGAACAATTACAAAAGATAAGTCAAAACGGAGGAATGAAAGACTGCTTCGGCAGATGGCTTACTCGAAAAAAAGAGATGTCATGCAGATCAATCCTCGCACAAGTCTCTCAAGCGATGGAATTGCTTTTGCTCTCCGGTGTTGTGGAATTGGCAATACAAGAAAAAGATACTCAATCTTTCAAGATTACCCTTTGGCAGCATGATGGATTTACTATACAGTTTCGGCGACAAACACAAAAATTTTACTGGATTAAAAGAATTACGGAAGAAGTTACGGACAAAGTGCAGGAGCTAGGTGTACCAACTTCACTGGAAGTTACCGATCTCACAGATTAGTTTATGAAAAAAATTATACTTGATTTATGCGGAGGAACCGGATCATGGAGCATACCCTATAAAGAAGCAGGGTATGACGTTCGGCTGGTTACTTTACCGGAAAATGATGTCTTAACGTATCAGCCACCTGAGAATGTTTATGGAGTACTGGCAGCTCCTCCCTGCACAATGTTTAGCGATGCCAGAACAAAAGCGAAAACTCCACGAGATTTACACGGAGGCATGAAAATAGTAGAAGCGTGTATCCGTATTATTCATTCCTATCAATATCAAACATTACACGATCAGCAGAAGTATCCTCCTCTTAAATTTTGGGTTTTGGAAAACCCTTGGTATGGACGATTGAAATGGTTTCTTGGTCATCCTCCATTTATTTTTGACCCTTGGGAATTTGGAGATGCTTATAAAAAGAGGACTGCCTTATGGGGATATTTTAATTCCCCTGTAAAAATGTATAAAGAAATAACGGAAGTACTAAAACCGGAACAAATAGAAAAACATAAGACAAATTCACAAGTGTTGCCAAAATTTGATTATATGAGAAGTAAAGACATACATCCCGAATATTTTGTGAAATGGGATAGGCAAACACGCAGAAGTATTACGCCAGGAGGATTCGCTCAGGCATTTTTCAAAGCAAATCAGTAGATTGTTATGACAAATATTACATACAGAACAGCACCTTATAATTTCCTCTACCAAGAAGAAGAATCAGTTGACCTCATCATTACGAACCACAGTAGGTATATGGCCACCCCCTCCCTTTGATGCTATTTGATTTCGTTAAAAAGCTTCTTTGATACTTAGGGAGGAGGCTAAAGAGTGTGTTTCTTGGTAGTAGTAGAGACCATAGGGCAGGGCATGGACATACCTAACAATCGTTTTTTTGTGCCTAAATCGCTTAATTGTTGGTAATGGATATTATTTTATGGTTTTTTTAACTTCTTAACGAAAAGTCTAACGTTTATACTTGAAATACAAAAATCAGCCATTTAGCTCAGAAAAGACTAGGACACGAATGAATCCCGAAACTATCATTTATATCTGCCAGCTTCAAACGTTGTCGTACGGAGCTTGGAGGAGCTTTGGCTAATGCTGACGGCATACATTATGAAGGTAAAACGCTACATCACACGTTATATGTTTAATTCCCAGCATTTTCCCAGCCAGTTGATATAATAATGCAACCATGCGCATTTTAGTCGTTGAAGATGATCATGAGATAGCTGATTCAATAAAAAAAGGTCTGCAAGATAACTCATATGCTGTTGATGTAGCATATGATGGTGAAACTGGTTTTGATTTGGCATCAACTGAAAACTATGATGCCATCATTTTAGACTGGATGCTTCCCAAGCTTTCTGGTATTGAAATCTGTGATAAATTACGAAAGGAAAACATTGCTACACCTGTTCTTTTCCTCACCGCTCGTTCGCAACTTGAGAATAAAGTAGCAGGTTTAAGCATTGGGGCTGATGATTTTTTAGTAAAACCATTCGCTTTCGCAGAATTGCTTGCACGAATTAAGGCACTTATGAGGCGACCAAAAGAAGTATTGCAGCCAAAACTTCAGGTTGGAGATCTAACAATCAATACAATCACCTACGAAGTTTCAAGACATAATCAACAAATTCATCTTACCCATACAGAATTTGCAATTCTTGAATATTTGATGGCACATGCAGGAAATGTTATTAGTAAAAAAGAACTTATAGACCATGTGTGGGATTTTGACGCGGATATCCTTCCTAATACGATTGAAACATATATAAGTTATTTGAGAAATAAAATTGATAAACCATTTACTATGCCTCTCATTCACACAATAAAAGGATTTGGGTATAAAATAGCTGCATAACATGTTTACAAAAGCAAGAATTACATTAACTGCCTGGTACATACTGATCATCATGATAATCAGTATTACGTTTAGTATTGTTTGCTATAAAGCTACCCTGTTTGGCATTGAGCGCGCAGCGGCAGGCGATTACTTACTGTCCCAAAGAAATACTAACCCTAAACACTTTAGAATCCCCCAGAACACGCGTATCAAACTTGAAAATTTCAGTACGCAACTGCGTTTTACGCTCGTTATTGTCAATGGCATTATTTTCATTTTTGCGGGTGGAGCAGGCTATTTTTTGGCAGGAAAAACGCTCAAGCCAATCGAAGAAAGCATGGAAAAACAAAAGCGCTTTGTGTCTGATGCGTCCCATGAATTCCGAACGCCACTTACGGCGCTCAAAACTTCAATTGAAGTGAATATGCATGATATAGAATTTAGAACTCCTAGAGTACAAAATCTGTTAAAAAGGAATATTTATCAAATTGACAAATTACACGAATTAGCAAACAGAATGTTGACACTTGCTCAATATCAAAATAGACAGAAAGGACACATCACTTCACTCTCTCTCCTGTCGGTCATTGATGAAGCAATAACGAAGGTGAAAAGTCTTGCGAACGCAAAACACATTACATTACATACTAAAATTGCAAATGCACAAATACTAGGAGAAAGAGACAGTTTGCGAGAGCTTTTTACTATCTTACTTGATAATGCAATAAAGTACAGTCATAAAAAATCTTCAATTACAATTGAAAATAAAATTAGTAAGAATTCAACAACAATCGTAGTACATGATGAAGGAATGGGAATCGCAAAAAAAGATATATCACATATCTTTGATAGATTTTACCGAGCAGATACAAGTCGTACAGCATCCGCTTCATCTGGATTTGGATTAGGTTTATCGATCGCAAAAGAAATCGTTGAGAAACATAAAGGTACTATTTCCGTTGTCAGTGAAGAAAGAAACGGTACAGATTTCGTAATTGAGCTTCCGCTTACAAACTGATCTTTCCCAGTCATTTCCCAGTTTGATTATTTTATACTCTCTTTATATGGACAAACCGATAAAAATAATCATTGGCATAATTATTGTAGTCATCATTGTTTGGATAGGTTATACGATCCTTGGTGGTAAGAACAGTAATAACCAGAACAATACTAACAATACTGTGTCACCACAAGTCAGTAACACTAATAACGGTCAGTCTGATCATTCAAAGAATGGAAATGAAGGCTCAATTCCACAAAATGGAGACCTCTGCGGTGACACTGGCGGTAATGGACAGATCGTCAGTATGGGAAACAACTCAATTACTATTAAACTAAGCAGAAACGGACGGCTACTAAAAAAGGGCAGTAGTCAAGTTTTTGATATCACTCCTCAAACAACGATAAAAACTCCTACGGGCTCGGGTGCTATATCCGATTTAAAAACAGGAGACAACGTAACGGTAGGTGGGAAACCAAATTCAGATGGCAGCTTTACCGCAATGATTGTAGTGGTCTGCAATTGAAAGGGTTCAGGAACTCAGTCTAGAAAATAAACAACTACGAGTATGGAAATTCTCAAAGTAAAAAATCTTTCAAAAGTATACGGAGAAAACGATACGCAGGTAAAAGCTCTGGATGACGTCAGTTTCAGTGTGGAAAAGGGTGAATTCGTCGCATTTGTTGGTACTTCAGGCTCAGGTAAATCGACACTGCTTCACATATTGGGCGGTGTAGATACTCCAAGCTCTGGAGAGGTGTTGGTGGATGGAACGGACATCTGCTCTTTTGATCAGACGAAACTGGCTATCTTCCGCCGACAAAAGATTGGCCTCATCTACCAATTTTACAACTTGATACCCATCCTTAACGTCGAAGAAAACATCACTCTACCTCTTTTGCTGGATGGACGCAGCTTGGATAAGGCGCACCTCAAGGAGCTCGTCTCTACGTTAGGACTGGCAGACCGAGTCGGGCACTTACCCAATCAGCTTTCAGGTGGACAGCAACAGCGCGTCTCCATTGGTCGTGCTTTAATCACCAAACCCGCACTCATCCTAGCAGACGAGCCAACCGGCAACCTTGATAGCAACAATTCTAAGGAAATCATGGCGCTCCTCAAACTTTGCAACAAACAATATAACCAGACCCTCATCATGGTGACCCATGACAACGATATCGCTCGGCAGGCCGACCGCATCATCTCCTTCAGAGACGGGCACATCTTGAGTGACGAAAAAGTGAAGGTTTAATAACACAACCTTATGAATATCTTGACGACGTATACCTTGAAATACCTGCGGCTCAACAAAAAACGTACAGCTGTTACTATTTTGGGAGTTATTCTATCTTCCACCCTGTTATGTGGAGTTTTTTTGCTTGGCCTCAGCTTCCAGAAGGTAATGATAGACCACGAGATCTACATGTCGGGGAATTGGCATGCCAAATTCCTCAACGTTTCGTATGCAAATGCGATACAAATCAGCCAAAACAGCGCAGTAGAGTCGGCAATGTTCAGCCGTTTGATCGGGAATGCTACGTACGGCAGCCACAACAACACTCGTCCTTATTTATATGTCACGACATATGATAGTCATTCATTTCAAAACCAGTCTATTCAACTGCTCTCCGGTCGCCTCCCTAAAAAGCCGAATGAGCTGCTTATCTCAGAATCGATGATCAGAGACTCCGGCCTGGATCTAAAACCTGGCTCCACGTTGCGTCTCACGTTCGGCCAGCGAAATTTCCCCGACTATACCGGACGCGTCAAGGCATGGGGTGGTGAAGAATACGTTGCGCTACAAAAGGGAGAAACCTTTACGCCATCCTCTTCCAAAACCTACACGGTAGTGGGAGTGATGGCTCCGCAACCAGGTGACACCAGTATGCCCGCGGCGTTTCCGGCCTTTACGTACCTCGATCTGTCGCAATTGACAGCTACAGACACCGTGAATGTCTCGATTTTGGCCAAGAATCCGTGGAGTATTAATACGACCGCGCCGGAGATTGCAAAGAGTGCGGGACTGACGGTGACGAGCAGCTCTGACGGCACGCCAACCGACATTTCGTATAACGAAAAGCTGTTACCCTGGCTGGGCGGCAGTGGCAAATCAAACTACTTCGGCTTTTTTCTAGAAACCATCGCTATCGTGATCGTCTTGATCCTATCCGGCTCAGCACTGTTGATCTACAACGCATTTGCAATCTCTATCGGCGAGCGCAAAAAGCAGTTCGGCATGTTTGCCAGCATAGGCGCCACATCAGCGCAAATCCGCCGCATAGTACTGACTGAAGCAAGCATCATCGCGGCCATTGGCGTTCCGCTCGGCATCCTCGTTGCCATCATCGGGATGGAGATACTCACCGTGCTCACTCGCGGGTTCGTCTCCCAATTGATTCTTGACGTGACACACGGACTCTCGCTGGTAGTGTCGCCTTTGGTCATCGTTTCAACAGTGCTACTCTCTGCAGCGACAGTACTGCTCTCTGCATGGATTCCCGCAATGCGCGCCGCGTGTGTTTCTCCTATTGATGCCATTCGCCAGAGTGGTGAGATCAAGGAAGGTAAAACCATTAGACTGCGTACCAATCCGCTAGTCCGACGCCTGTTCGGATTCGAGGGTGAACTGGCGCTTAAGTCTCTCAAACGTGACCGCAAGCGATACTTCACTACGCTACTCTCGCTCATGCTCAGCATCATCTTGTTCGTATCGTTCAACTCGCTGATGCTGTATACCACTACTACCCAAAAGCATGCGAGCAACGCGATGAACTTCGACCTGCAAGTCGCTTTGGATTACAACCAAAGTCACGCCAAAGATTTTATCGAGCAGGTTAGCAAGCTGCCGGAAGTACAACAGGTTGCGTATAGACGCTCAACGTATGAGGCATATATTCCCCCGCGCTCGGAGATCACTAACCAGGCTCTCCAAGCCCTGCAGGAGTTACAAGGCGCTAAAAATCTCCCGAAAGCCGCTGCAGGTGGTACCTACCAATTCGTGCTTCAGGTGAGTGCCGTTGGACCAGCCGAGTTCGCGTACTACGCCAGAGAGCTTGGTATAGACCCGAAGCAGTATTCCGATCCGGCAAAGCCTATGGGAATCCTGCTTGACCACACAGACCTCAATCAGAATGGGAAGGTGTACGACTTCAATCTGTTCAATTTGAAACCAGGTGATACAATAACTGTTTCCAAAATGTCTAACTACACTCCTTCTCAAATTGGGGGTATGGCAACGTCTAAACTGACCTGGAAGATAGGCACGGTTAATCCGAAGGAAGCACCTCTAGGCTTTCTGGGAAAGACGACTACAATAGTAGTTCCGGAATTGATAGTATCAGACGCCGTCTTCAATGGTTTGAGTGACCAGATGCAACAACTTGGCCCGATTAATCCTGGTGCCATGTATATTCAAAGTACTGGTGGTAATACAGCAGCAGTAGTAGCAGCTATTCGACGAGTCTATCAGTCTACTGTTGGAGGTAATTTTTCCTACTTTTCAAGGGTGGAGATGAACAAGAGCCAAGCACTGATAACTCTAATGACCAACTTGTTCTTCTACGGGTTCTTGGCGTTGATTACACTGATAGGAGTGATCAATATTATTAACACCTTGGATTCCAACATCAAGTTGCGCCGACGCGAGATCGCCATGCTTAAGTCTGTTGGGCTGACACCGGGCGGATTTCGGAGCATGTTGCAATACGAGAGCCTGTTCTACGGGATGACGGCGCTGCTGTATGGTCTTCCGTTGGGAATCGCTGTGAGCGTAATCATTTACCTCCAGTTCGGCGGAGTGAGTAGCTTTGCTTTCAGTCTGCCTTGGGAGGCGATCGTTGCCTGTATTATCGGCGTCTTGGTAATCGTCTTGGCAACCATGATGCTCTCCGGCGCGATGATCCGTAACGACAATATCGTTGACACGATCAAAAACGAAAATTTATGAGACGTTGCATTCAAGCTTTTATCGTAATCACCCTAGGACATCTACACTGTTGTTACTCGCAATTTACACCGATGATATAATAATGCCGGTATGTCACTTCAACAAATTTCTTGGCAAAAGGTCTATTCGTTCTATCTCAGTAATGAGAAAATCAGTTATGCCGATTGCGCTACTAAATTCAACATCTCTATTGATTCCGTAAAGAAAAAGGGCGCTGAAGGGCATTGGATAAATAAAAAGCTCCACGTACTCCAAGCCGCACAAAAAATCATAGAGAGTAAGTCAGCAGAAGTTATCGCAAAACGTAACGAGGAACATATCAAACAAGCACGACTTCTCCAAGGCACAGCTCTTGAAGCTATCGCAGAACGAGGATTGAGGCCCGACACGTTTGAAATGGCTAGACGAGCTTTAGAGACAGGGCAAAAGCTTGAAAGGACAGCGCTTAATATGGATAGACCCACTCTCGCTGTTCAAAATAATTTTAATAGCTTTAACACTCCTCGACCTCAAGGACAACCATTTACTATAGAGGAAGGTGACGGAACACCACTCGGCACATTTGTTTACGTAAATGGGAGCATGGCACGAATTAACGAAGCAGATATTATATAAATAATCTTCAAAAAAAGTTCATATTCTTTTATAAATTTTCCTTAAAAATACTCTGTTTCATTCCTTAACTATTACATTTTCTTAAATCAGTTATCTAAAAACCATCAATTTACCTTGACATAGCAAGCTAAAGCCTATATTATTACAAGGTACTAAAATAAATATTCTATTACATTATGCAGGAAATTAAATTTGTTTCACCAGAGTTAGTCGAGGCATTTTTCAAAAAGGTAAAGTCAATTCGAGACCGTGCATTATTCACTATGATATATTTTTACGGCATGCATTCATCAGAAATTGGACTCATGCAAGTGGAAGATCTTGATTTTCAAAACAACAGAATACTCATTCATGCCAAAAAGCATGGGATTACCGCACAACACCTCCTTCACCCTCAAGTAAAAAAATACCTACGTATTTATTTGGATGAAGAAAGATTTCATAAGCGTACTCTAGAAAAAGCACTGTTCCTATCTCAAAAAGGTGGCCCTCTTACTTCGACTCAAGTATTTCGTTTGTTTCGGGAATATGCCAGAAAAGCAAAATTTCCTGTAGATAAGAGGCATTGCCACGTTTTTCGGCACTCGATTGCAGTACATTTTGATAGGTACCCCCTAAAATAGACAGTAGTTCTAAATAATTTAAGCAGTTAAAATACGCTCGTATATGTATTGGAGGTGAATAAATGTTTAAACCGGTAGCTCCGGAAGTTAAAGCAGAAATACTTGAAAAGGTTAAAGCCGGCGAAAGAGTGTCTCAGCTTGCAGTTCAATATGGGGTCAGTGATAAGAGTATTTACACTTGGCTTTCCAAAAAGGCCATGGGTACTGTCAGCCTGCTTGAGCACAACAGGCTGAAGAAGGAAAACTCGCAGCTTAAGGAGATAATAGGCATATTAACCTTCGAACTGGAGAAGACAAAAAAAAGAAGTCAAATACTCGCTTTAGTACAATCTAGAGCAAAGGACATTGGCGCGTCACTCCTTTCCAGCCTTCTGAATATTCCCAGATCAGGCATATATAATCACTCTAATTTTGACAAAAAGCTTCAAGATGCAGAGCTCTTAAAAGAGCAGATCGTCTCAGTCCTTAACCTTAATCCAAGCTATGGCCACAGAAGAATAGCCATAGCACTTGGCACCAGTCGCAAACGCGTCAGACGGATAATGAAACTGTATGGCATAAGGCCATATAAAAGGAAAACCAGGTGGAGAAAAAGAAGGGATTTAAGAAGGGGGCTCCTGCACCATACGGAAACCTGATTAAAGGTATTTGTCCACTCGTACCAGGTACAGTTCTGGTTGGTGACTTTACCCATTTGATCTACTTCCAAAAGGTAGTATATCTGGCAACATATATGGATCTTGTAACAAGAGAGGTCGTAGGCTGGTTCGTTTCAGGCAAACACACAAAAGAGATCGTACTTGAGGCCATAGTTGATGCAGTCAAAACACTGGGCCACCTGCCTAAAGTTGTCCATACGGACCAGGGATCAGAATATACATCGAAAGAATACACAGGATTCCTTGAATCACTGGGCATCCAAATCTCCATGAGCAAGAAAGCATCTCCTTGGGAGAATGGTTACCAGGAGTCCTTTTACAACAACTTTAAGACAGATCTTGGGCTTGAGTTTGACAGATTCGATACGCTTGGTGAGTTCATTGCAGCAATCCACACAACAATAAACTACTACAACACAGAAAGGATCCATACGAGGCTTAAGATGTCACCAAGGGAGTATAGGTTGAAATTGGTGTCAAAGTTCCCCAACCCTAGACGTAGAATGATTGTCTAAGAAAAGGGCACTTGACAAACAATCTTATTCAGGAAATAGAAAACAACGCCAATATTGATATAAATTTAATTGAAGAAGTGTTAGCTTTCACCAGAAATATCCACGCTACTTACTTACAAGCTCCCAAATATCTCAAGCGTCATTACCTAAGGTTCTTCTTTGAGAAGCTGATTGTGAAAGATAAGAAGATAGAAAAAATTGTCTATACTCCGATTTTCTCAGTATTACAAGCTAATCATGCAGTTATTATTAAAAATTTTGAGCTCCCCCTCAAGGACTTATTCATCAACCGAGAACTTGAGTTTGATTATACGCTTGACGACTTCAAAATCTTATATTCCAATCTTAACCTTAATCCTCCCAGAAATTATGCAGGGACGAATTATTTATAGCACAGCATTAAAAAAATACCCAGTAAATACAATGCCAAGAGTAAGTATAGCAATATACAATGCCAGTAGCTTTAGCTTGAGTACTTTTCGAAGGATTATAAATTCAGGAAATGAAAGAGCAGTAACAGACATCATAAAAGCAAGAGCTGTCCCTATAGGAAGTCCCTTTGAGAGAAGCGACTGGACAATTGGGATTGTTCCTGCGGCATTTGAATATAACGGAACACCTATCAATACGGCAATTGGCACTGCGAAGATATTCCCTTTTCCAGCTATCTTTGCCAGAAAATCCCCAGGAGCATAGCCATGAATAAACGCACCAAGAGCAACACCAATAAGAACATAAGGATACACCTTTTTGATTAAATCACTAGTATAAAGGTAAGCTTGGTTTATCCTTTCTTTGAAAGAAAGTTTTGCTTGTTCTGTTTGTTTTCCAACATTTATCTTCCAGACATAGTCCTCGACTAAATATTCTAGCTTTAATCTTCCTAAGATATATCCAACAATAACAGCAATACTCACACCAGATATGGCATATAACAACGCAATAGGCAAACCAAATAGTCCAAATAACATAACGAGTGCTACTTCATTAACCATTGGAGCTGAGATAAGAAACGAAAATGTAACACCAAGCGGCACACCGCTTTCAACCATGCCAATAAAAAGGGGTACAGCAGAGCAAGAACAAAAAGGTGTAATAATACCGAACAGAGCAGCAAGGACATTTCCGACAATTTCAAATCTGTTTGTTAAAAATGTTCGTATCTTTTCAGGAGGCAAAAAGGAACGGATAAAGGAAATGATAAAGATGATCACCAAAAGAAGAATCAGTATTTTAATACTATCGTAGAGAAAAAAATTTACTGCACCTCCAAGGACACTTTTCTGCCCTAAATGAAGGAGCTGAAAGCTCACAAAATCAGCAAGCAGTTGTATTGGATAAAAAACGTCCATATCATTTTTGTAATGTTTCTACCATCTTTGCCCTAATCTTTTCCTTGTCAGACGTGAACCCAGTCATTATTGGTTTTCCGTTGATAGCAAGGACAGGGCTTGTCATAATGCCCATTTCAATAATTTTTGTTACGTCTGTAATGTACTCAACTTTTGCATCAAGTTTCAAATCAGCAACAATCGCTGATGTAATTTCATACAGCCGTTTACAATTAGTACACCCAGAACCAAGTACTTGTATTTGCATTCCTCCTCCTTTTTGTTTTGTATAAAAGCTTTTTCTGATGGGTAAAACCACAGTTCTACCCACGAAGAAAAACCTGTTATACTGTTTCTGTTGCAGGTTGGTTTAAAGTTTCGTCAACTTCTTTGAGTTGTTTCTCAAGTTCTACCTTCTTTAATTGCAGTTCGTCTTTTGAGAGTGTCTTTATATCCTCTTTCATTTCCTCTGCACAACAATCATTCTTCATTTCTTTGCTATCACAACCTTCACAGTTGCAACCTTTCATTCCATGTTTCATTATTTCCTCACCTCCTTCCGTTTTATCAGTTTTACAACATTGAGCAATGTATTCCAGAGCATGAAGTAGCTCTCTACCTATATCCGTTAGCGAGTACTCAACGAATTTTCCTTCCTTTTTACTTGAAATAAAACATGCTTCTTCTAAATCAGCTAAATGGTGGGAAATAAGGCTTTGGGAAAATTTAGTGTGCCCCATTAAGTCACAAACACAGTGAGAGCCTTGTTGTAGTAAATAAAGCAGTTCCAAACGTGCTTTTACACCAATAAGCTTCAAGCGGTTTTCAAGCAAACTGAATTGTTCATCTGAGAATTTATAGTGTTTTGGTTTAGTGGTACATTGACATCTCTTATACATATGAATAGTTGTTCATATATTATACCTACTGCTTTGTTTTGTCAATAGTGAAACAATTTGTTTAACCATAATTAACTTAATCTGATAAAATGTACTCATATTGCGAGCAATCGCATTGAAAAAGTAATGAACTATGCCTGAACTAAGAGCCAATGGCTTAACTGTTAAAGATTTACGTGACATTCTCAGAGGAAAAAAGTTCCACAGAGAGCTTACCCCTGAGGAAAAAGAGCAAGTTGAAGCATACAAAAAAAGCACAGAAGCTCTTAGTCAGCATTTCATTGAGAGTGCAAGAGCTACGCTTGAAAACTCATCTGCATTGTCAGCTATCGCAAGTGCTACTAAAACAATCCAGTCTTTTTCTCAGAACATAACCCCAATAATTGAAGGTCAAACGAGGTTTGTTGAAACAATCCAAGCATCAATAGTTCCATTACATGACGTAATGGAAACCATGCAAAATGCTGGATTAGCTATGTGTCAAGCACAAGAAAGGGTAAAGGCAACATTTGAAGCATTAGAAAGTTTCCCAAGAAGCATAATAGAAAACGCTTCCAATTCTATCGTAAATGTAGACAAGTTTCTTAACAATAACCTTTTGCACCTCCCTGACTTCGGCAATATACTCAATGTCGTAAAAGAAAGCGGTAACTACTTAAAGGGAATAACTGACATAGTAGCTAATGTAGGCAAAAATTTTATAAATTCGTACAGGCTTATTCAGGAACGAATAAAGACAGTTCTTGAGCCTTTCTTTTTACTTAACAAGAGCAACTTTTTTCTTATCCTGCATGCTTCAAAAGGCGACACGATAGCACTTCATCAATTGGGTAAACTTTGGTGGAAATTGTTAGTTTTGTATACAGAAGTAGAAAAACGCAAAGGCAGAAAGCCAACAAGAAAGGAGTTTCATGATATGGTACAGGCCGCTTGCTGGGAAGTATTGCAACAAAGCGATGAAAAGCAAATCCCATTATTTGAACTTGCAAAAGTGGTCTATTACTTCATTATTGGCAAGTTGCTTCTTGACTATGTTGAGGTCGTGAATACCACACGACTTGATGAGAACACAAGCCTTGAAATCGTTTCTGGTAAATATAGGTCAAAGATTGTTCCCTACTATGATAATCAGAATAAACCGAATGTTTTTGTTAAAACTGTAGCTGAAGAAATAGGCGTTACTGCACAAACCATTAGGAACTGGATTAAGGCAGGTAAGGTATCGTCAGTCAGAACTTCTTATTATTCCAAAATAAGAAAGGCTCTTGTACCAACCTACCTTCTACCTTATGAAATAAACCTCATGTCTGATCTAAGAAGGCTCAAACACGAACAAGAGAGTAAAAAATTACATAGATTAAAAGGCTACTATACAATTTCACAACTAAATAAGGAATACGGACTTTCACGAAAGACTTTTGAACGCTGGGATAAAGAAGGTAAGCTCGTTCCTGAACGAATAAACGGTATACGCTATTACACAGAGGAACAAAAACGATCAGTTCCTAATATCCTGTTTCAAAACAATAGTCCCAAACTTAGAGCGCTTCTTGCTTCTACTCGTCTTGCATTAGGCTAATTACCCCTTTTTTCTCAAGTAAATTTCCAATGTCATAGGCTTCTTTGCCTAATTATTTATAGAGAGGTATATGTAATGAAGCCTAATGACAAATCTGCAAAACTAAAAGCATTTCTTGAGCAAATGTACGGTAAATCCCTAACTGATGCTGAAGTAAAAGAATATAAGGAAAGGCTTGTTAAGTTTTTCTCACTCCTAGTTGAAATTGACCAACGCAAGAAGAAAGGACTATTTCATGGCTAATCAAGAAAATCAGGACAGAGAAGTAGTTATTAAGCTAAAAGCATGGCAAGTTCCCTACTTGCTTGGTTCTGCACGACTTGGCATATGGGCTGAGGATTGGTGTGCATCGCTTACGCAAACAAATATAAATTGTTATGACACCCACTCAGGAAAATGGATATTAAAAGTAGGCTATATCATCCAGCAGATAAAAGAACAGGCAGGGATACAGCAGGAAGATAAAGAATATGCCGAAGAACAAATGACCTTAGAGCTTATAGATAAATGGGTTGAGGAAGAGTGCAAAAGAAACTGTAAAGCATGGGAAGAAGCAGAAAAAATAGAATACGAAGCCTATCAGGCAAAAGAAAAAACACCAGAGGAAATAGAGGCTGAAGAAAAGCCAAAAAAACAGGTCGTATCAATCCCCATTACAGACCAAATGATGAAAGAAGTCGGCAAGTGGGTAGGAAAGGTTGAAGCTGAAAAAAGGTAATTATATGAATGGCAAAGAACAAATGCAAAGTATCCGTGAAAATCAGTTAGAAAATCTTGTTATACAACTTATATATGACTTTCAGCAACTACTTGAAAGCTTTTATATCCAGCAGTTGAAAAGAGCGATGCGAAAACGAACAAAGAAAAAGCAATGAATATAAGCATTTCCGAGATACAGATTGTCCCTATAAAACCTCAAGACGGCTTAGTTGCCTTTGCAAGTTTTGTATTAAATGAGAGCTTGTATTTAGGTTCAATTGGCATTGTAACACGACCACAAGGAGGCTACAGGCTTGTTTATCCGACAAAAAAGGTCAGTATACGCAACATCAATATATTCCACCCCATCAATAAATCCTTTGCAGAAAGCATAGAAAAGGAGGTCATTAGCAAATTTGAAGATGTAATGAAAAACCATGATAGATACGATAGTTTTAACGCTTAAGCAAGGTATGTTTACTATTTTGCAACACGACTATTTTAGTCCATCAACAGAAGGCTTGTATAAACAAGCCGACTATTATCGTTTAGGCGGTAGGTCAAATATGGTTTGCAAACAAAACCCTACACCATCAGAACTGAAAGCAGGGATTTATAAACCAAGACTTACCGTTACTAAAAGAATAAACAGGCAGCATCAGTTTGAGATTACGATGAAGGTTGAGTTTTCAGTTCCCAAGCTCCTTTATGGCAATAATTTTGATGAGGTAGAAGACGCAGATTTTGATAAAGTCATTCAAATCCTCAAGCAAAAATTACGAGCAATGGGAGTAATGATATTTGAGCATTTGCTTATATCTGCACCCGTGTCAGCTATTCACTATTCTAAGAATATAGCTCTCACAGACTACAGCACGCCCTATACCTATTTAGAAAGGCTTTCAAAGGCAAATATCAATCAACGCCTTGACCTCAATCAAACAGATTTCAGGAATGAGGGGCATAGTCTAAAATACCGAGCAAACTCTTTTGAGGTTGTTTTTTACGACAAACTGAAAGACCTTAGCAAAGCAAAAGTAAGTGAAAAACGAGCTGAGGAAAAGGATAACGCAATGCAACTAAACCTTTTTGAGGAAATAAAAATTAAGAAGCCTTTTGAAGTATTACGAATGGAAGTCAGACTTAATAAGAAACAAAAACTTATTCAAATTCTCAAATTGATAGACATACAAAGTGAGCCGACTTTCAAAACGCTTTTTAACAAAGACACAGCACAAAAAGTGCTTTTTCATTACCTTGACGAAATTGAAGCAGGATACCCACTACTACTTTTATATTCATCAAACGAGCCGAAGACTTTCATAACAGAGTTTATGATACAAAACCCAAAAGTAAGCCTAAAAAAAGTACTGCAGGTGCTTGGATTAAGAATACTGCTTACAGATATAGGAATAAGAGAGTTCAGAGAGATTACCAAAAGATACGACAAAACGAATTGGTACAGGTTGCAGAAGGAATTAAAAGAATATGCTTATCCACAACAGCAAAGTCCCTTTATGGTTGTAAGAACAGCAATTGACGAATTTAAGCCGTTAAGGCTTGCAGATTTTCAAGATGAAGCCAGCTATCAATTTAATTAAAATGAACAAAAGTGATTATACAGACAGCTTATATTATATCCGATGCTACAATTTTCAGAGCTTGCAGTATCTTGAATACGGTATAAATTGGAGGATTACTTTCGCCTCTTTCAATTCTACCCATATAGCTTCGTTCTATATCTGCTTTCTGAGCCAATTTTTCTTGGGAAATATTTTGTTTTTTCCTTGCTTCTTGAATTTTTTCTCCAAACCTTTCCAAAAAGTCCTTTTTAACTTTATCCATGATACTATGATGTTAAAAGGATGTACACTTGCAGTCTACGCACGTAGCGTGTACAATTGACGAGCTTACCAAAATATATAGTAGAATGATTACAGTATAAAAATATGCCAAAAACTAAAATCACATTACCAATTGTCATTGTCATACTCTTAGCAATAATTGGAGGTGCTTACCTTATTTTCTCAAATAGGATTTCAGTAGATAAGCAAGGTGGAGTTACTCTTAAAAAAGACGATATAGTTACACAGGAAACCTCTTATATAAAGGATGGCAATCTTTTTAAGTTCACAAAAAATCGTATTACCAAGACAGCAACTTTTGATATGGTGTATACATTAGCTGATAAAGATGAATTTTCGGATTTTATGGGAACTAAAGTAACAACAGTTCCCTTTCTCATCAATTTCCTCTGTGGAACACTTAATCAAGCGTTCTTTGACCCAGAAGCATTAAAGGCGACACTTGCATCAAGTAGTGCCGACACGACAAAGGTAAGTGCTGTAACAGATGATAATCAATTCAAAAATACCCTTGCAGGATATAAAGTATCTCAGTTTAGTCTTGATTTTAAGGATAAAGCTGGACAGATTGCTACGTGTCAATCAAACCAAAAAGGATTTGAGAACATGAAGTTTACCGTAGTGCGTGATTTTTCAGCTTATGACTCATTTTTTGGGCAAAAGATAGGAGTTGTACAAAGATAGCTCATCTAGAGCGTCAAAGGAGGTGAAGATGTAATGGAAATAACAGAAAAGAAACCAAACAAAATAGGTCTTGGATTTATTATTAGCTGGGGTTTAGGAGGGATATTAGTTATAGGTGGTCTTATTGAACTGTTTAGCAAGCCAGCATTAGGTATTTTTACTCTGCTTGCAGGTTTAGTAATTTTCCCACCTGTAGTAACTTTCGTAAAGAATAAGACTAATTTTGAGCTATCTAAATGGCTGAAAATCATACTCTTTTTCGTTTTACTAGGAATTGGTGGTACTGTTTCTGGTGTATCAAGTAGTTCTACTCCATCAACCAATACAAATACATCAAATACCAATAATCAGCAAACTCAAACACAACAAAGTCAACCAACAGCAGTCCCAGCAGTACGACAGGTTAAAGGTACTGCAACAACGCTGGGGGCAGGAACTTTTAGTGGCGGTAAAGATGTACCAGTGGGCTTGTACGATGTTACTGCACCTGCTCAAAGTGGTAATTTCATTGTTTCAGGTACAGATAGTTATGATGAGATTTTTGGTCAAGGCATAACAAAAGTAAGAGCACAAATCTCTGGTGGAGATAAAATTGAACTATCAGGGTTAAGTAGTGTTACCTTTACTCCTGTATCAACGCCTTTTATTACTACTCATACACCAATTACTCTATATGCTGGAACATTTACAGTAGGTCAGGATATTGGTGCTGGAAGTTATGTAGCAACTACAACTTCTGGCAGTAGCGGTAACTTTATTGTCAGTGGTTCTAATAGTGTTGATGAAATTTTGGGACAAAATAGTGCAGGAGGTGTACCAAGCGTTACTACCGATTTATCTGATGGTGACGTAATTACTATCTCAGGTTTAGAGTCAGTTACCATGACTCCTAAATAAAGAAGTGGCATTATCTATTTTACGACTGGACGGAAAACTTCTGTCCAGTATAAAGTAGATAAGTGTAATACAGAGTTTATGAAAAACGTACTTATTAGTGCGATTAGAAAATATCAGGTTGTTATATCACCTTACCTCAAAAGGCAGGGGTATAATTGCCTTTTTGAACCTACCTGTTCACAATACGCAATTACTTGTCTTGAGGAACATAATATCATTCTGGCATTGCCAAAAATCACGCTGAGACTGTTAAGCTGTAATCCTATAAATGCAAACATCAAGCATACAAGGAAGAAAATTTTATATGGCTAAGGAATATAGAACATTCGTGTATAAAGATAATTATAACGGTCATCAAGAGATGGCAGCAGATATTGATAGGCTTTCATCTGAAGGCTGGGAAATAAAAAGTAAAGAGGTAACACAGCAGGGTTGGGATTTTGGTAAAACTTGTTGTTTAGGAGTTATCTTTTTCCCATTGGCTTTATTGGGTAAAAAAGATAATGTCATTCAGGTAATTTTTGAAAGAGAGAAAGTTGTACATGAAAAGAAAGAATAAAACATCATGAAAGCGGTAATTTTAGCAAGAGTTTCAACGCTAAGACAAGAACAGGAAGGATTATCTCTCAAAGAAATCCAGTTACCTCTACTCCGAGAATATGCCAAGGGCAAAGGGTTTATTGTTGAACCTGAGGGAGAATTTGTATTTAGCGAAAGTGCTGACCACAAGATAAGAAAAAAGTTCGTTGAAATGCTTGAGTATGTTAAAACAAAGAAAGATATAAAAGCCATTATTGCCTACAGGGTTGACAGAATTACTAGAAACTATAGAGATGCGGTTCTAATAGATGAATTAAGGCTTGAATACGACAAGGAAATACATTTTGTACACGACCACTTGGTAATAAAAAAAGATACTGTAGGAAGAGACATTGTTGATTGGGACTTGAAAGTCTTTTTAGCCAAACAATATCTTAACCGATTGAAAGAAGATGCTAAAAATACAGCTTTGTACAAGTTACATAATGGGGAATGGCCTTCGGGTGCACCTTTTGGGTATAAGAACATCACGCAAGAAGATAAGAAAAAGTGGATTATTATTGACCCCTTTAATGGAAAGGTTGTTGAGAAAATTTATGAATGGTACTCAACTGGTAGCTTTTCCATGATGGAAGTAAGAGATAAAGCTAACGAGATGTTTAATCTCAAATTCTCAAAAGGTTACATTGATTTTATTCTCAAGAATAAGTTTTATTGCGGTATCATGGTTTATGACGAGAAAGAATATCCGCATAAGTACGAAATACTTATATCCCCTGATTTGTTTGAGAAAATCCAACAAGTAAAAGCTGGCTATAATAAAAAACACTTCAAATATGCAGGCTTGCCATATATCTATAGAGGACTTATTCGTTGCAAAGATTGTGGTTGCATGATAACGCCTGAAAAGAAAAAAGGTAAATATGTGTATTACCATTGTACGCAATATAACGGCAAACATGAAAACGTAAAATGGGTAAATGAGGATAACTTAACTGACCAATTCAAAGCGTATTTCAGTGGCTTTGAAATGCCTCAGGACGTGGTTGATGACATTACAGAGAGTATTAGGGCAGCTCACAAAGACAAGTCTTACTTTCATCGTTCTTTATTGGATAACTACAATGCACAATATCAGAAATACGAGACAATGATTGAAAATGCTTATGAGGACAAATTGAGCGGTAGTATTACTGAGAGCTACTATAACAAAAAGAGAGATGAACTAAGGGAAAAACAAAAGAAAGTACAAAAGAATATAGGCAAGCTGCACATAGCAGACGAAGAGTATTATATAACCTCAGATTACATCTTAGACCTTGCAAAACGAGCACCTGAATTGTATGAAAGTTCTGAACCGATTGAAAAACGGCAACTTTTGAAGTTTACACTTCAGAACTTACAGTTAGATGGTAGTTTAGCTTGCTATGACGAGATAAAACCGTTTGATACAATACGACTTTACGCATCTCGTCAAGCTTGGCTCCTCCGGGAGGATTCGAACCTCCGACCAATCGCTTAACAGGCGAGTGCTCTACCGCTGAGCTACAGAGGAATACGGACTTTATTCTACCATGAAAAAAAATAGAAATCCAGCCACTTATAAATCAGGCATCAGTCCTTTATATAGTAGAACTATTACCCCAGATAATCCTTGAGTTTGTTACCTCGGGATGGATGGCGGAGTTTTCGAAGAGCCTTGGCTTCTATCTGCCTTATTCTTTCTCTAGTCACCGCAAACATTCTCCCTACTTCTTCCAAAGTCTTTGGTTTTCCGTCTTTTAAACCAAACCTCTCTTCAAGCACTCTTCTTTCCCTATCGGAAAGGGTTCCCAAAACTTGCTCCACCTGTTCTTTAAGAAGTTCGCGCGACGCGCTGTCAAAAAGAGTCGGAGCGGTTGCGTCATGGATGAAATCACCAAGCCTTGAGTCCTCCTCATCGCCTACGGGCGACTCAAGACTGGCCGGTTCTTGAGATATTTTGATAATTTCCATTGCCTTTTCAGGCTCAATTCCCAAGACTTTTGCAACTTCCTCAGGGGTTGGCTCACGACCGAGTTCCTGCATAAGTTTTCTTGATGCCCTAAGAAATCTATTTATATTCTCAACCATGTGGACAGGAATCCTGATGGTTCTTGCCTGATCCGCAATTGCGCGGGTTATAGATTGCCTGATCCACCAAGTCGCATAAGTTGAGAATTTATACCCTCGTCTCCAATCATATTTCTCAACCGCACGTATCAAGCCCTGGTTCCCTTCCTGTATAAGATCCAGAAGCGTCAATCCCCGCCCTACATACTTTTTGGCAATAGAAACTACCAAGCGGAGATTGGAATTTATAAGAATTTTTTTTGCTTCCCTGTCACCTTTTTCAACTCTTTTTGCCAGAGAGATTTCCTGTTCAAAATTAAGAAGAGAAATTTTGCCTATTTCTTTAAGATACATTCTAACCGGATCGGAAATCGTCCCCTCTGTTAAAACAGTAAGAGCTGCGAGTTCTTTTTCCAAGTCTTCAATTGGTTTTTCATTTTCCTGATCCCCCGAAACCGACTCAAACACATCAATATCAAGCTTCAAAAGCTTATCGTAAAGCTTGTCAAGATCTGATATATGTTCTTCGGGTCTGGGAAAAATTGCCAATATCTCATCCTGGGTAATATACCCTCTTTTTTTAGCAGAAGTGACAATATCTTTTAAAATATCCGGAGATTTTTGTTGCTTCATATTCATTCCTATTTTACCACAACATCAGAATTTTGGCAGGAGGCTTATTAAACTTGATAATTCTTTTTGAAGTCTTTCAATCTCTTTTCCGTCTTTATATTTATCTTTAGTTTTTAAAGATAAGGTAGCATCTCTGATTTTATTTTTTATAAAAAGTGTTTTAAGTTCTATCGCTACTTTTCTAAGTTCCTCTTGGAATTTCTCATTGTCT
>CAYZEE010000018.1:0-20795 GCA_964477485.1 uncultured Gammaproteobacteria bacterium
CAGGAGGACTGCAGATAGCCCACACCATAAACCCCGACATCCCCGGCGTTCCCGCTCTCATCGATGAGGTAAAACAGGGAGTGGATTATGCGCGGGGACTCATGGATCCCGGTCCCCCTTCAAAAGGAGACTTCTTTAATCCCAAAAGAGACTCAGGAGAGATAAGCGCTCTTAATACAGTTCCTTTACCTATAGATCAGCAAATTGCCTTAATAAATGCAAAAACGAGTAAAGACGGCAGTACTTATTTTATCCTTCCCAATCCCGGCAGAAATACTATTCATTATAAAAAGAGCGCGGAGAATGAGTACCAGACAATTGGACTCGAGGGCTTACCCGTAGGCTCCACGTTTGTGTCTCCGTATGACGGGTCTTTAGGCTGGACGAAGTATTATAAAAATGGAAGCTATCAAGGCATGTCTATAGAAATAGTGTCTAAAACGGAGATGGAGGCAAACGGAAGCTTAAAAATCCTTGTCTTCTTCAACGTAGTAGAGGATATAAATCTGCTTCTTTCTGAAAATCTGTTCGAAATAGACAAGAGTGGTTCTCCCGGAAATGAAACAATTAGCAGCTCTTTAGCACCTATAAAAGCGGGCCAATCAATATTCGCTGTAGCAAGCGATAGGGTTCTAGGCAATTCATATTTCGGCGGAAATTACCAGGTAGAGGTCGGGACAGCAAACATTCCTTCAAATAACAACAAGGCCCTTGTCGCCCCCTAAGCGGATAAAAACACTTGACACTAAGGATATATCATGAGATATACTTAGTGTAATAGAATGAATACATTCTGTCCGCCTCAAGAAAAACGAAGGGTTTTTTTCAAAAATAAGTTTATCAAAAAAATAGTAATCGTCGTTTTTATAATAATCGCAGCGTTCTTCATATCAACGGTAAATAAAAATATTAGCATAGCCAACGCTAGTACATGCGATACTACATCCAACTGCCTAAATGGAGTTGGAAATACAGGAGACTGCTGGCCCACTCAATACTTCTCAGATGGATCGTATTGTGAGCTTCAAGGATCGCCTTCCACAGGCTTCTGCAGTTGTGTATTCCCCACCCCCACCCCCTGTCCTGCGGGGCAGACGAATCCGTATTATGGTTGCCTTCTCTGGGCATGCAGTTCTGTAAGCGGTTGCGGATCGACGAGCTGTTTTTCAAACGCGGATTGTCAGCCTCCAGCTACACCAACACCCGTTTCTTAAAATCTGTGTTAAAATGCAAATATGAAGGTTATCTTCACTCGTCACGCAGAAAAGAAAATAAAAGACTTAGGAAAATTAGGCGTCTATGTGACGAAATCTTCTGTAAGGCATATCCTCAAAAATCCTCTTAATGTTGACGCTCAATCTGATTACCCAAAGAGAATTGCCTCAGGAGCGTTTGGCAAAAAACATATCCTACGTATTGTTTTCCGTGAAGAAGATGATATAATTACTGTAATTACGTTTTACCCAACCAAGAAAGGGAGGTATTTCTAACATGAAATTCAAAAAGTTTCGTTATGACAAAGAGGATGATGTACTCATGGTATGGTTTTCCAAAAAACCTGTTGATTATGCTGAACAAGAAAAAAATCTTATCATACATTTTTCCAAAGAGAGTAAACCAGTGCTTATGGAGATTCTTGATGCATCAGAATTTCTAAAAGAGACTACAAAAATCCTCCCGCTAAAAATTAAGCAGCAGATATTCATGCAATCCTCCTAGCTTAACATCTTCCCCCGTAATTTCCTACTACTGTGGAACCCCGCGATAAAATAAATTCTTTTATAATTCTATTACAAGTTTTTATTGACAAGCTTATTTTTTAGTGAGAAAATGCAAGAGAAGGAGAATTTTATGGCTGTTGAACATCCGCAAGGAAGAATTCCAAGACCAATAGGCCCTACTCCCCAGGAAGTACAGGAGGTAAATAGAAGAAGAGGAAAGAAAAGTATGGTCTCAAGACTTGCAGGAAGCACATCGGCAAAATTGGCTGCGGCTATTGTTATCCTTGGAGGAGGCTATGAGGCTTACCATGATGTTCCGGCAATACACGAAGAGCTAGACTCTCTTTATAATAAAACTCTTCAGCAACTCGGTATAGAAACTGTCGTTCCGCAAGAGTTTAACAATAAAACCAGTGAAGGAGTCATTGGGAAAAATAACATACATATTATTTCACGACAGGAAGCAATGACGGCCAATCTTAAACCAGTTGCAGCTGATAATTCTTTAACATTTCTTTTTCCGATCCAATTGCCAGAGGGAGGGGCAAGAGTTCAATACATTAGACACCTTACAGGGTATACCTTTGCTGAACCTCAGGCAGTACCAACACAGGATAGACAACGACAGGAAGAGGCTATAGCACAACAAGAAGAATTAAAACAAAAAGGGATAAAAGATAGTATAGATTTTGTCCTGCCAATAGATAGTATCATTATAGCTCCTGTTGATGGACATATACTAATAACCAAAAGCCAGCAAAATTCGAATGAAGACCCGAATAGGGCGCAATTTGCAAGATTTTTTTTCTACCAGCCTGAAACAGATATAACTTATGCATTATGGTTTTCCGATTTAGATGCATCACCCATTAGTGCTCCTTTTTATTCTTTTAATCTGGTCCAAGATGACACTCCTGATTTGTGGAGAGGAACAAGTTGGGAAAATTTACCTGTAATTCAGCAAGGAATGCCCATGTTAAGGACCACTAAAGATGGACAACGAGTGGAACTTAATATAAAAGCTTATAAAGGAAAAGTTGTCGGGCCACAAGCAGAAATAATATATAAAACGGCATCTCCAATTACCCCAGACTTTTTAACAGTCACCGATCCTGCTTCTGGCAAACAAAAACTAGTTGCATTAGAATAATAACTAAACATATAATTAGTTTATGGTAAAGAAATTCTGCCTAGTCCTAATTACCTTTATTTCCGTTTTTATCTTTATATTTACTATCAGCCAAATTTTCTCAAAACAAGTATCTGCCCAAACGTGCGGTCCATGGCTTCCAACTGCTTCTAGTCTTCCTTCATGTTCCAGCACATTGTTCGATGCAAATTGTAATAACACCGGTTCGTATACTGGAACTCAATGTTGTCAAAATTTAGGTTACGATTATTGTCAAGATACAGTTCCAGGACCTGGTCCCCAATATTCATTTCAGTGTTGCTATGCCCCTACTCCCACCCCCACCCCCTGTCCTGCGGGGCAGACGAATCCGTATTATGGTTGCCTTCTCTGGGCATGCAGTTCCATAAGTTCTTGCGGGAGTCAAAACTGTTCCTCAGATGCAGACTGCACGCCTTCTGCTACCCCTACCCATACTCCCACCCCTCCTGCCGGCGGATGTCAAAGCAACGCAGACTGCGGAACCTGCAGTCAATGCTGCGCAGGCTTCCCCAACAATTACTGCTCTTCGGCAAATACCTACTGCAACGGCTCCCCTATCCCCGGCTGCAGCATACTAACCCCAACCCCCGTACAATGTCTTGGAGGATGTTTTGGAGTAACGGCATGTTCAGGCTGCACCAGGTATAACATGCTTTGTGACAGTTCAAATGCTCAATGTGATATAAATGGAAGCGTAGCTGATTCCTATGATACAACTTGTCCCGGATGCAGTAGTTCAACTCCGGGAAATTGTAGTGCTTACGGCTGTAACGGACCAACATTAACAGCAACCTGGACAGCAAATGCTCTCTGCCCAAACTATTATGTATGGATAGTTGATCAAAATGGCAATCTTGTAGGTGCTTCTCCAGCCACTGGAGACAATAGTGGTAGTTGTGCCTCCCCAAACCAACAAGTTACCAGCTGGACATTTGCCGCAAACTGCACCGGCATCACCAACTGCACAGTTGCTAACTTAGGTCCAAGTTATACATATACTGAAAAAGTCTATACTACGGCTTTCCCTTGTTGTAGTAATGCACCATGGTACACAACCAGCGTCACAACAGGAGCTTGTCTCTGTCCAGCAGTTCCTCCTCCTCCCACCGGTCTTTCCTCAAGCGGCACTTGCTCCGGAGGAGGAAACGCATCGGAAACTCTCAGCTGGAACGCTCCAAACTCCAGCTGGCAGGTTAGTGATTATTCAGTTGACCTCTGGACTTCAGCAAACTGGACTACTGTGTATACCGGTTATAACTGTAACGCCACAACGTGCTCAACCACTCCTATTAATAACCTGCTCACAAGCACCACATATTCATGGAGAGTCAGAGCATACAATCCGGTCGGCTGGGGAAATTATGCCAGCAGTACGTTTACCACTTCCTCCTGTCCTTCATCAATCTCGGGGTATGTTTATGTTGTAAATAGTAGCGGAACAGTGATATCAGATTACAGCGGTGCGACATTAACGCGCACCGGAAGTGTCACAACGACATCGGGCGGAAGCGGATACTATGTTTTCCCATCCCTTGCTCCCGGAATATACAATGTAAGCCTTACTGTTCCGGCAGGATATCTCGCCTACTCCTCAACAAGCCAAAACGCCTCTGTTCCGCCAAACGCGACGCTTAACTTTCAGATAAGACAGCCGTCAGTCACCATACAGGGACATTTTGTTTATCCCGATAATTTGGGCAATGTTGATGATTTTGGCTCGCCTAATGGACCTACGAATATCGGCCAAGGGGCAACCATAACTAACGGGGCAAACACCTACCCTGTTACCTTGTCCGGCTGGGGAGCTTACTACAACAACAGCTTGCCTCCGGCAAACGGCTATACAGTTACTGCCGCAAGTGTCCTAGGCTATACTCTTTCTTACTGTCAGAATATTTCTGCCAACTATTGCCGCAGTGAATCAAACTACATATCCGGCAGTTCTGTATCAGGTATTAATCTGCCAAGCGACGGCAATTATGCCGACATCTGGTTTATGTACGCCCGAAAATACACAATTTCAGGTAATGTATTTCTGGACAATAATAAAAACGGGATACTGGACAGCGGAGAGGGAAATTATAATTCCAGCACCAGCTCTATTTACTATCAAGGTCTTACAAACGGAACAGTTACTACAGGATCAGGAGCATACATAGCAGGCAGTCTTCCGGCAGGTTCATATGCTGTATTCTATCCTGCCCCCGGCACAAATTTGCCTTCGGGCTATAATATGACCTATCCTCTTAATGGGCCTCCGGCCTGGTTCTCTCTGCCGGTAGGTCCACCCTGTACTCCGGGGGCCATTGCCGGAGTCAACAACGCGCAATATGACGGGAGCTGCAATATAACCGGTCTTGATTTTGGCATAACCAATGTCCTGCCCTGGATACAATCAACAGGGACGGATATAAGAAAAGACGGCGGATATTCTTATAACATACCTCCATCAAGCAGCAGCTGCGGAACAGTCCCTGATTATGCGTCAGTTGTAGGTGCAAGCGGAACCCCGGGAATTATCTTTTCAGGCGACAATACGGCTTCTTTTGGCAGCGGACAAGCTTCTCAGTCCCCATACAACTGGGTTGTAGGAAGCGCGTCATATCCTGAAGTTTATTCTTCCCCGAACGGAGGTGTTTCAACATCTTACGCATATATTAGCTCTCTCGTGCAACAGGCAGGACTGACTCCGGTTGATTTAACAACACCTACAAACTATTGCGGAACAGGCGGGCTTTCTTCATGCAATCTTTCTACTGCCACATTACCTCATGGACTTTATATCGCAAACGGAAGCCTTACTTTGACTGGCGCAGCAAGCTATACATTTCCCTCTAGCCAGAACTACATGATACTTGTGCACGGAGACCTGACTATAAAAGAGCGTATTATTGTACCCGTCGGCTCAACCGCAACATTTATAGTATCCGGCAATATCTATGTAGACAAAAGCGTGGGAGAAGCCAGTTTCACATCGGCTAATCCTGACATACAGGGTTTCTATAGCGCTGATAATAATTTTGTGGTTCAGGGAACAAATAACTGCGGGGCAGGTGCTGATTTAAGACTTAATATTGCAGGAGCTGTCGTTATGAATGCGGCGAGAAACGGCGGCACTTTTCAAAATCAAAGGGATTTGTGCAGCGGTGATGCTTCCTGTCCTACTATATCCATACAAGAGAGACCTGATCTTATAATCAATGCCCCGCAGATTCTCAGAAAAACAAACGTAATCTACCAGGAAGTAGCGCCATAGACTGGCAACTAGCTACTAGAATTTAGCCACTAGTCGCTAGTTGCCAGTTGCTAATATTGTTATTTCTTCTTCAAGATTTATTTTGTATTTACTTTTAATAATCTTTTTAATTTGGGTAATTAATTCCAAAACATCCGAGGATTTTGCATGACCGAGATTTACGATAAAATTAGGGTGTTTTCTTGAAACCATCGCATAACCCACTCTTTTGCCTAAAAGACCGACTGTTGCGAGTATCTTTGCGGTTGGCAGAACCGGAAAAGGGTCATTTTTAATTGAGGACGCAAATTCTTTTACCAATTCTTTTGGCGCATTTTTAACATCGGTATTTTTAAAAATACTTCCGATATTTGGATACTCCAAAGGATGGCGGTTCTTTCTATATTCAATCTTCTCCTGAATTTTTCTGGCAATTTCATTCCTGTCTCCTTTTTTAAGACTCAAGACAACGCTCAAAATTATCTCCCCGTTTCTTTTAAAGAAACTTGACCTATAGCCAAACTGACAATCTTTATTTTTTCTTTTCAAAATTCTAAGGGTTTGAGCATTCAAACTTGTAACTTCAGAAATGCTGTCTTTTATCTCTCCACCAAAAGCTCCGGCATTTCCTCTAACCGCTCCTCCTATTGTCCCTGGAAGTCCTCCTGCCCACTCAAGTCCTAAAAGACTATTTTTAATGCAGGACTCGAGCAATTCCGAGATCTCTACCCCCGCCCCAACCAATATTTTCTTCGTTATTAGTTCTTCGTTATTAGTTTTATTAAGTATTTTTATATCTCCTATTCTGTTCTGAATTACCAATCCGTCAAATCCCTTATCATCTATAAGAAGATTGGTCCCTCCTCCCAAAACAAATATTTTTTGCTTATTTTGAGAAAAATCTGAAGATATTTTTTTCCACAATTTTAAACTCCCAATTAACTCCTTGGTGCTTTTAATCTCAACAAAATAATGCGCATGTCCTCCGATTTTAAAATTACTCAGCTGCCTAAGAGGTACATCTTTTTTCAGGTTAACCATTCCTGTATTTTACTTTACAGTAACACTCTTGGCAAGATTTCGCGGCTTGTCAGGATCCTTAACCCCGCGTTTAAGCGCCAGGAAATAAGCCAAGAGCTGGGAAATAACAACTTGGGGAATAATTGTGGCTTCCCGGACATCGTCAGTCTTTAAAAATCTATCAAAAACTTTGTTGCTCATTGGACCGATGCCCACTATAAATCCGCCCCGCGCTTTTACCTCCTGCGCGTTTGAAATAACATCGGCATAAGTCTCGTCATTCGGAGCAAAAACAATGCAAGGTGTCCCCCTTTCAATAAGAGCAATCACACCGTGCTTAAGCTCTCCGCCCGCAAACCCTTCGGCGTGCACCAAACTGGTTTCCTTAAGCTTAAGGGTTGCCTCCAATGCTGCCGGATATGACAATCCTCTGCCAATCACATAGACATGTTCCTTGTTCTTTAATTCTTCGGCAAGTTTTTTAATGCCTTTAATATATTTATCGCTAAGGATATAGCTCACATTTTCCGCTGCGTTTTCCAAGAGACTTTGTCCCTCTTTTTGTTTTCTGCAAAGGGCATAGGATGTTAAAAGAAGTATTGACACCATTGCAGTAAAACTTTTGGTTCCGACAACTGCTTTTTCAAGGCCTGCGCAAAGTTCCACATTATAATCTGCCTGGCGATATAATGTTGAACCCAAAACATTCACAATCGCCGCAATTTTTGCGCCCTTTTTTTTTGCTTTTTCAACCGGCTCTACAACATCGATGGTTTCCCCGCTTTGGGATATCGGAATTAAAAGACTCTTTGGCGTAAGGTAATCCTCCAGGTATTTAAATTCGGACCCGATTGTAAAATTTATGTGTCTTTTTGCTATTTTTGAAAAAAGATATGTTCCAAATAGCGCTGCGTATGATGCGGTGCCGCATCCCAGCATAAATGTGCCAAAAGCTCCCTCAATCATTCTCGCGAGTTTTCCAACAGATTCTTGGGAATTTACCGCTATATTTCTTATAACTTCTGGCTGTTCGTAAATTTCCTTGAGAAGAAAATGTTCATGTTTTCCTTTTTCTGCATCTTCAAATTTCCACGAAAGCGTATGAAACACCGGTTTTATTTCCTTTCCTTTCGGCAACTCAATAAGTTTTAGTTTTTTTCCTAAAATAACCATTTGGTTATCTTTCAGAAAGATAACTTTTTTTGTGTGTTTAACTATGCCCGCAGCATCTGATGCAATGAAAAATTCATCTTTTCCAATTCCCACAACAAGAGGTGAACCATTTTTGACGGCAATAATTTCCGAAGATCTACTGCTGGCAACAACAATTGCATTTAAGCCCTTCAGAAGGGCAAACGCGTCGCGGACAGCTGAGGCAAAACCCTCTTTTTTTAAAAAATCTTCAATAAGATGCACAACTGTCTCAGTATCGGTTTCTGAAGTAAATTTATGACCTTTTTTAACCAGGGATTTCTTAAGATCCTGAAAGTTGTCTATAATTCCGTTATGAACAAGCGCAATTGTTTTTGTACAATCCAGGTGCGGATGCGCGTTCTTAATACTTACCCCACCGTGAGTTGCCCACCGGGTATGACCAATGGCAAGATGAGAATTGAGAGATGAAAGATGAGAATTGAGAGATGAATTTCCGATTTTTCCAATATGCTTTTCAATGATGAACTTTCTATCTTGCTTTGCTGCGATACCCCAGCTATCATAGCCGCGATATTCAAGAACCTTCAAGCCTTCAAGCGTAACGGCAGAAACGTTATTATTCTTGCCAACATAACCGAAAATTCCGCACATAAAATCTTTTCTACTGGCTTGGAGCAGACTCGAGGGTTACTTTTGTATCAATAGTCTTTCCGTTTCTCCAAACAGTTATGCTAACCGAATCCCCGGGTTTTTTCTTTCCGACAAGACTCGCCAAATCAGTTTTAGTCGTAACGCTTTGTCCGTCAAACTTTATTATTATATCTGCCTGTTTAATCCCGGCTTTATCGGCGGGAGAACCAGAAACGACATCCTGCACATAAGCTCCTTGTACAACGTCATTCAGAAGCGCTGTGTCTTTACTCAGCATTGTATACGAAACTCCCAGGAAAGGTCTGTTAAACTTCCCTGTAAGATTAAAGTTGTTTATAGAACTTTTGAGAATATTTACCGGCAAAGCAAACCCTATGTTTTGCCCGTTTTGCGCTATAGCCGTATTTATGCCTATCACGTTTCCGCCGGAATCTACCAATGGTCCTCCCGAATTACCGGGATTGATTGCGGCATCGGTTTGAATGACATCGTTTAAATTTTCCACATATCCCTGGAACTGGTCGCCGGCGGTAATCGATCTGCCGAGTCCGGAAATCACACCGGTTGTAACAGTATTTCGGAATTCTCCCAGTGCGGTGCCGATTGCCACCACAAACTGTCCCACCTGAAGTTTTGAAGAATTCCCCAGATTAACAGACGGCAGGGTATTTCCTGGGTTATCACCGGGATTAATTTTGATAAGCGCGATATCATTCAAAGGGTCTCTATAAATTTGTTGAACTGTATATGTTTTGTTATTGCTGGTAATAACGTCGTATTTTGCTCCGACGTCTGAAACTACATGCTTACTCGTGACTATCAATCCGTCTGAAGAGACTATAAAACCCGAGCCTATCGCTTGCGGTTGGTTTTGCTGCTGTTGGGGTTGTGGAAGCCCGAAGATCTGAAACGGACCAAAATTAAATGACTGTCCGCTTCCTTGAAGAGAAGCAATTTCTTCAACCGTCACAACCGATCGTCCCACTTTTTTAACATCGTTTATTGTCACCGATTCTTCAGTAACAACTTTTACTTTTTCGTTCGTTAACTGAGGAGCAACGTGGGAAAAATTAAACTGTGGAACAAAGTTTGCAATGGCAGAAATTCCAAAAAGTACAGCAACTAGAATTAAAACTAAAATTATTAATCTCCTCATAGCTTTTTCGATTGTAATTAGTTTTTCTGAAAATGTGCTGAAAATATCCTGTCTTACTTTACCAATTCCTCAATCGCTTTTTCAAGCTGCGTATCATGACTTGGGTCTTTTGGATCAAGATGAACGGTAATATCCGGAGTCAGTCCTTTCCCATTTACCCATGTGCCATTTGGAGTCAGCCATTTTGCGACTGTTACATGAAGACCAGCACCGTTCCCCAAATCCTCTGCCTCCTGAACTGTTCCCTTACCAAAAGACGTTTCTCCTATTAATATTCCTCTTTTGTGATCTCTAATCGCGCCTGAAACAATTTCGCTTGCAGAAGCAGAGCCTTTATTTATAAGAATAACAAGCGGAGTATTTAGAAAAAGTCCATGGCGGTTTACGGAAAGACTTGTCCTTTCTCCTCCCGCCTCCTCCATAACAACAACCTGTTCCTCCTGCAAAAATTCTCCTGCAATAAATGTTGCATCCGTCAAGTATCCGCCCGGGTTGTTTCTAAGATCCAAAATTATTCCACGGGCGGATTGGCCATTCTGAGACCCTAAAGCAAGCTTATTGACCAGAACCAGCCAGTCTTTATTGGTGCTATCTCCAAACTGGGAAAGTCTGATATAGACAACCTTATCATCCTGATGGGACTTGAGTGTTCCGGTGAGAATAACCCCCGGTATATCTTTAATTTTCTTGAAAAATCCATCAACGCTTTTTACAGTAATAACTCCTCTGGTTATTGTTATATCTGTTGGTGTTTTTGAGTCTTTATGAAGAACTGTAAGTGTCACTTTGGTTCCTTCTTTGCCCCGAATTTTTTCAACCGCTTGCGTGAGGTTCCACCCCACAATTGAGGACCCATCAACCTTAAGAATTACGTCTCCCGCTTTTATTCCCTGTTTTTCCGCCGGACTTCCGCTTAAAGGAGCTATAACAATAATTTGCTTGTCCTGCATGCCAAGTTCAGCGCCTATGCCCTGGAATTGACCGGCTAACCCTTGCTTAAAATTTGTATTTGAAACAGGAGGCAGGTACATGGTGAACGGGTCTCCGATACTTTGGACAAGGCCCGTGATTGCGCCATTTAGAAGTTCTTGAGGGTCAAGCTTTGTCTTATCGTAATATTTACTTTCAAGATCCTGCCAAACAGTCCAAAAAGGTGTAAAGTCTACGTTTTCCATTCCTTGCGGAGGTTCTTTGTTTATAATAGAAAGGCTCGGCTGATAATTTTTCCAATCTAGATTTATCTTGGTAATACCAAGATAATAGCCGATAAAAAATGCTATCAGAATAAAAAGAGCAATCCTGAATCTTTTTGTGCTTTTCATAAATTTTAACGACTGGTTCTAGCGGTGTTGGGCAAACGGTAACAAACTCAGATGCCTTGCGTACTTTATGCTTTTTGCAAGATTTCTTTGATGTTTTGCGCAAACACCTGTTCTTGACCTTGAAATAATTTTATTTCTCTCTGTCAAAAATCGGCGAAGAACCGCAACATCATGAAATGAAGGGCTTTTCCCTTCAGTGCAAAAATAACATTTTTCTTTTGTTTTGGATGGTCTCCTTCTTATAACTGCCATAGATTAAAAAATAAATATCAAAAAGGGGTATCATCAGGAGCAATTTCTTCCTCGTCTTGGGTTTGCTCTTCTTTCTCTTTGTCTTTTTCTATTCTTTTTTTCGCCGTGTCCGGGGTGGCTTTTGAGGATTTTGACCGGGTCTCTTCGCCTTCTTCTTCCATTGCCACAGGTTCCGCATTTTCCTCTTCTTTAGTCTCAATTTTATCCTCCTCAGGTCTTCTTGAGTCAAGAAGGATCATATCCGAAGCAATTATCTCAGTCGTTGATCTTTGAGTCCCGTCTTGCGCCTGCCAGCTGCGGGTCGAAAGTCTTCCCTCAATATAAACTTTTCTCCCTTTTACTAAAAACTGTGAGCAGATTTCCGCCAACTTATTCCAGGCAACGACTCTATGAAACTCCGCCTCTTCTCTTTTCTCTCCTGTATCAGTTGTCCAATTCCTGTTAGTTGCGACACTAAAAGAACAAACTGCGGTGCCATTCGGAGTATATCTAAGCTCCGGATCCCGTGTTAAATTGCCGATTACTTGCGCTCTGTTCAAACTTCTTGCCATACCTTAAAAATTCATTTACTTCGGAGAAGTAAATGCCTTAGTATATTTTCCTGGATTTTGAGCTTTTTTTCAAAATCCCCTGTAACTTCGGCCTCCTGCTCAAAAACTAAATCAATATAAAATCCCGCAATTTCTTTTTTTATAGCAAAGCTTAAGGGCTTTTGTCCCCATTCATCCTCTTTGACCACCTTGGCGTCTTTCAAAAGACCCTTGATGGTATCAAGAAGTTTTTTTCTGTTTACCTCGCTTAAGGAGGTTTTTAACACCAGAACCAATTCGTAGGTACGCATCGTTTCCTAATCCTAACATATTCAAAAATAAAATTGCAAGACCTAATATTTAAGACTCAAATATCCAAGTCTTTTGTTTTTTTGAAATTTTTCAATAGCATATCTAAGCATGGTCCGTGGCATTTTTTTATAATATTTTCTCAAAAATTTCTCCTCAACTTCTATATCTTTCTTTCCCACCTCTCTCAGCATCCAGCCAACAGCCTTATGGATTAAATCATGTTTGTCATTTAAAAGCCTCTCGGCAATTTTCAAAGGAATCTCAAACTCATTATTTTTAATAAAAGTGAATGTCGCCAGAACTGCAATTCTTCTTTCCCAGATACTTTTAGATTTTGCCAGTTTTATTAAAGGGGAACGATTGACAGGATCCTGGTCCGATAAATATCGTCCTACAATTTTAGGCGCTGACAAGTCCACCAGATCCCAATTGTTAATAAATTTAGTATTTGAAAGATAAAAATCAAATATTTTCTTTTTTTCAGGATCCGACCCTTTTTTAAAATTATGAATGAGGATTAGAAACGCGATAAGTCTTTCTTCGTGGATTTTTGATTTAAGTAAAGTCTGTATCGATTTAAAATCTAAGTTGGCGAATTTTTGCGCAATTTTGCGGGACTGCGGAACTGTAACTCCCAAAAAGATATCTCTCTCTGCGTACTCACCCTTTCCGGTCTTAAAAAACCTCTGTAAAGCCTCCGCCTTTTTCTTATTGCCTTTCCTCCTTAATTCATTTCTTAATTTTTCAAACATTTTATTTTCCTATTTTAAACTCAACTACGTCTCCGTCTTGAACTATATAATCTCTCCCCTCAAACCCTGCTCTCCCTTTTTCTCTTGCTCCTTTCCAGCCATTAAACTGGACAAAATCTTCAAAAGAAACAACCTCTGCTTTTATAAAATTCTTGATAAAATCCGTATGAATCTCACCTGCCGCCATTTGCGCATTTGTTCCCGCACGGATTGTCCACGCCCTTACTTCTTTCTCTCCCGCTGTTAAAAATGAAATTAAACCGAGCTTCTGATATGCAAGTCTTATGAGTCTCTCAAGCCCTGATTCTTCAAGCCCCAAATCTTTTAAGAATTGTCTTTGCTCTTCCTCGGAAAGTTCGCAAAGCTCTGATTCTATCTTTGCGCAAATGACAACAAAGTTATCAGACTCAAGACTTAAGAGTTCAGAATATTTTGAAATTATTGTTGGGATTTTTTCTTTGGAATACTCCTTTTCCGAGACATTTAGTACAATAACTTCCGGTTTTACAGAAAGTAAAAATAATTGATCTACGAAATCTTTTTCTTCGCTTGATAACTCCAGCTCCCTGAGCGTTATCCCGTTGTTTAGATTTTTAAATAATTTATCGGCTATTTCTTTTTGATTTTTTAACTGCGTATTTGATTTTTGATCTTTAATTTTTGATATTGTAGAAAGGTCGGCAAGAATAAGTTCCGTTTGTATGGTCTGGTAGTCTGATTTAACATCAACGCTTCCCTCTTTTATAACGTTTTCGTCCGTAAAAACCCTTACGACATGGGCAATAATTCTTGCCTCTCGTATATGAGACAAAAATTTATTTCCGAGTCCCGCACCTTCCGAAGCGCCTTTGACTAAACCTGCAATATCCACGACTTCAACTGTCGCGGGTTTTGAAGGCGGTAGATTTTCCATGCCTTCTTCTCCCTTTGTAATTTCTGCTAATTCTTGAAGTCTTTGGTCTGGAACAGGAACAATGCCAACATTTGGTTCAATAGTTGCAAAAGGATAATTTGCAGCCAAAGCAGCTTGTCTTTTCAAAAGCGCGTTAAACAATGTCGACTTCCCAACATTAGGCAACCCGACTATCCCCACCGATAGGTTCATATCTGAAAATTATATCATAACAATCATTGCGGAAACGGAGTAGAGAGACAATCTATCGCCGTTAAAAAGATATATAATAGTAGGATGTCTGCAAAACAGCGTTTCTTATCCTGGCTGCCAACCCGCGACTTGCGGCTTATTGTTCTTGCTCGCGGACTGCGGAGCCTTACCCAGGGATTTATTTTAGTTGTCTTCGCAATTTATCTTAGTAAAATCGGATTTTCTGCCTGGCTTATTGGAATTACGCTGGGTATTGGAAGCGCCGTAAGCGCAGTCCTAACGCTTTCAACAGGAATTCTTAGTGACAGATACGGCAGAAAACCTTTTTTACTTATCTACGGCATCCTTCTTGCTTTTTCCGGACTTATTTTTAGCATAACAACAATCCCGATTGTTTTAATTTCGGTAAGCGCTTTAGGCGGAATTGGCAGAAGCGGTGGAGCCGGTGGACAAGCGGGTCCGTTTGCGCCGGCGGAGACCGCACTTATTTCGGAAAAAACTACAATCCATAACCGCCCCAAAGTCTTTACTGTTAATACAATCGTCGGGACGATTGCCACCGCTTGCGGAGCATTCCTTGCAGGATTCCCCCAAGCGACAAGACAGGCCTTTCACCTATCTTTATTTGATTCATACAAACCGTTCTTTATTGTTATTGGAATTATTGGCCTTGTAACATTTGCTATTTTGCTTCCTGTTACGGAAAAATATAGCCGTACAAAAAGAGTTCCAATACAAAAAAACGGCCGGAAAAATTTTGACCGTATTCGGAAAATTTCTATCGCCGGATTTATTAACGGATTCGGATTAGGTTTTATCAGCAGCATTCTCCCTTTATGGTTATACTTTCGCTTCCATGTAAGCCCGGGGGCAATAGGGCCAATTATTGGCATCAGCATGCTTGCAACTTCAGTCACTTCCATCTTCCTTATTCCACTTGCCCGGCGTTTTGGTGACGTTATTGTTATTTCTTTCTCCCGTTTTTTATCAATCCTGTTCATCATTCTTCTTGCGTTTTCCCCAACATATCCTGTTGCCGCTCTTTTTATAATTCTTCGCATGGCAAGCGCTATGTCCGCGATGCCAATCCGCCAGTCGTACACTATGGGTATTATCGATGAGGACGTACGCGGGAGAGCTGCAGGATTCAGCGGCGTTGCAAGAAGGCTGCCGGCCGCGGTTTCTCCCGCAATTTCCGGTTATTGGTTAAATACAGGTGAATTAAACCTGCCGCTTTTTGCAAGCGCATTCTTTATGGGAATCAATGCAATCCTCTACTTTATATGGTTCCGCTCTATTAAAGCTACGGATTCAGAGAATATCCTGCAAGAATCATGAAACGGAAATTATTTTTTTCAACCCTTCTCTGAAATGCTCAAAAGCTTTATGAATTTTCTCCATTTTTTTAGAGTCGAGATTGCCAAGGGCTGCGTTTGAAAAGACAAGCCGCGCCGTTTGCCCGATCTCTTCTCCAACTTCCCGAAAAAGTTTTCCGTGCTCTCTCCAAGGCGAGTGGACTCTTCTATACATATCCTCAAGCTCTTCTTTGTGTTCTTCCAGATATTTTTCTCCTTGTTTAGTAATAGAGTAAACCTTCTTGCCGTCTTTTTGCTCGCTTGCTATAAACTCCTGATCTTCAAGAAGCAGAAGGGTCGGATATATAGCTCCCGGACTTGGACTATAGAATCCATGAAATTTTTTCTCAAGGTCCTGGATAATTTCGTATCCGTGTCTGGGCTTCTCTTTTAACAAATCTAAGATGACAAATTTAATATCCCCCCGTTCAAAACGGGGACCAAACCCTCCAGGACCAAAGTCATGGTACCAATTACCAAAAGGACCTTTTTTATTAAACATGTTCTTCACCTCCAGTTCTTTTTTAATGAGTCTTATTTATTATCAGTCTCTTTCAAGACGCGCATTCTTTCCTTATACTCTTTCTCATCTATCTCGCCGTGTGCAAATCTTTGTTTTAATATCTCTTCTGTTGACTTATCTTCATGCTCATGATCATACCAATGACCATGTCTCCTACCCCAGCCTCTGAAGAATAAAGCAACGATTAATATCCAAAAGAGGATCCAAATGAAGGGAAAGAAGGGAAAAAAACCAAATCCAAACCCGTAATGCCACATATATTAATCACCTCTCATCTTTTATTTAAAGATATATCACGTTATATCTTGATATATCTTAATCCAATCTATTATTGCTGTCAATAGACAAATAAGTTTTATGGGGCGCTACTTTTCCTCCAGTTCTTTTTTCAAAGCCTCATAAACATGCTTTTTTGTCTCTTCAACTGTTTGCCCTGTAGATTTAGACGCTTTTTGAAAGTCTTTTTCGGTTATATTGTCCGGATTGCCCATATCGTTATCAACGATTGCGCATCCGCAGTTGTAACACATATTTTCTCACCTCATTTCTTCTAATTAATTCTAGTCTAAAGACTCAAGGATAAAAATAAAATTTTGTAAGAATCGGGTAAGCAGTATATTGAACTGTTTTCGCAGCTACGCTAGTATGCCCGCTTATGTCAATTGAGGTATTTATTAAGAAAGCCTAATGCTTTTTCCCAGGAATCCTGCGCAGCTTCTTTATTGTAAGTAGCCGGATTAGTATCATTGAAAAATGCGTGACCGACGCCAGGATAGACAACAGATTGAAAATTTTTACCAAGTTTCTTCAACGTTTCTTTAAGCTGCGGAAGCTTCGAAGTAATTTGTGTGTCTTTCTCCCCGTAGAAAGCAAGAATCGGGCATTTTATATTCTGTATCTTGTCAAACTCCGGAGCATGACCATAAAACGGAAGACAGGCAGAAAGATCACTTTCCTCTGTTGCCAAGGCAAAGCTATATGTCCCACCAAAACAAAATCCCAAAACTGCAATTTTTTCTATTCCCTGATTTTTCAAATAATTAAAACACGCTTTAAGTTTTTCAACAGTAATATTTTTAAATTCAAGACTATTTATTTTCTCAAGAATCGGCCCCATAATTTTTGCAGCTGCCTCTCTATCTTTTGTCTGCCTCATTTCCTGAATAACTTGCGGTGTAAACTTTCCTTCCACCTCTGTGCCGGCAAGAAGATCCGGCACCAAAACAGTGTATCCCTCCTGCGAGAAACGGTCTGACACGTTTTTAATGTTATCATTTAACCCCCAAATTTCATGGATAATAATAAGCCCCGGATATCTCTTTTTTTCCGAAGGGATAGAAATGTATGCGGGAAAATCTTTTTTGGACGGAATGGAAACGATAGTTTTCATAGCTTACTCATTGTAACATAATAAAACCATTTCATTCTATTTTTTCTCCGAATCTCTCTTCATGAATATACCGTTTTCCACGAAGAAGTGACGCAAAAGCGGCCAAGAGAGAAATGGCGGCGGAAATTGAAAATGCAATAATTACGCCATCCATAAATGGCTTGGAAAGAATTGTCGGGAAAAATGAATTCGCAAGTACTACTGATTTTGTATGCGCAGGCAGTGTCGAAAGTACCGACGGAGGAAGAAGAGTCTTCATTGGATTGTAACCCAGAAATGCGGCAAAAAGCGCTGCCGTCGGGGGCAAATGTGAAAGCTTAACTGCTATTTGAGCAGGAATTCCCACATGAACAAGGTCTGTATAGAAAACGGATGGCATATGTCGGGCAATGCCAATTGTAACCATGGTAAAAATAACGCCGATAGAAAGAGTCGATGCAGTATTTTGAAATGTTGCCCGCATGCCTGATGCAACTCCCCGGGCATGCGCAGGGACAGAATTCATAATAGCTGTCGTGTTTGGCGCGGCAAAAAGACCCATCCCCACACCTAAAAGAAAAAGAAGTAGCGCAAATATAAGATAATTAAAATTGGCAGGCAGAAGCAGTAAGCCAATAAAACCCACCACGCTTATCAGCATCCCGCTGGTTGAAAATATCCTTGCTCCATATTTATCTGACAAATATCCGCTTAACGGTCCTGATAGCAAAAATGCAAAAGTTAAAGGCAGCATGTAAATTGCCGCCCAAAGCGGGGTATCTTCAAAATTAAATCCGTGAAGCGGCAACCAAATTCCCTGCAGCCAGATAATCAGCATGAATTGTAATCCGCCACGAGCCACCGCTGCCAAAAATCCTGCGACATTGCCCGCAGTAAACATGCGAATTTTAAAGAGATTTAAATGGAACAACGGATCTTTAGTTCGCGGTTCAAACCAAACAAATGCCAGAAGCAAAACCGCACCCAAGGCAAGCCCTGCCAGCACAAGAGGATTTCCCCACCCCATTGTCGAGTTGCCGTACGGCATAATACCGTAAGTTATTGCTACCAAAAGAGCTGTCAGGCCAACAGCAAAAAGGATATTGCCGATAATATCGAGTTTTTGTCCTTTCTTTATCTCCGCAGTTTCATGAAGCATGAGATAAGCCCAAATTGTTCCGATCAAACCAAAAGGTACGCTGACCAAAAAGATAGCCCGCCAGTCAATCGGTGCCAAAACTCCGCCAAGCAAAAGACCGATGAAGCTTCCGCCAACTGCAGAAATCTGGTTGACTCCCATCGCAAAACCGCGTTGGCTTGGCGCAAAAGCATCGGTTATAATTGCCGTTGAATTGGCAAATAAAAACGCTCCGCCGATTCCCTGGATGAGGCGAAAAATAATGATCTCCATGGCGGCGAAATTACCAGTTCCCCAAGTGAAACTTAAAAGAATTGACCCAACGGTGAAGATGGCAAAGCCAAGGTTGTAAAGTTTGACTCTGCCGAACATATCGGAAATTCGGCCAAATGTTACCAAAAGCACTGCAGTGACCACCATGTAGCCCATCAGAACCCACAGGAGATATCCTGTTTCAGACGGCGCAAGCGGATTAATATGAATCCCTCGGAAAATAGCCGGAAGAGAAATCAAAACAATACTGGCATCAAGCGATGCCATAAGAACCCCAAGCGTCGTGTTTGTAAGGACTATCCATTTATATTCAAACATTCTATGAGTAGCGGAGGATTTTTGCTTGTTGTTTTTCATAAACTATTTTTCTTTTTCCAGATTTTGTATTATTATCCCGATAAGCTTTAGCATTTGTTTCCTATCTGTTTCGGTAATATCTCGAAACATCTTCCGCTCTATAATTGAATTAATCGAAGGAATCGATTCCCTAAGTCTTTTACCTTTTGAAGTTAATTGTAAAATATTTGAACGCTTGTCGGTCTTGTTGACTGCTCTTTTAACCAGTCCTTTTCTCTCAAGAGTACCAATTATCCCGGTGAGCGTGGCCGGTTCTATTTGCATTGCCTTTTGCAAATCTTTCTGTGAAAGTTGCGTCTTTTTGTGGATAAAACGGAGAACCTGAAACTGGCTCCTTGCCAAACCATATGATTTTAACTCTTCATCAATATGATAATTCATTAAAATATAGAGACGTTTTATATTTCTGACCACATTGCTTTCGGATATGTTCATGGTTAATTAGTTAGGTACCTAAATAATATTTTACAAAATCTTCTGCGGATTGTCAATTAACAACGACTTCTGCTTTCATAAAGGGGTGGATGCTACAGTGATAAGCGTATATTCCTTTTTTGTTAAATGTAATGGATCTCGATTCTCCGTAAGATAATATTCCTGTATCAAAACTGTTATCATCCGCTGTCGCGCTGTGTCCCACGCTGTCCTGATTTGTCCAGGTTACTGAATTTCCTTTTTTGATAGTAATTTTCGAAGGAGAAAATGCAAAATTCCTAATTGTTACTGCATTTTTGGAAGAAACTATTGAACCTCTCTGCGCTGGTCCTTTAGTTTGCGAAGGCGCATTTTGAGTACGCAGATAAATACCTGCCGCAATAATGACAGCTACAATAATTAGACCTGCAATAATCTTATTTTTCATAATCTGATTGTGAAACTTTACCTATTAATCTGCGCTCAAATTATCAATTGGGTATGAAGAAAATGTAATAAATATATTAAGAAGGGTTTTGTGAAGAATCAAGCTCTTAAGAATTTTAATAAAGCTACTGCCTGGTTGTGCTCTGTGTCATGCGCCGAATACAGCAGAGTAATCGTTTTATGTTTCTTTTCAAGATCTTTAAGTTGGCCAACGAGTTCTTTTTTGGTCTTTAATTCCCTGATGTATCTTTTTTCAAATTCGTCCCATTTTTTTGGATCGTGTCCGAACCATTTACGAAGTCCGTCGCTTGGACCTATTTCCTTAAGCCATAAACCTAAATGGGCTTTTTCTTTTGAGATGCCTCTTGGCCAAAGCCTGTCAACCAAGACTCTATAACCATCATCCTTTTCAAATATTTCATATACCCATTTCAGTTTAATCATAGTTCTATTATACACCACGCTTTTTGCTAATCGCCGCCCTGTACGGGTCACATACTTTTTGGAATCTTTGTCTCAATAAAACTAATAGGTGAC
>CAYZEE010000019.1:0-20293 GCA_964477485.1 uncultured Gammaproteobacteria bacterium
TTGTACAGTCCTTTCATGTCTAGTCAACTGTACGGTATCTATGGGTGCCTAGACATTCTGTAATCGCTGCTTAGTTTTAAATTGAGTCTGTTTGTGGACCGGAAGAGATTCGAACTCTCAACCTTCTCCATGCCATGGAGACGCGCTGCCGTTACGCTACCGGCCCTCTTTGACTATTTTCCATTTTACTATAAATTTTAGGGTTTGGATAGCTTGTCCTGAGCGAGCGAAACGAGGCGAATGGGTGGACCTATCGGGAATTGAACCCGAATCACAGCAATGCGAATGCTGTATTCTGCCGTTGAACCATAGGCCCTTTTCATTCACATTTTAACATACCCACTTGCTATTTTACAAAATATTATTTATAATCAAAAAAGTTACGCGGGATCTTCGCTTCTCTCTGAAATTGTAATTTAGGAGAAAAAGGAATTACTCGCAAAGAAATACATGAGAATCAAATTTCAGAGAGGAGGTGAAAACCTCAGATGGCTTTTCAAGATCAAACATTAACTTGTCGAGACTGCGGTAAAGAATTCGTTTGGACTGCTTCAGAACAAGAATTTTATCAACAAAAAGGATTCGAAAACGCTCCTGTTAGATGTCCTGAGTGCCGAGCTTTAAAAAAAGCAAGGGTAGAAGGAAATAGGGGACCTAGACAATCTTTTGAAATCACCTGTTCCGAATGTGGCAAGAAGGATACTGTTCCATTTCAACCTAGAGGAGACAGGCCAGTTTTGTGCCGCGATTGTTTTAGAAAAAAAAGAGGTTAACCACCTCTTTTTTTTCTATTTTTTATTCTTTATCAACGAGAAGATTTTGTTGCCTCAATCGGAGGAGGAATTTTGACCGGTGGGTTTTGTGGCGGAAGCTGTGCTGATGGAGTACTTATCTTTAATTCTCCCGAGTTTGCCGGCGCACTTGCTTGGGCGCCTCCTGTTCCCGCAATTCTTTTTTGGAGATTATTTATCTCGCTTGAGATTTTGTCATAATTAGGCTTGTCATTTTCAACCAATCTTTGTACAATTTGATATTGAGAAAGAGCATCGCTTAAGTTACCTTTTTGCTCGAGGGCATGACCTAAATTATAGTAAGCGTTTGCATAATCAGATTTAAGAGCAACTGATATTTGAAATTGCCTTATTGCATTGTCCCACTGGCCTAGTTGGTAATATATTCCTCCTAGATTTATATACTCTTGAGGGTTATTTGGATCAAGAGTTATGGCCTGCTGAGAGGCTAGTATTGCAAAAGAGTCAGCATTTTGCCCAAAACCTATAAGGCTTCTATAGACTGAAGCGAGATTTTGCCAATTAAGCATAGTCAGAGGTCCATAGGTCGTGGCGGTTCGTCCGCTATTTATAGATTGTTGTATAAGGGTAAATATTGTTTGTTGTGTTTGAGCGCTTGGCGTTGCGCCTCTTGGCTGGGCAGCTGCAATAGTGTTGGCAAGCGCGAGATTGGTTTGGGAAAAAATTCTGTAGTAAGCATCTCTATATGGAAATATAGATATCGCATTGATTTGCTTGGTATAAGTAAGGGAACCATTGTTTTGTGATGCGGCAACAAGAGATTGTTGGAAAATGACATCTGATACAATATACTTAACTCCAAAATACGAGAGTAACCCGGCTATTATAACGATAATTACTATTGATACAGAAGGCATAGCGGCGCTTTTTTCCTTGGAGGGAGAAGTGTCAAAGGAAATTAAACCTTTCCTAAGGGCGACAATCTGCAGCTCAATGTCAAATAATTTCGCTGCTCCACGTCCCTGGCTTTCTTGGTATACCAGCAAAAGGGCAAGAAGAATAAAGAACAGGGATTGTATAGTAAATGAGAAAGGAGTAAGAAGACTTGCAATTATTGCAAGAATAAAAAGAGGGACAATACGTTTCTCCTTAAGTATTCTGAATAACAAGTATATAAAAGCCAGAAGTCCCAGGACTCCAGTCGTCGCCAGAAGCTCGAGAATAAAACTTGAGGATCTAAAAAAAGTTAATGCCCAAAGATCTTGATTTAGATTAAATGATGCTGGCTTGTATCTTGTAAAGTCAGTGACATATGTTCCAATTCCGCTTCCGAAAAGAAGCCCTTGTAAAACTCTTCCTGTATCTTGAGAAATAGATGCGAATGCGGTTTGGAAACCTGTTTCAAATGGCAAAACAACTAATCCTCCGGCTTGAGGACTTAAGGTGAGCAATTTATATCCCGAGAATAATAGACCTATTACGATAATAACTGATACAACAGCAAAAGCTATTGGAGTATTTTTATTTGCCTTTTCGTAGCTTGCTATAGCAGATTGTTCCGGAGCAGTGTTTTGCCGCATAGAAGAGAGCAGTGGCCATGCAAAATATAAAGATACGGGTAGTATTAGTAAAAGATAAAGAACTTGGTCAATAAGAGAACCTAGGGTACTGAACGTTTGTGAATGAGTAATAGGGAAAGGAAGAATGTATATCTTTAGAAGCGAAAGTATAGATATAATCGACAAGAGAGCTGCACCTACGACAAGAGAAGTCACAAGAAGAAGAACAGAGTTTTTGTCCCTAGCTGTATTTATTATGATAAAGTAAGTTGTTACTGCCAAGAATAAAGCCACGAAGGAAACAAGTGCGTCTGTCTTGTTTATCGAAAATATAGCTGACAGGAAAGCGGCAACTACAAAAAGAAAGATGGGTAGGTCAAGAGGAGTTCTTCGGATTGTAACCTGGCGGTTTATCGCTATTTTTAGAGCTATAAGTAAAAGACATATAACAACAATGATTCCCAAAAGCCCTTCTTTAGGCAGCACAAAGGCATCGGTTGTGATAGTTAAGAAAAAGATGGGGAAAATTAAAAGAAGCCCACCCAATAAGAACAATGATGCATTTTCAATATACGAAATAATTTCACTTTTTTGTTCCATAAATTTAATCTATCAGTATAATTATGTCTTGTCAAGGAGAATTTTTTAATCTTCTTATATATCAATATATCAATTTATTATAATCCAATTAAACGGTACGTCTTTTGACAAAGGAGTATTTATTCCGATAGTAAAGGAAATTCCGGGCAACTGTCTTATGAGATACAGAACCAGATTTTCGGTGTCTGTCTTTGGTGTCACATAAATCAACGAATGGTCAGTTATCAGGCCGTTGTCTATTGTAATCTCTTTCTGATAGGCGCTTATTGTTGCTATGCCGGCAGAACCTGTTGCGACAACCTCTGTTGGAGAAACAGCGAGGGCGGGTTCCGCAAAAGACAGATTTATTTTATTGAATGTTCCCTCTCCGGATGCGATTAAATCCCCAAGATTATTTATAGACAGAACTGCAGAGCTACTTGAATTTCTTACTGTAAATGAGGAACTAGGATTGCTTGCCGTTCCTAGTTGTACTATGATATCCTGGTTTGGAATTGGAGCTATAATATTTGCCGAAAGCTCGCCTTTTACAACAACATCTTTTGCAAACTCCGCATTTCCGCTGACTTTTAAATTTCCATCAGTATCTATATATAATAGTCCGGACATTATTGAGAGCCCGCCTTGTTTTAGCGGTTGAAGCTCAAGATCACCTCCCAATACATTTATTGAATTATTTGAAAGAGTAAAGCTGGTCCCAATGGATAGCTGTCCCGCAACAGAGACATCAGAGAATGATGATGGACCAAGTGCTATTAGTCCTTGATTGAAATTTCCGGTTTCAGAATTGATATTATCAACATAAGCAAATTGCGCCGATAGAGTAGAGACGTTGATAAATTTGTTGTCTGCGGAATTCTGGTTCCCACTTGTTGTAATTTGATCTGCTACAATTTTATTTGCTCTTAAGATCCCACTGATACTGGCACTGGAAATATCAGCTGTTTGAGAGTGTATGCTTTGGGCTGAAAGTTGCCCTTCTATACTTGCATTACCATTATTATCAATAGTAGCAACAGCGCTTCCGGATGAATTTTGAATTATAAATGAGGGGGTTGAGGAGGCAGAAGGAGTTGCAAGCTTTACTATTATATTATTATCAGCGATAGGACTTATTATATTGGTATGAATCTCATCAGCGCTTACTATCGGAGATATTATTTTCGGTTCTGTTATTCCAAGATTCTCAACAACACTAGCGATATAATCTTTAAGACTCTGACCATTTATGGATACAGAATCTGTTGTAACAGACAGAGAGGCTGTTTTTAAGTTTGCGATAAAAGCGCCTGCCAGGACTTCGACTCTTGGGGCCGTATTTCCCAGATCATCAGTTAGTTGGTAAGTTGAATCGTTAATCTTTTGAAGCGCAAAGTTCCCGAAGTTTTCGACAGAGGAGAGCATAGGAGGATTAGGATCGTTATATCCGACATTGACAAAGACAAGGATTTTACCCTGGCAAGCCGGATTTTGCTCTATCAGTCCAAAATTGTCTGATTGAGGAGCTTGGGGCTGACAATTCGATGAGTTAAGTGATTCAAGAGCTTTTCCTAGGATTACCCCGGGTTTTGTCGCTTTCATTCCTACGCCCGGAACCGAGGATGAGGTTATTGGATCGCCTGCATTTATAGGTCCGTTTTCAGTTGAGACATTAACAGGTACCCTTCCTACCAGAGAAACTGGTCTTGTTGTCTTGGGTTGAGATTTCGGGTCTATAAACGATGAGACAACACCGATAATTTTCTGATCATAGGCAATGGTAGGTTTTTCTACGTAGAACTTATTGTAAATATCTGATCCCTGCGGGTTGGGGGTAGAGGAGATAGAGACAATATCTCCCGGCTCCAAACTTCCTAAGAAAGGCATATCTTCAGCGTAATCTGCTGCAGCAATTGTTGTTAAGGTGGTTGGCCCTTGGTACTTAAGTGCCCCTGCCGATACATATAGAATTCCTTGATTTGCAACTCCGCTCGGAGCCGTAGCTCCGTTGTTGGCAAGTGCCAGGACAGGGCCTGTCGCGCCACCAAAATTGGTTGTTCCAATTCCCAGATGTCCCCCTGTTTGGTTAACCCAGTCGGTTGCATTAGGCAGCGGGTTCCAGGAAAGCGTTCCATTTCCATTAGTCTCAAGAAACGAACCATTTGTCTGTCCGCTCGTGGGCCAGACATAATTTATTCCTCCAAAAGTAGTCGTTGCAGATGGGCTGGCAAGATTAAGATTTCCGGAGATTGTTAAGGATCCATTTGAAGACAATGTGTTTTGAGAAGAAAAGAATTGTATGTCGCCTGAAGATGAATTTTGAAGAGTTAACGTTGAGTCTGTGCTCGTGGAGATTCCCGGAAGAATTCCTGACAAGATTACATCTCCTGCGATAGTTGTATCACCGAAGTTGTCCACGGTAAATTTAGCAACTCCGCTGCTTGATGCGCTAATGATAGGACCTATACCGTTTTGATTGATAGTAAAAGCCGATTGTCCACTTGATGTGGCAAGAACTGCTAACAGATCATCAACTTCTACAGCCCCAACAGCTGTCGGGATATTGTTATTGTTTGTGCTATTTTGTAATGGTTTCTGTACGTCTATTTTTCCAAATCCATCCGGAGATAATTGTATGTTGCTATTTGTGCCCGGAGTTGTTGAAAAAGTCAAAATATTTCCCGAAAGTATAAACTGACTATTTACAACCTGAAAAGTATGCGGGGCATCACCTCCGATTGATAGGTTTCCAGAAGAATCCAATGCCAATATTGCATTTGATTCCTGTATGTTGTCTCCAAGCTGGGTGATTGGCGTAAGTCCTTGCAGGGAATAGGCGTTGTCCGCATATAGTACATTTGCAAGCTGCTGGCGGGGCGCTAGTTCTTCCGTATCTCCTACGGTTATCCCAAGCCAAAGAGAAGGGTTTTCCAAAAACAAACTTTGAGGAATTGGAGTGTTTTTTCCAAGCTCAGCCAGAAATTGACCATCTTTATCAGGCATAACGGTATCTGTTTCTTGCCAGAGAAGAGAAGACCCCGAGCTTACGGGATCATTATATATTGAGAAACGAAGACTGGAAATACCAGTGATCGGATTACCCGACGAGTCCGTTAGCTTTTGCTTAAATGATAGAAATCTCGAGCCGCCGTATTGAGATGCCCCTAATACGAGTTTTTGGGTTTCTTGTCCTTGAAATAATGATTGATATATCCGGAATCCAAGAATTGAAGCAAATACGATAAGAAGAGTAAAATTTATATAGTGGGCAATTGCATAAGAATGATATTTTCTGTACCACTTTGGTCGTGTGTGACGTAGATGATAGATTATTTTTCTGTGAAGTGACATATGCTTAGTTGAGATAGAGAGAGGAGCGTAGAAATCCTTTTTGAAACTGGAAATTTGAATACGATCTATAGGAGTAAGAGTATTCCCTTGGTCTTTTTTTGAAATATCTTGAAATATGGGTCTTCTTCTAAGTTTCCAGATTATTTCTTGGACGCCCTCGATGGTTAGGACTACGGGAGCAATCAAAATTAAATCCAAAAGGCAGTTAATTTCTTTTGACGTTTTTTTAAAAAGTTTTATTGGGGGGAATCTATCTATCCTTGATGGTTTTTTAACTAGTTCTTCACCAGATGATATATTTTGTCCATGAATGATAGGGTAGTTACGTAGTAACTCTTTTGTTTGATCCGTAGACTTTGATTTATCCAAGAGGATTGATGCAAAAGAGATCGGTCTTCTAATTAATCCCTCCTTTTCGGCCCAAGCTGTATATTTCTTAAGAGATGCCAGCTTGCGATTGATAGTTAGTGGGGAAGACTTTCTTTCGACGAGCCTTTGTTTATATTCATCTATAAGAGAGGAATCTATTCTATCAAAGATATTTCTATCTTTTACATCCCATACATTTCTGATCCTGGTGACATCTTCTGACCAGAGAAGGAATTGCCTGACATCGTTTAAGTAGTTTTTTATTGTCAGACGCGAGGCATTATCTAAATACAGATAGTTTTTAAATTTATTCAGATAGAAAGGATCAGATTCAGATTGTCGTTGATTTTGCGAAAATAAACTATCAAAGGGGTTCACGGTAATCATGTTATTATCTTTCAGAAACAAAAAGAACTTATGAAGGGAGGAAGCATGGCGTTTAAGGGAAGCGGGAGACAGATCTTCGGAGTTAGACTTTTTAAAGGCCTCTATGGTCTGGGGTGTAATTACATTAGGAGAAAATGGTTGGCTTAGGCTTTTTTCGAACCAGTTTATAAAGTGCCTTATATCCGACACATAGTTTTTAACAGTTATTCCTGACGTCTTCTTTTGTGAAAATAAATAGTTTTGAAACTGAATTAATAAGGACATTTTGTATCTTAAATTATTTTTGTGAAAACTATGTTTGACTTCGAGATTATACCGATTATATTAGTTATATGATTATAAGAATAAAGCCTGGGTAGGTAAGCTGTCAAGGACCTAGAGTAATAAAACGTGATATATTTTGATAACATTTTACGTAGAAGAATAGTTGGAAAATAAGTGTGAAAAAGTAAGAATTTCTGTGAAATTCATATTTTTACCTAGATGTTTAATAAATATTCGTATTTAGAATATTCCATCGACTATAACGATGTACTACAAACACTATCAGATTTTTAATTTAAGTCTCTGATATATTTTGATACTTTTATAATCTTATTTAATCTAAGATTGAGGATTTTGTGAAAAATTTTGACCATGAGTGGATTCTTTTGGCTATCTCTCGAGGCTAATATTATCAGTTAGAGAAGGTAAGTGATATGATTTTGATAAATTGGGTTTGGCTTAATAATAAAGGCAATTTGACTTTTTTCATTTTTCAGTCAGCAGGCAGTTGAACCTGTCTTTGTCGGTTATTTACTTAGTTTAGTTATAACTCGATTTACGAGGAAGAAGACTATCAAAAGAGCTATCGCCAATTTTAATATAAATGCTATTGGTACTCCTATAAAGAATAGAGTCTTTGTAAAATTAGGTCCATTATTAGAAAGGGAAATGCTAAGCGTTGCGGTATAAGGTCCTAGTATAATAGCCTCGGGCCAATAGGCTTTATTAACATCATTTATCTCCATGCTGTGGTTTGATACATTTTGTCTTAATTGGTTAATACTTGGTATTGAACGTGTGCTATTGGCCAGTACGTTGACTGGTATCAGGTTTATTTTTTCAACAGTTTGACCCAAAATGTTCTTTATTAAAATATAACCATGCGGAGTAATGAAATGGTTTCCGCTATTTTTGATCTTAACGGTAAATGGTAAAGGTCCTTTTGTTGCAAGGAAAGGAGCGCTAAATTCGACAAGCGAGCCTTTTGCTTTAGAGCCTCCGACAGACAGCAGGATATTAGTAGCAACTCCTCCTAGAATTTGAGACTGGGTTGATTTATTGTATCCTGTGCCTTTTGACAGAAAAATAACAGAGAAATAATAATCTGACTTTGTATAATTTTGCGGTATATCGATGTGAAGTATAAGTGTCTTTTGTTGCTTCGGGGCCAGAATGAAACTATCAACTTTATTTCCGTCGTCTATTATTTGTACATTTTGGAAAAGGGGATAACTTGTAGCATTGCTTTCTTCTCCGGAAGCAGTAAAAGGCCTAAAGATAATTTGTAGCTGCGAGGTTTCATCCGCAAGATTTTTTATGACGATAGGAGTTGATATGTCAGCCGGAGGCTCGGCTCTAATTTGGATGACCGGTGGATATATGCCAAGCGAGAAAGAAGATGCCTCTGTTTTTGCCAAGCCTAAAAACAGAAAACAGAAAGCCAAAAGAAAGCCAAAAATTGAATAAGATGCCTTTTTAGATGTCATAAGTCAAAAACCAGGCATGGCTATATATGTGATCGAGCTTGAATAGACAGATTGAGACTGGGAAGGAGATATATTTACCTTGTAGGTAATTTGTGCTTTTTTCTCTTTTGGGTTGCTCTCTCCAGCCAGAACTTCCTGTGCGCTTTCAGATCTTGAATTATTGGCAAACCGCTTGTAAAAAGACTTATCAATGAATTCATCGCTGCAGGGATTTCCGCTTAAATTATCGCAGCGATAACCAAATCCAAAAGTTAGAATGCTATTCCAATCAGCTCCGGTAATTTGGGTGCATGATCCGTTATCACAAGTTGTATCGGGGATAGATTCTCCTTTTGAAGAGGTAAGCCCGTGATCTTCAAAAGCAAGCACGGAATAGCTGTAAGCCGAGCCAGATAATATTGATAAATTATTAGTTCGAAGAATTGGATTATTGGGAGAGAGGGTTCCGAAGTCAATAGAAGTTTGCGAGACTGAAAAAACAAAAGGGGAATTTGGGAGACCTTCAAATCCGCTTCTAACGTTATAGTTCTTAGCAATATAAACGTCAGCCACTGCACTTCCGGTTGCAGTATTACTATAATTTTGTGTAGTTTTTTGAGCGGTTCTGTTACTTATATCTTCCTGTTGAAGTATATAGTAGTTGTTTGACATACTTTGAGCATGTGCGGAAAAAGGGATTAGAAGCAACAGAAACAATATTGTGACTATCTTTGTGGTTTTCATCTATTATTTTTTATCTTTCTTAAGGTTCGTATCTCTGTCTTCCCTCCTGCGTTCCATTGCGAGTAAAAAGGCAAGGGGAGATATGAGCAGGAGTGACCCAAGCTTAACAAAATTTCCCGCAACATCATTTTGCAATGCGTCAGGGAGAAAGATTAAAACCGTTCCCAACAGAAATATAATTATGGCTCCTGGCTCAAAGACAAAAATGATTGCAAAAAGAGCAAGATAGAGGAAAAAGAAAAAACCCGAAGAAAGTCCGCCGGTTGAAAATACAAAGAGAAAAACAATCGTATTTAAAACAAATATTCCCATTGAGCCGCTTAGAGAAATCTGTTTTAATCTTTTGTTTCCCGCAAAAGAGCTTATTCCATAAACCAAGACCAAAAATATCATTATTTGGATTGTGTAGCCGGAAAGAAAAGTTTGCTGCCAGACAAAAACAACAGCAAATGACAAGAGAAGAAGAAGCGACTGTAAGATAAATTTCATAATGCAATGGTATATAATCTATGGCAAAAAAGCAATAATAAAACATCACTTAACTCAAGACTTTTACGACTTGTTTTTAATTCTATAAATAACTATAATCAAACCAAATTATTGTTGATTTTATGATGATTGACGATGAGAGAAGAGTCTTAATGGCTCATTTAGAAGTTGGAGACCAGGAATTTGCCGCCAGATCCGTTGAAGGAATAAAGCGTCTCTCCGACGTCTCAGTGCAATTATTCCAACTAGGTCATCGTTCTGAAACAAATATTGAGTTATTTGGTTCAGGATCTTCAAATGTTGGACCAGAGATTCCTCAGGCTATTGTATCGGGAGATATTTCAATAGCTACTATTTTTGACGATCCTAACATGAAAGAAATGCTTGAGCGTCATGTAATAGGCTATGAGATTCATGAGAATCAATTACATGTTCTCAATGCTCTTCTTCTTGCCTCGACCCTATGAATTAATAAAACTAACCAGGACCCAGTTATACAGATTAGAGGATTTAGAAATGGCAGAAAGCATTAGGAGATCATGAGAAGGATTAAATAAGGAGGCTTTTGAAAGAATCGTAGGAAAAATTCCTTCTAAAATGATGTGTGACTGGGGCATGATAGATGATAACGCAACTAATTTTAGAATCGAAGGGCAGGGAGAAGAAGTTTTCTTTGCGGTTAAATTTGCTACTGCTCTTCCAAATGTTAGATATGTATGTGAATTTAGGAGTAGTCCAGAAGGTAGAGGAGCAAGGATATCTCAATTTCTTCGGGTAAATCCCCGTGTTGCTTTTATAATGGATGGCTATAGGGATTGGTTTCAAGAAGTAAAAGGACAATTAGCTTGATGCATCTGGTTATTTCTAAGCCTCAGTTAGGATATCAATTCGAAAGCCAAAATTTCTTTGTCAGGTTTGTTATGGTATACTCCATTTATGACTAAAGCTAGAGAAAAAAAAGAAATTCCAAAATACAATCCGAGTTTGATTGAGCCAAAATGGCAAAAGGTTTGGGAAGAAGCACAGCTTTACAGGGCTTTGGATTTTGATAAAAAAAACAAGTTTTACACTCTAATTGAATTTCCATATCCCTCAGGTGCGGGTTTGCATGTTGGTCATGTACGCTCATGGTCGGCAATGGATGCATATTCCAGGAAAAAGAGGATGGAGGGGAAAAATGTTTTATATCCAATTGGCTGGGATGCTTTTGGACTACCGGCTGAAAACTACGCATTAAAAATGCACGTCCACCCCTCAACAATCGTCCCAAAAAATATCGAGAGATTCAAAAAGCAGTGCAAGTCTCTGGGTCTTTCCTTTGACTGGTCGCGGGAAATAGACACAACTGATCCTAAATATTACAAATGGACTCAATGGATTTTCCTGAAATTCTTTGAAAAGGGCCTGGCTTATAGAGCAGACGTGCCGGTAAACTGGTGTCCTTTCTGCAAAACCAATTTGGCAGATGAGGAAGTTTTGGCAGACGGAAGACACGAGCGCTGCGGAAATCAAACAGAGAAAAGATTGCAGAAACAATGGCTTTTGCGCATTACAAAATATGCGGACAGGCTTTTGGAAGATTTAAAAAAGGTCGATTATTCCCCAAAAATAGCAATTCAGCAAGTGAATTGGATTGGAAAAAAAGAGGGGACAAAAATAGAATTCAGAATTAAGAATTCAGAATTAAGAATTGAGGTATTTACTACTCGTGTCGATACCTTGTATGGCGCAACTTTCCTGGTAGTCGCTCCCGAACATCCAATTGTTATTTCAATCAAAGATACTAGAGTGCAACAGTATGTAAATCAAGCAAATAAAAAAACCGAGCAGGAGAGAGTCGCGGAAGAAAAAGAGAAGACAGGGGTATTTAGTGGTCTTTATGTCATTAATCCTGTTAACAACAAAGAAATACCCGTTTGGATTGCCGATTACGCCTTAATGAATTATGGAACAGGAGCTTTATTTGGTGATGCTCATGATGAAAGAGATGTCGCTTTTGCAAAAAAGTATGGCATCCCACTCAAACCAACTTTAAAAACGGGAGATAAAAAAAAAGACAAAAGAATAGTCGATCTTGAAGAATGTTTTACTGGTTACGGAATATTATTCGATTCAGGAGAATTTAGCGGTCTAAGTTCAGAGGAAGCGATAGTTAAGATCACCGAGTGGCTAGAGAAGAAAAAATTAGGTAAAAAGCAGAACGCTTACCATCTTCGGGATTGGATTTTTTCAAGGCAGCATTACTGGGGAGAGCCGATTCCTGTTATTCATTGCGAAAAATGCGGCGCTGTGTCTGTGCCGGAGGAGGATTTACCCGTTGAGCTTCCATATCTCGAGAGGTATGAACCGTCAGGAACAGGGGAGTCGCCTTTGGCTAAAGTCTCCGATTGGGTAAATGTTGTCTGTCCAACGTGCGGAGGAGAAGCCAAGAGAGAAACCGATACCATGCCAAACTGGGCAGGCTCAAATTGGTACTTTTTGAGATATTTAGATCCGGATAACGATATGTCCTTGGCAGACAGAAAAAAGATGGAGTATTGGATGCCGGTTGATATTTATCAAGGCGGATTTGAACATACGACTCTGCATCTACTATATTCGCGTTTCGTTTATAAATTCTTATATGATATTGGCGTTGTTCCCGGGCCCAAACCGTATGCAAAGAGACGCTCCCACGGAATTGTTCTGGGTATTGATGGACGAAAGATGAGCAAATCTTTCGGTAATGTTATTAATCCTGAAGATATTGTCAATAAATTTGGTGCAGATACTTTAAGAATTTATGAAATGTTTATGGGACCGTTTGATCAGACTATTGTTTGGAGCGAAGAAGGGGTTGAAGGATGCTTTAGATTTTTAAAGCGGGTCTGGAGACTTTCAAACACCATGCTCTCAAACAAAAAAACATCGCCCGAACTTCTTTCAAAGCTCAATAAGACTATTAAAAAAGTTACAGAAGACTTAGAAAATATGAAATTTAATACTGCAATTGCAAGTCTTATGGAATTTAGTAATAGTTGGCAAGATGATAAGGGGGGTTTGGGTAAAGATGACTTTAAGAAATTTTTATTAATTCTGGCGCCTTTTGCTCCGCATCTGACAGAAGAATTATGGCATGTCCATTCACCGCATTTTCAATCTATCCATTCCCAACCCTGGCCAAATTACGAGGAAAAGTATTTAAGGGAGGAAAAAATGACAATCGCAGTTCAAGTTAATGGAAAATTAAGAGATACTTTAAATGTTCAATCAGAAAAAATTGACGATAAGCAAATGATAGAAGAGATTGCTAAGGAAAGTCCAAAAGTCAGAAAATACATAAATAACAAGCTAATCAAAAAGACAGTTTATATACCGGGAAGGATAATAAGTTTCGTGGTTGATGATTAGAGGCTGTTTTGACTTATGGACAGTCAAGAGTTTATTGAGAAATATTCTCCTTTTGTAAAACGAAATTGGCATTCTCTTGTCTTAGGACTTATCGGGTTGATGTTGTTTGTATATGGTGTGATATATTTACTGGGGTCAAGCTCTCAAAAAGACATAACATTTGAAAAAGGGAGCGGAGGATCTTTAGAGTCATCGACAGACAGTGCCAGGATTGGATCTTCGGAAATCGTAGTTGATGTCGAGGGAGCAGTGGTTTCTCCCGGAGTTTATCATTTAAGCTCAAATTCCCGAATTAAAGACCTTTTAATTGCTGCTTCCGGTTTATCAAGCAGCGCAGATAGAAATTGGGTCGCAAAGAATCTAAATTTAGCCGCAAAACTTAACGATAGCAGCAAAGTTTATATACCTTTTCTGGGAGAGAAAAATCAACCTCAGGCGGCTTATTCAGGCTCAAATGTTGCTCAAGAGTCTTCTTTTATAAACATAAATACGGCCAATGATAAAGATTTAGATAGTCTTCCGGGAGTCGGTCCGGTAACCGCGCAGAAGATTATAAATGGCAGGCCTTACGGGGCAGTTGACGAGCTTCTTTCAAAAAGAATTATCACAAACAAGATTTTTGAGGAGATCAAATACAGGATAGCTGTCTATTAAAAGCTGATGAAGCCCGTTGTAATTATCAGTATTTTTTTCTTATTACTTCTAATTCTTCGACTGTCATTGTTTTACCAGAGCCGTCCACATTTTTATGAGGGACAGAAATTACAAGTTAAAACCATCCTTCTTTCAGAACCTCAGATTGTCGGCAGTACGCAGAGATTCTATGCGAGCGTTAACGGAGAAAGAATTTCTGTAGTTGCTTCTTTAATACCCGAATTTCATTACGGGGATAATTTGCTTATTTCTGGCAGTCTTAAGAGCAAAGTGATAAACAATGAAAAGCCTATTCTCGTTATGTACTATCCCCAGATCGAAGCTGCAAAAAATAATTTTGGCCCAATTTTAGCAGTTGTATCTCTCATCAGACAAAAAGTAATTTTTCTTTTTGATATAACTCTTCCTTCTACGTCATCCGCTCTTCTTTTGGGAATAGTGTTTGGAATAAAAGAATCAATGCCAAAGTTATTTTTGGATAATCTTAGAATCGCAGGAGTTATGCATGTGATTGCCGCATCGGGTATGAACGTGACTATTGCAGGCGGTTTTTTAAGCAGTCTCTTCGGCTTCTTCTTAAAAAGACAGACGGCTCTTGTTCTGAGTATTTTAGGCATTTTATTCTATGCGGTTTTATCAGGGCTTCAGGCGTCTATTATTAGAGCGTCAATTATGGGGATTTTGGCATTTTCAGCTTCGATTTTAGGCAGACAAAATATGTCATATTATGGACTTATGATTGCAGGATACGTAATGGTTTTTATTGCGCCTGATATTTTAGGGGACGTAGGATTTCAGTTGTCATTTGTTGCAACCGCAGGGCTTTTGTATATGAGACCTTTATTTGAACAAAAAGACAAGATTAAGATGATCTTAAATAAATCCTTGATTGGAGAAGAGCTCATAACTACAATTTCAGCCCAAACCGCGACCATGCCCATTCTTCTTGCAAACTTCGGAACATATTCTATCTGGTCTGTTTTTGTAAACGCACTGGTTCTATGGACAATTCCGATACTTATGGTCTTAGGCGGTATAGGGGCTATCTTTCTAAGCCTTGAGTTCGTTTCCAGGGTCTTTCTCTATTTTTGTTTACCGCTTTTGATATATTTTGAGTGGGTTGTAAATTTCTTCTCGCGTCTTCCTGGAGTCCTTAAAACGGAAAATATTTCCTGGCAATTTATAGTTGGCTACTATTTTGTGATCATATCAATAATCTTATTTTTTAAAAATAAAGAGCCAGGGGCTAAATGAAAAAAATTGTACTAACCAGTCTCGTAATCTTTATTTCACTTTTAGGAGTGGCAGTTTATGATTACTTAAGATTTTACGACGGGAAACTTCATCTTATTTTTTGCAATGTCGGACAGGGAGACGCGATTTTTGTTAGGACCCCCAAGGCAGAGAATATTCTTATTGACGTAGGACCAAGCAGTGCAGTTGAGTCCTGTATTTCTTCCCACACGCCTTTTTGGGACAGGAAAATATCCCTGGCTCTTCTGACTCATCCTCATTTAGATCATTTTACCGGTTTTAGAGGCGTATTTAAAAAGTATAATGTCATAGATTTTACTACAGAGAGGTTGTCTAATAAGACTGCGGCTTGGGAGTCGCTTCAAAGGGAGATTGATGATGAGGATATTAAAACTACTTACGTTTACCAGGGAGATTCTTTTAGAACAGGGGATGGAGTGCGTCTCTTGATTCTTGCTCCGACTTCTTCTTTTCTTTCAGAAGTCAGCCCCAATGGGGCGATAGGGGAGACACAAGAACAAGCGTGTATTATCAGCTATATTTCTTATGGTTCATTTAAGGCCTTATTAACATGCGATAGCCAGAGTGAAGAGTTGTACGATGCTATAAAGAACATTAATATTTCGAGGATTTCGGTTTTGCAAGTTCCTCATCATGGTTCAAAAACAGGTTTATCCTCGGAAATTTTGGATAAAATAAAGCCCTCTGCGGCTGTGATCTCAGTCGGACTCAACAATCGTTACGGTCATCCTTCTTTTTTAACCCTTAATCTTTTGAAAGATTACGGTATTAAAACTTTGAGAACAGATTTGAACGGAGAGATAGAAATAGTTTCTGATGGCAGAACTAATTAACCGCTGATTGCATATAATTTTCACTGGTTTCTCTTGGTTTTATCTGTCTGTCCTGAGCTGGCAGGGTAAATGAGATAGTTGTTCCATGTCCGTCTTTTGACTCAAGTTGGATAGTTCCTCCATGAGCTTCAATAATCTTTTTTACAATGTAAAGCCCAAGCCCGCTTGATGAGACAGAGGTATCTTGCGGTTCATTTCTTTTGACTTGATAAAACTTCAGGAATATATCTTTTTGTCTCTCTTTAGGTATTCCGATACCGGTATCTATGACTGAAACCTTGATAAGAGGGTTTTGCCCTAGATTATCCAGAATTTTTGCGCAGACTTTGATTTTCCCGCCGGCAGGTGTAAATTTAATGCTGTTTGACAGAAGATTATTGATGACCTGGGCAATCCGTCCTCTGTCAAGCGATACAAGAGGAAGAGGCTGTGCTATATCAGCACTTAAAAAAATGTTTTTCTTGTCTGCCTGAGGAAGAAATATTTTTATCCGTTCATAAATTAAATCATCCAGATCAGTCGGTTTCCTCTCAAGATCAAATTTTCCTGACTCAAGTTTGGCAGCGTCAAGTATCGAGGCAATTTGATCCAAAAGAACATCTGATTGGCGATGGATTATATTTAGCAGCTGTTCCTTTTCAGGGGTTTTAAGGGGAGATTTATCCGAAAGGAGCAGTTCGGTTGAATCTTTTATGGCGGTAAGAGGGGCACGCAGTTCATGGACCATCATATTCGTAAAGTCTTCTTTTATTTGGGAAAGATTTTTTTCAAGAGTTATATCATGAAGCATAATTGATGCACCTATAAGGTTAGTTTTTATAGAGACAGGGGTTATAAATAATTGAAAAGTTTTTTCTCCAATAACCAGTTCTTTTTCCTCTATTATTTTATTCTTCGAAATTGCCTGACGGACTTCTTCTGTTAAATCATATGTTTTTGGAAATAAGCTTAGAATATCAAAAAAAGTAGGATTTTCTTTCTCAATTCCCAAGAACTGCTTCGCTGCATCATTGATAATCAAGAGCCTGTTTTCTGTATCAATCATAAAGACTCCGTCAGCAAGGCTGGTAATTATTGCCTCAAGCTTGCCTTTTTCTGTCTCAAGTATTTCTTCAAGCCTTGAAAGAGCACTTGAAGCTTGTGCGACAATCTGATAAAGAATTGTCATCTCCTCTTCTTTATAAAGATTTAATTTCGTTGATGATACATTCACGAGTCCCACGAGCTTGTTATTTATAAAAAGGGGAATATGGAAGAAAGAAGCAAGGGGAAGAAGGTTATTGTCATCAAGAGGTACGCCGAACACGCTTTCTTCAAAGCTAGTTGGAGTATTTCCCAAAAGCGCATTTAAAGATGCAAGCATGCTTTTCTTTACCTGCTCAACAAATGCATGGTTTACACTCTCGTTAGCATAAGTTTTGAAAATTAAGCGTTCATCTTTTAAAATAAGAGAAGAACTGGTCGAGTAGGAGAATAAATTTTTGAGGCTTCCTATTATAACGTCAATAACCTTCTCAATATCCAGAGAATATCCAATCCTGTCCTGAACTTCTTTTAAAACTGAGATTTGATAGAGTCTGTGTTTCTGCAAAATTTCCCTTTGAACGAGGTCTTTTTTTGCTTTTTCTTCTCTAAAGACAAAAATAATTGCCAAAATACCAAAAATTGCAGTAGCAATAGAGGTAAATACGGGCAGAGTCATAAGTCCTATTTTATAAGTTCTTCAAGTTTATCTACTGTTTTTTTGCTGCCAATTACAACAATGTAAGTTCCTAATACAAAAAGAATCTCCCTTATGCCTATTAATGTGATAAAAAAAGTTGAATTGTTGTAAGCTTGAAGATATACCTGAATTCCGTCAAAAATAATACCCAGGGCTATTAGAAAAACTCCTATTGCAATTGACCTGAATCCCGAAGCCAGTATTCCTGTGCCGAATTTTTTGGTTACCCTTGCCATAATGATACCAGCCGCAATTCCTGCAAAAGAAGAAATAAAAGCGCCTACCTGAATAAATATGACAAACAAATTATTAGGATTCATAATTTTGTTTCACATTTTCTAGAACTTTTTCAGATTCCGGGGTTTTTGGAAAATTGGCCAGTAAAGGTTCCATCGTTTTTTGCACAATAAGACCTGAAAGCTCTACGAATTGGCTGATAAGTCCCTGAATAAGTTCCTGCGGAGAACCTGAAATTTCAGACACAGTGCCATCATTTTCAACCTTAAGCCCTTTTACATTTCGCGCTTTTGCCAGAGTAATATCAGGTCCTAAAATTACCATCTGTTTTTTAATAACTTCCGTTAGCAGATTTTTATAATCAGAATTTTTTGGCTCCATAAAGTTATGTCGTAGGCATCGGATTAGTTGGTTTTAAGGCCTCTTTTACTTTGTTGATTAAATCCTCTACTTCTACTTGATATTTAAATATATAATCGTGTGCCCCCTCATTTATCGCCTGCTTAACCAATTCTTCCTGACCAAAGTTTGACAGCATCATAACCGGAATGTTTTTAGTTTGAAGGTCTGCCTTAAGCTGTCCCAGTACTTCATTGCCGGATATGTCAGGAAGGACCTGATCAAGAAGAACAAGGTCCGGCTTTTCCGATCTTACTCTTTCAATTCCGGTTTTGCCATCCCTGGCAGAGATAGCCTCAAATCCGCTTCTTTCAAGAGCAGTTGTAAATACGGTAGATAGAGCCTCATCGTCATCTACTATAAGAACCTTCATCTATATAAAACGCTAGCAGGTACGAAGAGGATTGTCAAGCTGTCCCTTTATCTATGATACAATAGGCTTATGCAAGATTTGAAAAGAGAGATTGGTTCTTCGATAGAAAAAATTTTAGAAGAATTGGGCGAAAGAGTTTCTGTTGATGTCATAATTCCCGTGGATATTGCTCATGGCGATTATTCTACCAACGTTTCAATGGTGATTTTCCCAAAATTAAAAGATAAATTCAAAAACTCTTTTGAACTCGCAGGTTTTATAGTAGACAAGCTTCAAAAAAAATTACCCAATTTTGATAAAATTGAAGCATTATCCCCGGGTTTTATTAATTTCTGGACGGCAGAGAATTTCCTTTTTGAAAAACTACATCAAATTACTACATCTCCAGATAATCTTGGAAAAGAGGATCGATTAAAAGATAAAAAAATAATGCTTGAATTTGCAGACCCAAACCCATTTAAGGAATTTCACATTGGGCACTTGAGAAATATTTCGCTTGGGGAATCGTTCTGCCGGCTTCTTGAATCTCAAGGTGCTTTGGTTTGGCGGGTAAATTATCAGGGTGATGTAGGAATGCACGTGGCAAAAGCACTGTATGGAATTCAAAATTCAAAATTTAAAAGTCAAAATTTAAATTCAAAAAATAAAAGGGCAGAGTTTTTAGGAAAAGCGTACATAGAAGGAGCAAGGGCATATGAGCAAGATGAAAATGCAAGAAAAGAGATTCAAAAGATTAATCTTAAAATATATAGAAAGGAAGACAAAGATTTGATTGAGCTTTGGGAATTGGGGAGAAAGTGGAGCCTTGAGCACTTTGAAGAAATCTATAAAAGATTGGGAACTTTATACAAAAGGTATTATTTTGAAAGCCAGACAGCAGAGCCCGGACGGGAAATAGTTATTAAGAATATCGATAACAAAATCTTTGAAAGACATGAAGGAGCCGTAGTTTTTCGAGGGAACCACGCAAGAGTTTTTGTGACGAAAGAGGATTATGCGACTTACGAGGCAAAGGATCTTGCCCTGGCCCGTCTTAAATACAATGATTTTTCCTACGATAGATCGATTGTTATAACCGCAAATGAACAGGAGCAATACTTCAGGGTTGTTCTTAAGGCTATGGAAAAAGTTTTGCCTGAGTTTGCCAGTAAAACAGCTCATTATTCTTTCGGTTTCGTAAGACTCAAAGACGGCAAGATGTCTTCAAGATCAGGGAATATTGTAACGGGAGAGTGGCTTTTAGATGAAGCAAAAAGAAGACTTAAGAAAGATTTTCCAAAAATGGATGAGAAGATGCTTGAAAAGGTAGCTGTAGGGGCTGTAAAATACTCGATGCTTAAGTTTTCCCGCAAATCCGATATTACCTTCAGCTTCAATGAATCAATAGATCTTGAGGGCAATTCCGGGCCGTATCTGCAGTACACGTTTGTTCGTACGCAGAGCGTGCTC
>CAYZEE010000020.1:0-18578 GCA_964477485.1 uncultured Gammaproteobacteria bacterium
TAAATTGTGTTCAACTTAGTCTATCATACCTGTCTGATTTTATGGGTACATTATATCCGCAGGTTAGCGTTCCTAGCTTGGGTGGGCGTTCTGAGGGAGTGAAAAGAGCTTAATCCTTAATCTCTTTTGTTCTTTTTTGTCTCTTTGAATTTACAATTTTTTCTGTTAATATCTTTTTGAGAGTAGGTCAATGGCTCTGCCGATTTTCGGTACGACACTGAAATCATTTTTTTTAAAATACGAGAGTTTCCAAAACTCTAGTTTTGGAAAGAGAGTATTTAAAGCAAGACACTCCTTGTCTTTTGTCAGTGGAGGTATCATAAGAATATTTTGATTGCTCCCGAATAAAATACAGAAACGATCCCACTAATGCGGGAAAGCTTCAGTGATAAAGATGGCATAAGACAAAAAAGCTTAGTTCATCCGGAAGATTAATGAGAAGGTTCTTGATTTGAAAACTGGAATCATTTCCGAATACTCTTTTAGTCAGAGCCTACAATCATATTTAGGATTCCTAGAGCATGCAAACAGTTTTAAGATTATAAACAAATTAAAAACCGAAACTGCCTCTTGCCGAAGTTTTTTCAGTTTAATATACTAATTTTATGGTTAGGGTTGCGATTAATGGATACGGGAGGATTGGGAGAGTTGCTCATAGGGTAATTTTGGAAAAACACTCTTCGGAAATTGACGTGGTCGCAATTAACGCCGGTTCATCAACTGATATTAAAGGATGGATGCTTCTTTTGAAATACGATACTTCTTATGGACCTCTTAATTCTGAATTCAAAATTCAGAGTTCAGAGATACCTCAAGAAGAGAAGACAGGAATTTTAAAAGACTGCATTGGATATCTGATTATTAATGATAAAAAAATTCCGGTCTTTTCGCAGAAGGATCCAAATCTTTTGCCCTGGAGGGATTTAGATATCGATGTCGTTATTGAATCTACGGGGCATTTTACAAGTGAAGAGAAATTAAAAACCCATCTTAATGCCGGTGCAAAAGCTGCTGTTTTATCAGCTCCTGTTAAAGAAGGTGAAATACCAACTTATGTTATGTCGGTTAATGCCAAAGATTATAAAGGCGAGAAACTCATAAACAATGCTTCCTGCACCACCAACTGTATTACTCCTGTTGCAAAAGTAATGGTCGACCATTTTGGAGTCGAAAAGGCAATGATGACCACGATTCATGGGTTTACATCTGACCAGAGACTTCAGGACGGCGGACACAAGGATTATAGGCGTGCCCGGGCAGCCAGCCAAAATATTATTCCGACTTCAACCGGGGCAGCAATTGCGGCTTCTCAAGCTCTGCCGGAACTTCAGGGAATTTTTTCAGGACTTGCCATTAGGGTTCCTGTTCCTGTCGGTTCGCTTTCTGATTTCACCTTCCTTCTTAAAAGAGAGACTTCCAAAGAAGAAGTTAATGGAGTTTTGAAACAGGAAGCGCAAAACCCTGCGTATAACGGCATTTTAGAAGTTACAAAAGATCCCATTGTGTCAAGCGATATAATTGGTAATTCACATTCTTCGATAGTTGATCTTTCTTTAACACAAGTCGTAGGAGGAAATATGGTTAAGGTAATTGCCTGGTATGACAACGAGCATGGATACGCGAACCGTTTGATTGAAGAGGTAATAATGGTAGGAAAATCACAAATCTAAGGCACCAAATCCTAAATAATCTTTAAATTCAAATAACCTAAATTCAAAGCTTTTGATATTGGAATTTTGAAAATGGAATTTATTTAGGATTTGTGATTTTGGATTTAGAATTTTAATTGTATGGTTGATTTGCCAAATATTAAAAATATTACGATTTCAGGAAGAATAGGTAGTGGGGCCACAACGCTTGCCAAAAAACTTTCAGAAACCTTGGGATGGGAAACGCTTGAGGGAGGTGCAATTATGAGGCGCGTAAATAAAGATGTTGGGGCAAGTGTTGTTGAGACAGACAAAAGACCGGACCATTTTGATCTTGAATACGAAGGGCGAATTAAAAAAATATTAGAAGAAGAAGAACATCATATCATCCAAAGCCATCTTGCGGGATTTGATGCGCAGGATATTTCCGGTACTTTTAAGATACTTCTGGTTTGCGAGGATGAAGACGGCCATGATAAAACTGAAGTTAGAATAGATAGGCTGGTTAATAGGGACAGAATTCCAGTCGGTCAGGCAAAATATGAAGTAAAAGAAAGAGAAAAAAGAAATCTGGAAAAATGGAGCAGGCTTTATGCAGAAAATGATCAAAGTTGGGTTTACTGGGACAAAAAATATTACGATTTAGTCATCAACACCTATTCAAATAATCAGGAAGAGACTCTACGAGTTGCTCTTGAAGGCATAGGTGGGTTATAATCAGTTGCTCATTTTATGAAACGCAAGTCAGTGGTAAGAAGAAAAAGCAGGGAAACAAATATTGCTGTTTCGTTAAATATAGATGGGGTTGGAAAAAGAGAAATAGACACTCCGATTGGATTTCTTAATCATATGCTTGATCTTTTTGCGAAACACGGACTATTCGATTTATCCATTAAAGCTACAGGAGATACATATATTGATGAGCACCACACAGTTGAGGATATAGGCATAGTCCTTGGAGATGCTTTTGCGAAAGCAGTGGGAGATAAAACCGGCATAAGGCGATATGGTTTTTTCGTTCTACCTATGGACGAGGTTCTAGTTACTGCGGCAGTGGATTTTTCTGGTCGTTATGCATTCCAGTTTTACTGCCCTTTTGCCAGAGAAAAAGTCGGCGATTTAAGCACTGAGCTTGTGCCGCATTTCTTTGATAGCTTTGCTCAAAATGCTAAAGTAAGCCTACATATAAAAGTTGAGAAGGGAGAAGATGAGCACCACAAGATTGAGGGAATTTTTAAGGCAGTAGCCCGCGCAATCCGCATGGCGTGTGAAATTGACCCACGAGCAAAAAAAGAAATTCCTTCAACCAAAGGGAGACTTTAAAGCTTAGCTTCTGCCCCTGTTCCTTTTAGGCCAATTGTTGTGCCGGCCCGGTAAGGACATGATGAAAGAGATTCGCGCAGTGCCTCTCCAAAGGCTTTAAAAGTAGCTTCCCACGTATGATGACTATCCTCTCCTGATAAAAATTGTATGTGGACTGCACAACCGGCTCCTTGAGCAAATCCTTCAAAAAATTGCCGTAAGTTAGTGCTTAAAATATCTTCGGCATGTTCTTGCTTCGCTCCTGAAGCATCTCCTCTGAAGAATGAGTATGCTCGACCATCAAAAGAAAGAGCCACTGCCACTAATGCTTCATCTATTGCGACGGTATAAAAACCTCGTCCATTAACCCCCTCTTTTTGTCTAATATCCATTAGCTCAAGAACAGCTCTGCCTAAAGTTAAACCAACATCCTCGGTCCTTACATGATCTAATGCTTCAGCATCTGTTTCTTCGAAAGATACGTCAAGATTTAAGTAGGCTCTTGATGCAAGCCCGGTAAGCATATGATTAAAAAATTTATTTCCCGTGTTAATCTTATAAGGGCGTCTTTCTCCTTCTTCCATTGAAACATGGACTTTTGACTCCCTTGTTGTTCGAACGATAGATATATCTTCTTGGGAAGCTTTTTCTATAGAAATTCCTAATTCTATTTTATTATTCATATTAATTTTATCTCTTTAAGCGTCGTTCAACGCTTTTCCAGTGAGCATCTAATCCTTCAATTTCAGAAATAGGTTCCATAATAGAAGCAAGATATTCAAGTCCTCTTCTTGTGGCACGCTGTATTTGAACTGCTTTCATAAAAGTTTCAACTCCAATAGGTGAAAATGCTCTTGCTCCTCTTCCTGTTGGTAGGACGTGATTTGCTCCTGTTGCGTAGTCGCCCAAAGCTTTTGAAGTCCATTTTCCTAAAAAAATAGACCCCGCATTATTAATTCCTTCGGCTAAAGATTCAGGGTCTTTTGTCATAATCTCCAGATGCTCAGGAGCATACTCATTTGCGAATCTTATAGCTTCTTCTCTATCCGATACTATAATTATCGCCCCATAATTTGAGAGCGATTTATTAATAGTATCTTGTCTTGTGAGCGAAAGACTTTGTTTTGCAATTTCTCTTTGTGTTTCCTGTGCTGTTCTTCTATCCCATGTGACTAGAACTCCGGATGCATTAGCATCATGCTCTGCAGCAGAGAGGATGTCAGCAGCACAAAAAACCGGATTTGCTTTTTCATCAGCAAGAATTAGAAGTTCAGAAGGTCCTGCCGGCATGTCAATTGCAACATCTCCAAAGACAGCTATTTTAGCTGCAGTTACATATTTATTTCCAGGGCCGACAATTTTGTCTACAGGTTTTATGGTTTCAGTTCCATAGGCAAGGGCAGCTATAGCAGCTACCCCTCCAATTCTATACAACTCATCTACTCCGGCTTCTTCTGCAGCAACGATAACTTCATAATTATTTCCTCTTGGCGGGGTGACTCCAACAATTCTTCTTACGCCTGCGAGTTTTGCAGGTACGGCTAGAGTCTGCATTACTGTAGGATAAGGCGCAGTGCCCCCCGGAACATACAGACCCACTTGCTCTATAGGCGTCTTTTTTTGACCCAGTATTACTCCCGGAGCTGTTTCTTTTTCCCAATGCAAATTAACATTAGCAAGCTGCTCCTTGTGAAATCTTCTTGAAAGTTCAATTTGTCCTCTCATCGCTTCTAAAACAGAAGGATATGTTTTTTCATAAGCCATTTCAACATCTTCCTCAGAAATTCTTAAATTTTCTTGCGATAATCTTACCCCATCATATTTTTCTAAATACTCCAAAACCGCGGCATCTCCTCGAGTACGTACGTCTTCTATAATAGGCAGTACGTCTCTTCTGGCTCCACTTATATCAGCTCCTGAACGACGCATTATCCTTTCTCTATCCTGAAGACTCATAGTGCTAAATTCGTGGATTTGTATTTGCGCTGCAGCAGTTACCCTCTCTCTTCGTTCTCTCATAAATTACCTCCTAAGATCATCTTCTGGACCCTCCATTTCAGCTCTGCCCCTGATTTCATAAGAGTATCTAATTATCCCTTCTCTTATTCCTGAATTAGTATCAACAACATCAATGCCTTCCTCTTGCTTTAATCGCATAAATGCCATATGTTTTTCAAAGCTTACATCATGTACCCCAATTGCGGTAAGGCCAACGTTAATGCCATTATTTTCAAGGACTCTTCTTGCGCTAACAAACGCTCTTACTCCGGAAGGGGAGTCTTCTACAACGACAAGGTTCAGTCGCGTTTTTTTCTCAATAAAAGATTGCAATTCTTCAGGTGTATCGCCAGTCTGTCCCCATCTGTAGGCATCCATTAAAACCTGCATCTCTACTCTTCCTCTGAATGCTGAAAGAATTGCTGCAAGCGCCTGCGTAGGATTTGGTTTAGTTAAGCTTTCTACAGAGGTTTTTGTTGCTCTTCCTAGCCATTCCATGGATCCCATACTAACTATCCCAAGAGCAGTTACTCTGCTTTTTTCAACAGCAAATTCTGCCTCGGGAGCATATCCATCTGCTTGTCTTCTGCGAGCATCAGAGGGAGGAAGGCCAGGCCGTCCGGTGTAGATGACTATCATTCCACCCTGTTGGGACATTCTGTCAATTTCCCTTCTCGCCCTGTCGTCAATTAGTGACTGATCCTTAGTTGCTATAAGAGATTCTTCTGTATTTGTGCGGCTCGGTCTGCCATAGGTTGTCTGGAAAGTTTCTCTTCCCAGTACGAATTCCTGAAAAATACTTGTAACCTCATTTTTAAAGGGGTTGCGGGTGTTTGATAAAGTTTGAGCAATATCTTTTGCATCTTCAACACGAAGAACGTTTTGATATCGTTCTATAATCCAATTTAAAATCACATCAGGCGGATGGCTCTGTGCAGTTGAGTTAGCTTTAAAAGCCTCAAGCGCATCGCTGTTTGAAATATTTATTCCTGCCTTTTTTAGTTTCATAAGAGCAACAATGATTGTTGAAACATCCCAGGGGTCATGTATTCCTTCTGCTTCAAAGTGGTTCATGTTACGTCCGAAACTTCGATATCTATCCTCAACCGTAAAATCCTTCGAATCAACGCCCAATTGTTCTGCAAAAAAATTAATAGTTAAACCCACTGCAAGTCTATAAGCGCTTGGTCGCACCAGAACACCATCCACATCCAATGCTATAATTGTGTTTTCAAAAGGTCTTGGTTCAGACTCTTCTGTTCTAGTTCCAATATTCTCTCCACCGTGCCGTATTATTTCTGGATTTCCCATATGTTTAATTATTTATCTTCATCGCAGCCCTTTTTAGTTGGTAGAGTATATATCTTTTTCTGGCTTCGGTCAAGCCCATAATGTTTTAGCAGAAACAAGACTTTTATGTTAATATTGGAGTTGCCAAATTTTGAAATTTATGAAAAAGAACTTTTTCTATCAAAAACTTTTCAGAAAAGCAATTTTAGATATGAGACCCTATGCAGCTCCAATTGAAGGGAGAGCAGATAAAGATTATCTTCTCCTCGACTTTAATGAGAGAACTATTCCGTCCCACAGCCTCGTTTTAAAGGAGATAGAAGAATATATAAATAAAGGAAATTTTCAAATGTATCCGGAATATGGAGATCTTAACAAGATTCTCGCAGAATATTTAAGAGTTGAGAGAGGTGAAGTACTTGCAACAGTTGGAGGAGATCAGGGAATTGATATAATCGTGAGGGCATTTGTTCAAGATGGTGATAAAGTTATAATTCCTTCTCCGACTTTTGCAATGTTTAGCCAATCTGCAAACATTCAAGGCGCTAATATTATTTCTCCGCGCTATAAAGGAGAAAAATTTGAATTCCCATTTAAAGAAGTATTACAGGCTATTAAGCCGGGAATAAAAGTTATTGTACTTTGCAAACCAAATAATCCTACAGGAACACCTATTAAGAGAGCCCAGTCAGAAGCTATAATTGAAAAAGCAGCAGCATTTAACATTGTCGTCTTAGCGGATGAGGCATATCATGAATTTGCGCCTGAGTTAACAGTAATTGGTTTAATAAATAAATATCCTAATCTATTTATAATTAGAACATTTGCAAAAACTTTAGGAATCCCTGCTCTTCGCGCCGGAGTGATTGCGTCTCATAGACGAAATATTGAAGAACTAATAAAAATTAGAGGGCCATATGATGTAAATATGGCCGCTGTTTTGGCAATGAGAGCACTTCGGTATCCGGAGGTAGTGGCAGATATCAATAATTATGTTTCCGAAGTGATGCATGTTTCAAAACCTATGGTTGAGGCATTTTACGATGATTTTGGAATAAAGTATTATCCAAGCAGCGCGGGATTCCATTTACTAAAATTTGAAAATAATAACAGGAGAGATAATTTTGTCAATTTTCTAAAAGAACATGGAGTTTTGGTAAGACCAAGGTCGGATCCTAAAAATACAGTTCGTGTCAGTATGGGAGTAAGAAAAGATACAGAAAAATACATTGAAGTTTTTAAGAAATATCTGCGCTCTTGATATTCGTCAAGTTTAATGCTAGAGTAGAGGCGTCTATGAGGGTTAGAAGAGTTAATTATCTGGATTTTTTTAGAACTGTCGGAAAGTCTAAAAGACTGTCCAGAAGCGGTTGGGTAAGAGAAAAAGTAAAAGAGCCGGAAAGTGTTGCAGAACACTCATTCAGAGTAGGCGTATTGGCGATGATTCTATCGGACAAACTCAATGTTGATAAAGATAAACTAATTAAAATGGCTTTAATTCATGATCTTGGAGAAGTATTTACCGGTGATATCGTCTGGATGAGAGGAGAAGTAGTTGATATAAAGATGAGGGAAGAGAAAGAAGAAGAGGAGCTGAAAAGCCTAATCGGTTTATTTGAAATGATCTATGATGATAGCTATATTAAGATTTTTGAAGAAATGCTGGAAAGGATAACCAAGGAAGCAAAAGTATTTTGGCAACTGGATAAGCTCGAGATGGCTATTCAGGCATTAGAATATGAGGAAATGGATGGGAAAAATTTGGAAGAATTTTTTATGAATACGGATCTTTTTATTCAAGAGCCATTGCTACGGGAAATCTTTAATCAGATTATGGAAAAAAGATATGAAAAAAGGGAGGGTACAACAATACATGAAAGTATCTGATGTGATGTCGAAACACGTTGATCGTGTTTCGGTAGACACGAAGGCAAAAGACGTAGCTCTTCTTATCTTTGGCCGAGGCATAAATGGCGTACCTGTTTGTAAAGGAAAAAAGGTAGTCGGATTTATTACAGAAAGAGATATCTTGGCTAAGTTTTACCCCACTGTCTCCGAATATGTACAAGACCCTTTTAGAGAAGGAGATTTTGAGGGGATGGAGGAAAAAGTACATCATATCTTTGAAATGACCGCAGATAAAATAATGAGCACACACATAACAACAGTAGATCCAGACACAGAGCTCTTAAAAGCCCAGTCCCTTATGTTTGTAAATAAGGTCGGGAGGCTTCCGGTTGTTGATAAGAGGGGATATCTGGTTGGTCTTATTTCGAAAGGAGACATCTTCAGAAGTCTCGTTGGAGACAGACTTTTATTTACGGAAAACGAAGACTATAATGACTGGCTTTCAAAGACATATTATCAGGCAGTTGACATAGAGGACAGGCTAAAGCACGAAATACCAGATCTTTTAAAAGTTTTTTCAGAGCATAATGTAAAAAAAATTATTGACATCGGCTGCGGGACTGGTGATCATGCTATTGACCTTGCAAGAAGAGGTTTTGAAGTTGTAGGGTTGGATAGTAGTCGCGGCATGATTTTGGAAGCGAGTAAAAGAAAACAGGTTTTATCAAAGGAAGCATTAGGAAGACTTAAATTTTATCAGGGTAGGTTTGAGGAAATTGAAGGAAAAATTAAAGAACAATTCGATGCAGCCATAATTATAGGAAATACTTTGTCTCATAATCCTCACAATTTAGACAGTTTTATTAAAAAAACAGCTAATCATCTTGTCCTCCGTGGGGTTTTAGTACTGCAGGTTACAAATTTTGACAAGGTAATAAAAACAACAAACAGACTTCTGAGTTTTAATTTTGCCAAGCTTAAAGAAGAGCCTGAGAAAGAGTATGCCTTTTTGGAATTTTATGATTTACCCATAGAAAGACACAGGACAATACTAAAAAGTTTCGCGGTTCTTGTTTCGGACAACGGAAAAAGATGGAAATCAAGGGGTGTTAGGAATAATCTTATGGCGTATAATAATGAGGATACCCTAAGAAAAGTTCTTAAAAAAAATGGATTTTCAAAAATTCGATTCTTCGGAGGAAGTTTTGATGGAAGACATTGGGGCTATTTATTCAGAAAACCGTTTAATCCTTTGGAAAGCGATTGGCTAAATGTTATTGCAATAAAATGAAAAAAATTATATTCTTTACTATTTTTGTCTTTGCGCTTTTTGTTTTTAATACCCAGGTAATTTTTGCCCAAGGCAATACAGGCGCCACAAATTCAGCACAAACTACAAAAGTTGAATATGCTCTTCCATACCCCGGACTTTTACCTGATAATCCTTTGTATTTTCTAAAAGCTATAAGAGATAGAATAGTAGGATTTTTTATATCTGATCCCCTAAAAAAAGCTGATTTTGATTTACTTGCGGCAGACAAGAGATTAAGTGCGGGAATAATGCTTTTTGCAAAAGGAAAAAGTCGCGATCAGTTGGCTCAGTCAACAATCTCAAAAGGCGAGAATTATTTTGAACAGGCGATATCTGAGGCAATACAGGCCAAGAATCAAGGCGAGGACAACAAAGATATTCTGGCCAGACTTTATAACTCATCTTTGAAACACCAGGAAGTTATAAAAAGTCTGGAAGACAAGAGTTCTGGCAACTTAAAAGATGAATTTAAAACCTTAGAGCAGAGAACGGAAAAATTTCAAAATCAGGTCAAATCATTAATACCGAAATAACTATCTAAACCTCCTAAAAAGAATAATTTCTTTTCTTTTACTCATGTTGAAATCAGTAGATGAATCATTTTTTTTACTCTATTTTTTGGTCATGACGGCAGAGCATCCAAAAATGAAGCTGGAAAAAAACACGATGCTTTTTGATACTATTATTAATAGTTGACACAGCAGATTTAGTGTAATAACATCCAACTTAGCACTAAATATAGTGTTTAGCTACTAGCAGCTAGCCATTAGCAATTAGTTGGTATCTAGTTTTTCTAATCGCTAGTTGCTAGCTTACTAGTTGCTGTATTTATGAAGTGTCCGTATTGTGGTTCAAATGAGACAGAAGTTGTTGAGACGAGAGACAGTGAAGATTTGGAAACTATTAGAAGAAGAAGGTCATGTCTTAAATGCGATAAAAGATTTACTACTTATGAGAGAGTTGAGAACATTAATTTAGTAGTAATAAAAAAAGACGGAAGAAGAGAGCAATTTAATAGAGATAAATTAAAAAGCGGCATAATAAGGTCCTGCGAGAAGACAAAAGTAGCGCTCTCGGACATTGAAAAAATAGTTACGGAAGTTGAGAGAGAGCTAAGGAGTGGAGAGTCCTTGGAAATAGAAAGCAAAAAAATAGGACAAATGGTGGCCCAGAGACTTAAGAAAATAGACAAAGTCGCCTATATCAGATTCTCAAGCGTTTTTAGAAGATTTGTGGATGTTGAGGATTTCGAAAAAGAGGTTAGAAGGTTAATAAAATGAAACAGTTAAAAACTGAAATTATTGCACTTTGCGATTATGCAAGTGTCTCAAGAGAAGGAAAGCTTAGTATTAATGGAATTTTTGATGAGCTGAGAGTTGCGCAGTTTCCCGGAGGAATAGCCCGGGCATTTTTTGTGGCAACAATTGCAGGAGCTCCAAATACTTCCTATAATTTGAATTTAAAAATAGAACCAGGTAAAGGATTTGCAGGAGAAAAAAACAGTTTTGAGCTAAATGCTTTTACTGCGTCAAACGGCAAAAATAATTTAATAGTAGAGCTTGCAGGCCTCGGGTTTAAGGAAGAAGGGGACTTCCGATTTGTTTTAAAAGAAGGGGATAGAGAAGTCGGCTCAACTATATTAAGAGTTTTTCAAAAAGATAAGTACAGTACCAAGGATATAAAATTACCAAACTAATTATGGTGGGAACAACTTATATTAAAATTATCAATAAGTTTGTAAATTTAGAGTCTAATAGCTATGCAACGGCTCAAATACAAGCATCTGCTGTTGTATGTAGCTTTATTACCGGGTTATCATCTCAGGAGGCATCCATAAAGTCTGCAACTACTAGAATAGTCTTTTTTGGGGAAGAGTTGGAATCTGAAACCTCTATTCAAGCCACTGGGATAATTTCTAGCAGATTAATTGTTGCAGAATTTGCTAAGGCAGAAGAGACATGTGATATGCAGCAATTGAATTTTCAGCCAGTAATTTATATTTCATATAAGTTAGTACCGATTAATATATCATAATTATGAAGCTTGATGGAATAAGAGGAAAAGTATTTTTGGACAGATATGCTCTAAAAGATAGAGACGGGAGTCTTTTGGAGAAGACACCTGAGGAAATGTGGAGAAGAGTGGCAAGGGGAATTGCGGAAAATGAGAAAAAAGCCAAGAGAAAATATTGGGAGCAGAAATTCTATGATATAATCAGTGATTTTAAATTTGTTCCGGGAGGACGGATTTTATCAGGAGCAGGGACTGATTACCAGGTCACTTACTTTAATTGCTTCGTAATTCCTTCTCCAAAAGACTCCCGTGAGGGAATTCTTGAGTCCTTAAAACAACTGGTTGAGATTCAGTCCCGCTCAGGAGGAGTAGGGCTTAATCTCTCATCTCTTCGTCCCCGGGGTGCCAGAGTCAGAAAAGTTAATGGTAATTCTTCAGGTCCTGTAACATGGGCAGGACTTTTCTCCTATGCAACACATGATGTGGTTCAGCAGGGTGGCACCAGGCGAGGAGCAACAATGCTTATGCTTTGGGATTGGCATCCGGATATAGAAGAGTTTATAACTGTCAAACAAGACTTAAGTCGTATAAATGGAGCCAATCTTTCTGTTTGCGTTTCCGACTCATTTATGGAGGCAGTCAAAAAAGACGGGGATTGGAATTTGGTTTTTCCGGATCTTGATGATCCAAGATATGATGCAAAATGGAACGGAGAAATAGATGAATGGAAGAAAATGGGCGGAAAGCTCAAAGTCTATAAAACTGTCAAGGCAAGATATCTATGGGATCTTATTTGCCAAGCTGCCTGGAGAAGTGCTGAGCCGGGCCTCCACTTTTTGGAGCGAAGCAACAAGAGAAGTAACACCTGGTATTTTGAAAAATTAATTGCAACTAATCCTTGCGGCGAACAACCACTTGGGCCATGGGCTGTTTGTAATCTTGGAGCAATGAACCTGGCCTCCTATGTCAAGAATGAGAAATTTGATTTCAATAGCTTTGAAAAAGATATAAAAATCGCAGTTAGATTTATGGACAATGTAATTGACAAGACATACTATTTCTTCAGAGAGAATGAGAAAAGCGCAAAAGAAATAAGACGGGTCGGTCTTGGAATAATGGGACTCGGAGACGCGCTTATTAAAATGAAAGTTCGCTACGGAGACGAAGAGTCGCTTGCAATAATAGAAAAAATGTTTGCAGCTTTGAGAAACAGTGCCTATGAAGCATCATCGGATATAGCCCGTGAAAAAGGATCATTTCCTAAATTTAATAAAGCCAAATACATGAAAGGTTATCATATTAAAGAATTGCCTAAAAATATTCAGAAGAAAATCGCCAAACAAGGGATAAGAAATGCGGTCCTCTTGACTATTGCGCCAACCGGTACAACATCGCTTGTCGCAGGCGTTACGTCAGGGATAGAACCGGTTTATGAATTCACATTCATAAGACGCGATAGAACCGGAGAGCATATTATGTATAATCCGCTATACGAAGAGTGGAGAAAAGAAAATCCTAAAAGCGAGAGACCTGATTATTTTGTTTCAGCAAATGATTTAATTCCACTTGAGCACGCTCAGGTCCAGGCAGCTGCTCAAAAATATATAGATGCATCAATTTCAAAAACAGTCAATGCTCCCAAGACTCATACCGTTGAAGATGTAAAGACGCTTTATATGGCAGCATATGACCTTGGGCTTAAAGGGATAACTTATATGAGAGAAGGATCAAGAGAAGGAGTTTTAACGCGTATTGATGAGAAGAAAAAGGAAGAAACCAGGTTAGCAGAAACACCACAGATTAGAAAACCTGTTGCCCCGCGTCCAATACAACTTGAAGGAGTTACATACGCGGTTCAAACGCCAGTTGGCAAGACGTATATTACGATTAATCACAATGAAGAAAAAGAGCCGTTTGAGGTGTTTATTACCATAGGAAAAGCAGGGTCAGATATTGCCGCGATGGCAGACGCTTTAGGAAGATTGATATCAGTAAATCTAAGACTTTCGGGGGGACTCTCCAAAAGAGAAAGAGTAAGACAGATAGTTGCGCATCTTGCGGGAATTGGAGGAGCAAGAAGCGTTGGGTTTGGCAAGGACAGAGTCAGGTCTCTTCCAGATGCAGTTGCCAAAATACTGGCCATGCATTTTGGCTTTGCGGTCAACGGAAAAGTAGAGGATAAGAGACTTGAGCTTAATGGCAATGGTCATTTGGATGAACAAAATAGCTTTATTGTTGTCTCAAACGGAGTTTCGGCAAATGGCAAGGAAGAAGAACTTGAGAAAGAAGAATCAGATGTAGTTAAAATGCAGCAGTTGACTTTGGTCGGTCGAGCAACTGGAGTATTTATAGATGATAAAAGTTCGGAGGACACAGAATCCGGAACTAATCTTTATGATCTTTGTCCTGAATGCGGAGGTGGAAGTTTGGCGTATGAAGAAGGTTGCAGGAAATGTTATAGCTGTGGCTATTCAGAATGCTAAGATTAGCAACTAGCAACTAGCCATTGGCAACTAGAAATTATCAGAATATATATTTGGAAATCGCCGTGGAAGTCGGCGGAACTGCCGGTACTGTCAAATCCAGAAAACAAATATATGTTTAATCGCCCGAGCAGGCAATTTTTACCTCTCGGGAAGAGAGGTTTTTTATGCCAATTTATACAAGAACAGGAGACAAGGGTGAAACAGCACTTTTTAATGGCAGAAGAATTTCAAAAGACAGTCCTATTATAGAGGCAATGGGGACAGTGGACGAATTAAATTCGCTCTTAGGAGTTGTGATCTCACAGCTAACAGATAATAACTCACGATTTACAAAAGAACTGATTGAGATTCAGGGAAATTTATTTGAAATAGGCGCAATTTTAGCAAATCCAAAGAGAAAGACAGAAATTAATTTTGAAAAAGAAGCAAAAAAGCTGGAAAAATCAATTGACAAGATGAGTAAGAAACTTCCAGTCCTTCGTAATTTTATCTTGCCAGGAGGAGGCAGAAGCGGGGCCAATCTTCAGTTTGCCAGAACTCTTGCGAGACGAACCGAAAGAAGACTAGTTTCTCTTAAAAGAAAAGATATACCTAAAGTTTTAATTTATATTAACAGGCTTTCAGATTATCTTTTAACCGTCTCCCGCTTTGTGGATTTCAGAGAAGGCAAAAAAGAAATTATCTGGATTGGATCAACAAAATTAAAATAATGACTAAAGAACTTCTTCAATACAACGTTGACTATGATAGGAATGAGACAGACAGAGTCTTTTTAATGACACAACTTGAAACTCATTTGAGGGAGAGATTTAATGTATTAATTTCAACTGTTGAGTATGAGATCGTTGATGGTCATTTAGCAAGACCGGGGAAAACAGAGCCATTTATAAATTCCATAAAAAGAGGCAAGGATATTGTTCAACATTTGAGTACAAATACAGTAGATTTTGAAAGAGAAAATGCAGAAGTTAGAGGTTTTGGAGGAGAAATTGATCCTACCCTTGCAGATTCAAGCACTTCCTTAGGAACTAAATTTTTATCAATTAGTTTGAACGGGGGAGACGATTCAAAATACCAGCATAATTTTTATGACATTTTTACCTTAAAAAGAAGAGACGGAAAAAGATATGTTGAGATGTCAAGATATAGTTCGGCACTGGATTCCAAAGATTATGCAGCAAGACTTCCCGGTTTTGATCCTGAAAATCCTCCTTCAGCTGCTCAATTTCTAGCCAATCCTATTTTAATAGAAAATGTTTTCATAACAGGAGAGCAAATTCATCAGATGCTGCATGAACACCATAATTACATGACTCCCGCGGATTTTTCAGAAATTTGGAGTGAGGTTAAAGTCAGCCCTTTTGTCCAAAATTATTTAGTCAGGAAAGATGGCAGATCCTTTAACGCTATTTTGAATTTCGCCGATGAAGTTTGCGAAAATCTTAAAAGAAAAAGAGCAAGTCAGACATATCGGGATTTCAGAAAAGATCCTATTGTATGGACAGAGATTAGAGGTTTTGAAGAAAAAGAAGTTCGACAAGTTGCAGGAGATTGTCCAGGGAAATCCGGTGCCGATAGGAGCTCTGTCTATTCAGTCTCTGACTTTGACAAATTCGGCTATGAGTTTGACCAGCCCGGTCCTTGTAAAAAATGCGGCGCGGATGTAAATTGCGGACCGTGCGGTATTTGCAAAGCCTGTGATCTAAGGATAAGAAAAGAGCAAGGCCTCAAAGTTGCTGCGTGATTGAGAGAATCTGCGTTTCGTGTTATTATGATTACATATGGACGACGTTAGCCAATCAGGTTCAAAACAGCCGGTGCCGACGGGAACCCCAGGCGAAACAAATGCTTCAGGAGTTGAAGCAGCGGCGAGTGAACCTGCGGTTTCAGCTCTGCCAAGAAGAGAAGGAGAACCAACGGAAATTATTAGGCCAACTGATAGAGAGCCAGACATTCATCCTGAGCTTTCAGAACTTGGAGTAGAGAAAGCCGCGGAACAGCCAGTTGTAACAGAAGATCAGCATGATATAGGAGTACGACTTTCGCAGCCGCCAATGCCGTCAATTAAACTAGATAAAACATCGCAGGTTGCGTCAGTACAACCGCCATCTTTACCGATCAGTGAGAAGGAGGCAAAAAATCTGGCAAAAGGAGATGTCGGCGATACAAGAACCTGGTTTGGAAGTCTAGTTGGAAAACTTTGGCAAAGGTTTCATAGAATTAAATAACGGTTATGTATAATCCAGCATTTAGTTTGCAAAATTTAATAAACTTTTCTATAACTTTTCTAATTGCACTATTTGCAATAATTGTCATAGTTCTGCTGCTATTTTTACTCGGATACATTTTGATGATTTTATACAGAAACAGAAACAGAGAGAAAGAATCTTTAGATTCAACTCTTCTTCAGGTATCCTTATCACGCGATAATGAGATTAAAATTGATGCTGCCGAGCAGATGTTTTCAAGCCTGGCTTCAGTAAGAAAAGGAGGCAGATTTTCTTTCTTAAATTCTCAGCCTCATTTTTCTTTTGAGATTGTAGGAATGCCCGAAGATATAAGATTTTATCTATATGCCCCAAATAAACTCCGGGATTTTATAGAAAAGCAGATTAACGGCGCATATCCCGAAGCAGAGATAAGAGAGGTAAATGTGAAAAACTTTACTAAAGATGATTATTCAGTAGGGAATGAATACAATATTTTTCCAGAGGAAGGAAAAGTCGCATTTGCAAGTTTTAGACTAAAATCCTCTAGTTACGTTCCTATGAAGGTTTATAAAGACTTACCGACAGACCCTTTGTCTTCCATAACCTCAGTACTGGCAAAGATGACCGAAGGAGAAGGGGCGGCAATTCAAATTATGATAAGCCCGGCAGATTCTAAATGGAAAAAACAAGGACGAACATACATTGCTAAAATAAAAAAAATGGAGTCAAATCCCGAAACCGCAAAATATGCTGCGGATTCCAAAGAACTTGAAGGTATTGAAAATAAGATCGGTAAATCAGGTTTCGATGTGGTTATTCGCGCTGTGGTTTCAGCAAAGACTATGGAGTCCGCGCAGGCGCATCTTAATAATATCGTTTCAAGCTTCAGCCAGTTTGATGGACTGAACTCTTTTTCTAAAAATTCTCACAGATTTAAAGGAATGTTCATAAAAGATTTTATCTATCGCTTTATGCCAATGCGCGGGCAGACTGCTGTTCTATCAAGTGAAGAACTTGCGACTATTTTTCATTTCCCAAATAAAAGCGTTGAGACACCGCATATCCACTGGGTTGCTGCCAAAAGAGCTCCTGCCCCCGCGCAAATTCCGCAGACAGGACTCTACGTAGGCAACAGCACTTATAGAGGAATTGTTAAGCCAGTTCATATAAGTCTTGATGATAGAAGAAGACACATGTATATAATTGGAAAGACAGGGACCGGAAAATCTGAGTTTTTAAAGTCGATGATAATGCAGGATATAAGAAATGGGGAGGGACTTGCGGTTATTGACCCGCATGGAGATTTAATTGATGATGTTTTGAAGCTTATTCCTGCAAACAGATCGGAGGATGTCATTCTGTTTGATCCTTCGGATACACAAAGACCAATGGGCTTTAACATGCTTGACGCAAGGACTGAAGAACAAAAACATTATGTTGTTTCATCAATCATAGGTCTTATGTATAAACTTTTTGATCCTCATCAAACAGGGATTATCGGACCTCGTTTTGAACACGCAATAAGAAACGCAATGCTTACTGTCATGTATGAGCCGGGCTCAACTTTTGTTGAGGTGGTAAGGGCTTTGACCGATGCGACTTATGTTCAGGAAATTTTACCAAAAGTGCAGGATCCTATCATCAGGCGGTATTGGACAGACCAGATTGCCCAAACTTCGGATTTTCACAAATCCGAAGTTTTAGATTATATAGTTTCAAAATTCGGAAGATTTGTCACCAATAAAATGATCAGGAATATTATCGGGCAGTCCCTGAGTTCTTTTGAATTCCGAAATGTCATGGATGAGCAAAAAATTCTTCTTATCAATCTCTCAAAAGGCAAAATTGGCGAAGAGAATTCTAATTTTTTAGGCTTGATACTAGTTCCTAAAATATTAGTCGCCGCAATGTCTAGGCAGGACATGCCGCTCGAACAAAGAAAAGATTTCTTTCTTTATGTTGATGAGTTTCAGAATTTTGCCACGCCTGATTTTGCCCAAATATTATCAGAAGCCAGAAAGTATCGTCTTAATTTAATTGTTGCAAACCAATTTATTGGGCAGATGGAAGAAGAGGTTAAAAATGCGATTTTTGGAAATGTGGGAACAGTTGTTTCCTTTAGAGTCGGAGTGACCGACGCAAATTATCTTCAGCATGAATTCCAGCCAACGTTTAATGAGGCGGATCTTATAAATGTTGAGAGATTTAATACTTATATTAAGACTATTGTTAGCGGAGAACCTGTGGTACCTTTCTCAATGGATCTAACTCGGGATATGTCGGAGGAGAAAAGACTGTCCAACCCAAGAGTTTCAGAGCTTATTAGAGAGCTGTCACGCCTTAAATACGGAAAAGATTCTGTGGTTGTCGAAGCCGAAATTGCCAAACGGGCAAAGCTTTAGAGTGGGCTAGCTTGGATTCGAACCAAGGACATCTACTTTATAAGAGTAGCGCTCTACCGCTGAGCTAC
>CAYZEE010000021.1:0-18188 GCA_964477485.1 uncultured Gammaproteobacteria bacterium
ATACAAAACGTTTTAAATATTGCAATTTTTAATTTATTTGGGATTTAGAATTTTGAAATTATAATTTATTTTGATGTTTCTTACGCAAATTTCTCTTCAAAATTTCAGAAACTACACCAAATCAAAGTTTGAATTTAGTTTAGACACAACGCTTATTATTGGCGCCAATACCTCTGGAAAAACTAATCTCATGGAGGCAATTTCTTTTCTTTCCACTGGCCGCAGTTTCAGGACAGATAAGGATGAAGAGATTGTGAGGTTTGGTGAAAGTATTGCAAGGATCTCCGGGGAAGTTAAAGACGGACCGGAGCTTGGGGCGATTATTCAAGCTCAAAATATAGGAAGATCAAGAGTTAAAAAATATTTAGTTAACGGAGTTTCTAAAAACCGATCGGATTTTGCGGGCAACCTCATAATTGTTCTTTTTTCACCAGTTGATCTTGATATTATTATCAATTCGCCACTATTTCGTCGGAGATTTTTAGATAATGTGCTTGGGCAGGTAGACAGAGAATACCGCATGGCTCTTGTTTCTTATGCGAAGGGACTTAGACAAAGAAATTCCCTTCTTGAGCAAACAAGAGAATCAGGTATAAGAAATGAGAGACAGTTTGAATACTGGGACAATCTTTTAATTGATACCGGAACCTTAATATCAAAAAAAAGAGAAGAATTTATTGAATTTATAAATGATTTTGCAAAAGATATTTTCGATTTTGCCACCTTTTACGATAAGAGCGTGATTTCAAAATCGCGTCTTATAGAGCACCATGAAGCTGAAGTTTCTTCAGGCGTAACTCTTGTCGGGCCGCATAGAGATGACATATCTTTTTATATGTATAATCCCTCGACAAGCGCGGAACAGGCAACTACTCATGACATAAGACTATTTGGTTCAAGAGGAGAGCAGAGAATTACGGTTCTGCAGCTTAAATTAATAGAAATTTCATATATCGAAAAAAAGACTTCGGAAAGGCCAATATTGATTCTGGATGACATATTCTCCGAACTTGATCAGAATCACATAAAATTGATTTTGGAATTTCTTAAGGGGCAACAAAGTATCATAACTGCGACTCATAAGGAATTTTTCAGTCCGGATTTTTTAAAAAACGCAGAAGTGATAGAATTAGGTAAATAATTCAAAGCTCAAAAAGCAAAAGTCAAAAATGCAAGTCAAAATTCAAAAGTTTAATCCTGAAGATTTGAAGAAATTGTATAAACCGCCTTCCGGTTCTCATAAGGGACAGAATGGCAAGCTTTTGATAATAGGTGGTTCAAAGCTTTTTCATGCCTCATCTTTGTGGTCATTAAAAGTTGCATCCCGAATTGTTGATATGGTGTTTTATTCCTCTGTTCCTGAGAATAATCTAATTGTACAAAAGACAAAAGAAGAGTTTAGAGACGGAATTATTGTCAAGCGGGAACAGATTGATAGTTATATAAATGAAGCAGATTGTGTTTTAATAGGTCCTGGTTTGCCGCGCAAGGAAGGGTTGCAAAAAGGAGAGGGAGATACAAAGACACTAACAGAGAGACTCCTTAAAGAATACTCAAAAAAGAGATGGGTGATTGACGGAGGAGGCTTGCAGGTCATGGATTTAGAATTTATTCCGGAAAGTGCGATTTTAACTCCACATGGAGGGGAATTTGAGAGTCTAAAATCAAAATTCAGAAATCAAAATTCAAAAGTAAAATTCAAAAGTAAGAAATTGGAACAAATTGCAGAATTCTCAAAAGAATATAACTGCGTGGCATTAGTAAAGGGAGAAGAGGATATTGTTTGTTCTCCAAGCAGCTGCGTTAAAATCCAGGGTGGGAATGCGGGGATGACCAAAGGCGGGACAGGAGATGTTTTAGCAGGCTTTGTGGCAGCGCTTTATTGCAAAAACGATGCGTTTTTATCAGCCTGCGCCGGTTCCTATATCAACAAAAAGGCAGGGGAGAGTTTGTACGAAAGAGTTGGTTATTACTTTAATACATCAGATCTTGTTGATGAAATCCCTAAGGTGATGAAGGAATTAATCTTTTGACTCTTTTTGAAGGCGCTGGGAGAGACGAGAGAGCTGCATTGTTACAAAAACTGCAAGAAAAGTTACAATCAGAGCATAAATAAAAAGAGAAATAAGTCCTGAGCTTCCAGGAAGCCACTTTTTGATATAATTACTGACTAACTCCTGAATAAGATTATTCCAGGCAAGAGCTGCGACAAGACCAAAACCGCTGGTTGAGAGTGCAACCATCTGTTTTATGACCTCAACGTGAAGCCGTTTTTCTTCTTCGCTTTGTTTTTTCTCCGCCATAGTGAGATTATAAATCAACCAATCAGCTAATTTCAAATTCTCGGGAAATATGCGATAATAATTTTAGCAACTAGCCACTAGTCGCTAAGAACTAGTCGCTTATATTTATGTATTCTCCTCAATTTATAATAACCAACAAAATTCTCAAAAACATTGGCATTATCGAAGCATGTAAAGAGGTCATAGGCAATGCTCCGCTTCTGCCTTATTATGAGAAGAAATTCAGAGATGAAGCCATGGTTAGATCAGTGCATTATGGTACCCACATTGAAGGAAATGAACTAAATTTGTCTCAAGCAGAAAGAGTAATAATGGGAAAAGATATTGTCGCACGGGAAAGAGACATCCAGGAAGTTATCAATTACCGAAAAGTTATAGAATATATTGGAGGACTCGAGAAAGAAAAAGGAGATAGAAAACAAATTATTACAGAAGAGCTTATAAAAAAACTTCATGCCCTTACCCTTAGAAAAATTTTGCCCCAGGAAAGCATAGGAATTTATAGAAAAACACAGGTAGTCGTAAAAAACAGCCAGACCGGAAAAGTATCCTTTAGACCGCCCATATCAGCGGCCGTTACTATTCAAATTAATGAGTTTATTGCGTTTATAAATAGCTCTTCGGGCAAAGATATTCACCCAGTTTTGAAAAGCGGAGTTGTTCACTATGAATTGGTCAGAATCCATCCGTTTTTAGACGGTAATGGAAGAGTTGCAAGGGCTCTTTCAACTCTTATCTTATTTTTGGAAGGGTATGACATAAGAAAATTCTTTTCTTTGGAGGAATATTTCGACAGCGATTCAGTAAGATATTATGAGGCTTTGCAAAGCGTTGAAAAAAACGATAATGATTTGACTAAATGGCTTGAATATTTTACAGAAGGTCTTTCGATTGAGCTATCAAAAATCAAAGAAAAGGTCGAAAATATTTCAGTTGATGCAAATATTAGGCAGCGACTTGGCGGAAAACCGATTTTGTTGACAGATAGGCAAATTAAAATTGTAGAATATATCCAAAAGACAGGATATTTGCAGAATAAGGCTTTCCCAAGTCTTTTTCCAATGATTTCGGAGGACACAATTTTAAATGAATTGAAAGGACTTGTGAAGCAGCGTATAATCCGAAAGCAAGGCAAGACGAAAGCGGCAAAATATGTAATGAAGTAATATGACTTTTAGTGATTTAACACAGTATTACGAAAAGTTGGAGGCGACGAGTAAGCGGCTGGAGCTGGTGGATATTCTTTCAAAACTTTTTAAGGAATCAAGCGCCAGTGAGATTGGCAAAATATGCTATTTAATTCAGGGAAGAGTGGCGCCATTTTATGAACCTGTGGAATTGGGAATGAGCGAAAATTTAGTTGCAATTGCAGTTGGCAGGGCATTTGGAAGGACGAAAGAAGAAGTTATTAAGCTTTATCGTCAAAAAGGGAACATGGGGCTAACGGCGCAGGAATTGACAAAGGGACATCACCAAGAAGGTGAATTGTCGGTGAAAGATGTTTTTGAGGATTTGGTAACGATTGCGAAATTTAGCGGGGAAGGGACTGTTGAGAAAAAGGTTTCGACGCTTGCAGAGCTTCTTAAAAAACTGGATCCGATTTCCGTAAAACATGTTGTCAATATTCCGTTGGGGACTTTAAGACTTGGAATTGGTGACCCGACGGTAATGGATGCTTTATCTTTGGCTAAAACCGGCAAAAAAGATTTGCGGCCGATGATCGAAGACGCCTATAACAAAACAAGCGACCTTGGTTATACGGCTGAGGAATTTTTCAAACATGGTGCGAAGGGTCTGGAAACTATAAAACTGGTCATTGGAAAGCCGGTTAGACCTGCCCTTGCTGAAAGATTACCTAACGCCGATGAGGTAGTTAAACGCGTTGGCGATAATTTTGCAGCTGAACCAAAATTTGACGGATTTCGAGTCCAGGTCCATAAAGACGGAGAAAACATACAAATTTTTTCCAGAAATTTAGAAAACATGACGCACGCATTCCCGGATTTGATTTTGGGAATACAAAAAGAGGTTCATGCAAGAACAGCAATTTTGGAAGGGGAAGCGATTGCTTATAACCCGTTGACGCAAGAATTTTTGCCTTTTCAGGAAACGACAAAGCGCAGGCGAAAATATAATGTTTCAGAAAAAGCCAAGGAACTGCCTTTGGTAATGTTTGCCTTTGACATTTTGTATCTGGACGGGCATGATGTTTTGGTTAAGCCCTACGCCGAGCGCAGAAAACTTCTTGAGAGGATAATCAAAAAAAATAATTCCCGGACAATCAGGTTGGCGGAAGAGAGGATTTTGCATACGACAGAGGGAATCACAAAGTTTTTTAATGAATCGGTTTCAGAAGGACTGGAGGGACTCATGATTAAGAAACTGGAGTCGTCTTATAAAGCCGGTGGCCGTGGATTCCACTGGATAAAATTTAAAAGAAGTCAGGCAGGAGAGCTTACCGATACTGTTGATTGCGTTTTGCTTGGCGTATTTATCGGACGGGGGAAAAGGACAAAGTTTGGAGTAGGAGGACTTTTGGTCGGGATTTATGATAGCAAAAAAGATGAATTTGTAACGATCTCAAGAATTGGTACGGGTTTAACAGATGAGGAATTTAGAAAAGTAAATGAGATTTCAAAACACTTACGAACTCCAAAAAAACCGGCAAGGGTTAGCTCGGATATTAGTCCTTCATTTTGGGTTACACCCTCGGTTGTAATGGAAATTTATGCAGACGAAATTACCCGTTCTCCAATCCATACAGCCGGACGGAATAAGGAAGGACTAGGGTATGCTCTCCGTTTCCCCCGTCTTGTAAGGTTTCGGGAAAAAGATAAGCGGGCCGAGGACACAACCACAGTTGAGGAAATAATAAAACTCTACAATCAGCAATTCGTTCACCACAAAAAATAAATAAAATTTGCATTGACAAAATTATTTCCAAGTGATATTCTCTCGGTGAGATTATGGGAGGAACAGAGGAAAGAAGAGTTGGTCGGGAATTTGCCGCAGTTGAACCAACAGTTCCTGAGCTGTTGAGAGCCTTTTTCGTCTATGCCGGACAAGCAAAGGACGGAAATGGCGTTATCGGTATTCCTCCCGGGTCGATTTCTGAAGCTGTTAGATTGGCTGCAGAGAAAGCCCCTTTTTTAGATAAGCTTTTAGCTCCGGATGGAAGTTTCACGCCTGAGGCAGAAGAGGAATTTACCAGATTAAGAGTCAGCAATGTTGTGGTTATCGTAACGGGCAGGCTTCGATTATCAGAGAATCCGGAAACAAAAAGCAAAGAAACATCTTCAGTTAGAATGATTTTTAACGATAACGGCACCCAGCTGCTTAAACAGGCAACTGAATACGCTATTGGGAAAATGGATACCTATCCGCCCAGATGATATAATACTTGTGTGGATTTCATTGCAGATTTGCATCTACACAGTAAGTACTCACGCGCGGTATCGCAGGAAATGGTATTACCACAGATGGCAAAGTGGGCAAGATTGAAGGGTCTGGATATAATTTCCGCTACTGACTTTACTCATCCTCTATGGTTTAGAGAACTTAAAAGCCAACTCGAAGAAATTTCAGAAGGAGTATATGCTTTAAAATCCGAAAAAAAGCCTCTTTTTCTTTTAGCTACAGAACTTTCCAGTATTTATAAGCAGGGAGAGAAACTGCGAAGAATTCATAATCTGGTTTTTGCGCCAAATCTTGAGACAGTTGAGAAAATAAATAACGAACTTACAAAAAGAGCCTTTAATCTTTCGGCAGACGGACGGCCTATCCTGGGACTATCCTCGGAAAATCTTCTCGAGCTTTTACTATCTATTGATCCGGGAATATTTCTTATACCTTGCCATATCTGGACCCCGCATTTTGGAATTTATGGAAGTGCCTCGGGATTTGATTCACTCTCCGAAGCATTTGGGAATTTAGAAAAATATATTTATGGTATTGAGACCGGTTTATCTTCGGATCCTGAGATGAATTGGCAAATAAAAGAGCTTAAAAATCGTTCAATTTTATCATTTTCCGACGCTCATTCAGGGCCGAAAATGGGAAGAGAAGCCACGGTATTTACAACTCAAAATTCAAAATTCAAAATTGATTACAACGATATTGCAAAAGCAGTAAAGAGAGATAAAGATTCTTTATTTAAAATTGGCTATACTATCGAGTTTTATCCCGAGGAAGGGAAATATCATTATTCAGGCCACAGGAATTGCAGGATTGTTAGAGGACCTGAGGAGACAAGACAAGACGGCAACATCTGTCCTGTTTGTAAAAGAAGACTGACAGAAGGAGTTTCTCTAAGAGTAGCGCAGTTGGCAGACAATGATTTAACTGGAAACGTAGAAACAAAAATAAGCCCAAGCGGGATAAAATGGTATACCGATACTACAAAAACTCATCCTCTATATGTAAAACTGGTCCCTCTTCTTGAAATTGTTGCAGAGGCTCTTTCATCAACTGTTTCGTCCCAGAAAGCAAAAGACGTATTTACTAATTTATGCGAGACGTTTGGTTCAGAGATGGAGGTTTTACTTAAAACCCCGATCCCGGAGGTCGAAAAGCAAGCCGGACAAAGAATCGCAGAGGGAGTTGGGAAAGTAAGGAAAGGTGATATAGTAATTGCTCCGGGATATGACGGAGAATATGGAAAAGTGTCAATCTGGAGTCAGAAGAACGGGAGAGTAAAAGGGGAAAAGAAGCAAACGGAATCGCAGATGGGGCTCTTCTAGCGTATAGCTTTGGTAACTAAACGCTGTCGTATGTTTGAAAATAGAAAAGCAGCGGGAAAATTACTTGCCCACAAACTCTCTTCTTTTAAAAATAAAAAGGATACTGTGGTTGTTGGAATAACTCGAGGCGGGGTAGTTTTGGCAAAAGAAATAAGCCAAGGACTTGATATTCCAATGGATATTATTGTTATTAAAAAAATCGGCGTGCCTCATAATCCCGAGCTTGCAATTGGAGCAGTAGGCCCTAGGGAAACAATATATTGGGATGAAGCATTACGCAAAAGACTTGGAAACTTGAGTTTAGAAAAAAGAAATTTACTTAGGGCAAAAAATAAAGAGAGAAGAGAGCTTGAGAATCTATTGCGGGCAAAAAAAGATGGGTTGTCCTTGAAAGGAAAGACCGTTATTCTTGTTGATGACGGAGTTGCGACAGGAGCAACAGTCCTTTGCGCCCGAAAATTTTTGGAAGAAGAAAAAGCAAAAGCAGTAGTCCTTGCTACCCCGGTGATAGAAAAAGATACATTTAATAGCCTAAAGCAATATTTTAATAGAGTTATACTGTTAGAAATCCCTGAAGAATTTTATGCAATCGGCCAGTTTTATGAAGAATTCGGACAAATTTCCAATGAGGAGGTAAGACGATTATTGACAAACAGCTTATAGCTGTGATATAAAGCAATCCATATGACTATGGAGCAAAGAAAAACAGGGGTTCAAACTTTACCTACCGCAGATCAATTAGCGCAGAAGGAAGATGGAGTTTTAAATCCAAAAAGGATTGAGGTTCCAGCGCCTCCAAAGGATCTTCTTAATACACAAGCAAGTCTTGCTGAAAAAGGCATTACAATTTTTGAAGCACACTATTTACCAACTTTAACTCTTGAGTAAGACTCAACACTTGCCGGATGGCAAATAAAACCCCAAGATTGATTTTATAAGAATATAAAAAATGGGAAAATACTTCAAGGTGCAAAAAGACTTCCCGGTATGTGGGTTCTGATAGATAAAAGCCCCAAACCAAATTACGACAGAGGATTACAATTATATCCAAATGATCCATATGCTTCTATTCTCGCAGAGCTTAGAAAAACAGGAAAAATCGCAATTCCAGATCGCGTAAAACATGTACCTGAAACTTCCAGATTTGGAGTATCTCTTGATGAAATAGAGGGAGAGGTTGTCCCGCAAGTAGCACAAGGAATATTAGGAATTGTTTCTTCAAGAGTTAGGGTTCCTAAGGAAATAGAGTTTAATTTTATAGGAAATCTCCATCATCCGGAATGGGGAAGAACAAATACTTCGGAATGGATGCATGATGGCTTCGGGGGCGTCGGTCGTTTGTTCGGCGGTGACTCTGACTACGGTGGTCTTGTCTACGTCGACGACTATTGGCCTGACGATCACCGTGACCGCATTGGTTTTCGTCTTCTGGCAGAATTTCCCCAAGAATAATCCTTGAACCCTTAATTTTAGTTTTTACAAAGTCAATGATATAATTAGCAAAGATTTTGTTATGAAACTTATTGTGGGACTCGGTAATCCGGGAGATAGATATGAAAAGACCAGACACAATCTGGGTTTTATGGTCGTTGGCCAGTTTTTGAAAGATTTTGAAAACACAAGGAATACTGTTTGGGAGGATAATAAAAGATTTAAGAGCGATATCAAGGAAATTGAATGGCAGCCCAAGCAAGGAGATCTGGAGAAAGTTATCCTTGCAAAGCCAAAGACTTATATGAATAACTCCGGCCTGGCTGTTTCTTTGATATCTGCATATTTTAATTTCCCGGCATCTGATATCTGGATTATTCATGATGATATTGACTTGCCGCTTGGCTCAATGAAAATTAGATTTGGCGGGGCATCGGCCGGACACAGAGGGGTAGATTCTATTATTAAAAGTTCAAATACTGATAAATTTTGGAGATTTAGACTTGGGATAGGACACCCCAAAAGAATTCAGAATTCAGAATTCAAAATTCAAAATTTAGGAGAGGTTGATGATTTTGTTTTGGAAAAATTCAGATCTGATGAGGCTGGGAAAGTAAGAGAGATTATAAAAAGAGGGTCAAAGGCCATAGAGGAGGCACTTGAAAAAGGACTTGAGAGGGCAATGAATAGGTTTAATACGAAATGAAGTCAGTCAGGGATATATTAAAAAGTTTCGATCCGGTAAAAGATAAATATATTTCCCGCGAGTTTCAGTCTTATGGGATATATCTGTCAGAGGAATTGAATGACTCAAAACATAAAGGTCTGTATATAAAACTGGCAAAAACGGTACACCGTTCAATTCTAGAGAAGGCACTTTCTTTTGCAGTTGACAGCAATGCAAAAAATAAAGGGGCTCTTTTTATGTGGAAACTAACCGAGTTTAAAAAGCTCGGAAATTCTAAATCCAAAAAACTAAATCCTAAATAATATTTAAAATTCAAATTTTAAAATTTTGGTGATTGAAGCTTAGAATTTATTTGAGATTTGTAATTTTGATATTGTATTTTTATTATGCAAGCTCGTGTTCTTATAACCGGTTTTTATTCAGAGAGTTGGATTTAGGCAGCATATCAAAAGAAAGGCTCGAAATCTCGGGCTTACCGGCTGGATTAAAAATTTACCGGATGGTCGGGTAGAAGCACTGTTTAGTGGAACAAAAGATAAAATAGAGGAGGCTATTTCTGAATGTTCAAAAGGCCCATTTTTCTCAGAAGTCAAAGACATAGAAGTCAGTTGGGAGGAGAGTGAGGAAGAATTTATTGATTTTGACGTATTGCATTAGGATCTATTCTTTTAAATGCATAACTTGCTATGAAGGCAACAATTGGAACAGACAATAGAAGTCCTATGCTTCCTGCTATGACTTTAATTATTTCATCAGAAACGATTTCACTATTTAATATAACCCAATAAGGGATAATGTGCAGGATTTAACACAAGGAAGATAAAAACCGCAAAAGCCGAGCCTACATATGCAAGTATTAAAGTGTTGACTAAAGACGCAATGTGTTCTTTTCCCACATTTGTGCCTTCCCCAAAAAGGGATAAAAACCTAAGTTTCGGGTTTGCTTTCTTAAGTTCATAAATCGTTGCCGATTGAGTAGTTGTTATATCATTTAAAGCTCCCAATGTTCCAATAATCACTCCGCTTAAGAAAAGACCTTTTATATTTATAATGCTTGTTGAGCCGATCTGGAGAGAATAAAAATCTTCATTGCCAAGTCCTGTTATTCTATTTAAATTTATCGCAATTATTGCAAAAGCAGCAGTTAAAAAAAGAGAAATAAGGGTAGAAAAAAGCGCGATTGTAGTTTTCTTAGATATGCCATGAGCAAGATAGGTTGTTAAAAAAAGAATTATTACTGGCCTATCAGCGTAACAGTTAGCGGATCATCGCCTTTTAATATACTTGGCACAATAAAAAGAACGATAGTCCCAAGACTTACCAGCATGCCGAAAATTGAACCAAGACCCTTCATTCCGGCAATAAATAACACTGCAAAAAAGAAAATTATTAAGAACAAGAAAAGTGTACCCAGTCTATAAAAATCATAAATAGAGTAGACGTTTTTGCCGTTTGGGTAGTTCGTTTTAAGCAGAACTATATCTTGATTTTTATCTACGAGTTGATCTCTTGTGATTTGAGCTTCTTTTCCGTTTTCTATAGTTATATACTTCCCTTTTTCGGTGCCATCCAATACTTGAATTTTTAATGTCTGATAATAGTAGCTTACTCCGTTTATCTTTTTTTCTCCTTGTTCTATAACTTTAACAACCTGGGCCTTGGAAAATCTTTGCTTAAAGGCTTGAGCTTGGTTACTGCTCTGTGCGTAGATAGGCTTGGGTGATGTAATGATTAGAAATAGAAATAGCAATATTATTTTTTTCACAGATTGTTTGATTATACCAGATAATTTCACCCCTTGAAAAATGCAACTAAGTTGCATATAATTTGGTTATGATGTTTTCTAAACTACCGAGAAGAACCCCTGCAAGAGTCGCAATAATAGAATTTCTCCTGAGAACTAATGTTCCGATTGATGTGGCGCAGATTATTAATTTTCTAAGATCGAAAGACCTTAAAACAAACAAAGTTACGGTTTACAGAATTATGGATGCATTGCTTAGGAACAGAATTATTGACAGAGTAGGGTTTGGAGAAGGGAAGTTTAGATATGAAATAAAAAAAAGCCACCATCACCATCTAGTCTGTGCAACCTGTGAGAGGATTGAGGACATTGAAGATGATTTTATGAAAAAAATGGAAGAGAAAATTTACAAAAACAGAAAATTTAAAGTTAAAAACCATTCTTTGGAATTTTACGGATTTTGTAGAAACTGCTCTTTGAAAAAAAACTAATTATGGAAGCTATAATTCTTTCCTTTTTTACTTTTATATCAACGGGTGTAGGAGGTTTGTTTGCCTTAAATAACAAAAATAAACTCCATCTTATTATGAGTTTAACCGCCGGCGTTTTGATTGGAGTTGTGTTTTTTGATTTAATGCCTGAGATATTTTCGCTTGCAAAAGACCATAGCTTAGATGTTTCTTCTGCTTTAATCTTTTTGGTTATCGGATTTTTGGTAATTCACATACTGGAGAAATTTGCGCTTATTCACTCTACGCATGAAGAGGAGTACGCAACTCATAAACATCCGACAGTGGGGTTAATTAGCGCTTCGGGGCTTTCATTTCACAGTTTTCTGGATGGCGTAGGAATAGGGCTTGGATTTCAAGTAAGTTCTCATGTCGGCTTGATTGTAGCACTTGCGGTTATTGCTCATGATTTCTCTGATGGTCTTAATACGGTTACTTTAATGTTAAGTCACAGGAACACAGTTAAAAGATCGATAATTCTTCTTCTTGTCGATGCTACAACTCCCATACTTGGTGTAGCTTCAACACTGATTTTTACTATCCCAAGTTACATTTTAATTCTGTATCTTGGTTTTTTTGCAGGATTTTTACTTTATATAGGAGCAAGCGATTTACTGCCGGAAGCACACAGCAAGCACAGTTCTTTTGGAATGATAGGACTTACAATAATTGGAATCTTGTTTATATTTGCTGTTACCCGTATTAGCTGAGGCTTAGAGAAGAAGATAATAGAGATCGACAGCTTTATTTTGCTTTTGCCAGTTCCTGATCGATAATCGTCTTAAAGGCGCTGTAAGGCTGGGCTCCGACCAGAGGTTGACCGTCAATAAATGCAGTCGGGGTGCCAGTTACTCCTGCTTTTTGCCCGGCCGAAAGATCATCCGAAACATTTTTTGAATATTTATCAGAATTAAGACAAGACGAGAACTGGTTTGTATTAAGCCCCAAATCTCCAGCAAATCCTATTAACTTATCTTTTGTGAATGTTCCTGAATTTTCAGGCCCTTGGTGATCATAGAGGTAATTGTGGTAATCCCAGAATTTTCCCTGTTCATTGGCGCATTCTGCTGCTTCGGCTGCCCAGGTTGATTCCTGTCCCAGGAAAGCATACTGCCTGAAGGCAAATTTAACTTTGCCGGTGTTTACGTAATCTTTTATAAGACTAGGTTCTGTGTCTTTAAACCACTTCTCACAGAAGGGGCATTGGAAATCGGCGAACTCAACGATAGTAACTTTAGCATCTTTATTCCCAAGGACTGGAAAATGCCCGGTATCAACACTCACCTTGGCGCCTGGCGTCGGCTGGGTTTGAGAATTGGGAGGCGGATTTGTCCCCTGTTGGGCTTGCGATGGAGGGTTAGCTGCTCCGCCTTTCTCAAGATAGGAAACTTTTGTATATAAAGCCCCTAACAGAAAAGAGGCAATGATAAGAAGAATAACCAAAAGTGGACTGTAAATTGCAGGCAAAGAGAATTTATTTAGATTATTTTTGGGAGTTTCTGTTTCTTGTGTAGGCTTCTCTTTAATTGCTGTCATTCTTCGGACTACTCGTTTTCGTACTACTTTCTCGGCCATGCAGCCATTGTATAGAAATTTTGGAATGGTTGTCAAGCATCAAAACCTTCTCGTTTTTACAATAAAGTTATTCTTAAATTTAGTAATTTAAGCCACCAAAAATTTGTTAGATTGCTTACGTTATGCTACAATGCGACAATAAGGAGTTATATACTTGACCCCATTAAAAAGATTAGAGGCTTTTTTCTCGGAATTTAAGCCTATTTTTTATAAAAAGGGGGATATTATTCTACGACCCGGAGATACTCCTCAAGGCATCAGCTATCTAGAAAAAGGTTATACAAGATTGTATTCTATTTCATCCGAAGGCAAAGAATTAACTCTAGTAACATATAAGCCCGGTGATTTTTTCCCGGTTGTATGGACACTTACAGGGAGAACGAGCATTTATTATGTAGATGCAATAAGCAGTGCCATTCTAAGAAGAGCGCCGAGAGAAAAGTTCATGGAGCTGTTAAAAGAAGATTCCGAGATATTTATAGAAGTTACTATGGATATTATTAGAAGATTTCAGGATGCCCTAAGGCGTATGGAGCATCTTACGTTTGGTAACGCAAGCTCAAGGCTTGCATCAATTCTTTTAATTTATGCAGACCGGTTTGGATATAAAAAGGACAAAGGCAGGATTCAGATTCCAATACCTTTTACCCACAAAGATATTGCAAATCTGGTAGGCGTAGCGCGAGAGACAATAAGTATATAGCTTAAAAAATTTGTAGATGCAGGTGTTGTGGGTTATAAAGGAGGATTTATTGTAATAAAAAAAAGACGGGTTCTTGAGAGGATGTCAGGCCTAATTTAAGTCTGCCTAGGGTTTACAAAAAATTCAGTATCATCTCAGAGTAGAAGCTGCGCATGAAGCAGGAGATTCTTTTGGTTGAAACGTTCCTTGGGGCATTAAACATCTAGCGCTCTCCCGTCTGATGCCAAGCATCAGACCTCTGTTTACCCTGCAGAGTCCTTGTTTTTCCCCATTTTTAGCTATCTCAAATTGCTCGCCATTTACTTGAGCTAGGTCAAAAAATTTACACTGTCCGCAAAGTGCAAGTGAAGTTTCAACGCTCGCCACGAGTTAATTTTAGAACTGATTTCCAGATAAATCAAGAGGCTTTTTGAACTAATGCTTAATTTTCTTACAAAATTCATATAAATGTTTTACTAAGGATTTAGGATTTTAGTCTAAAAGTAATGTATTACAGATACTTGGTAATATAAATTACTGAATAAAAAATAAAAAAAAGTTGTAATATACTGGAGATTTCCAAAAAGGAAAGGAGGTGAAAAAAATGTACTGGATAACTGGAATTTTAGGCCTAGCATTTGCAGTAGCCCCATTTGTTATTGGCTACAGCACAAACCTTATAGCTACATGGACCAGTGTAGTACTGGGAGTTGTAGTCCTGGCAACATCAGCCGTTGAGTATTTCCAGGCAGATAAAGAGCAGTGGGAATACTGGGTGGCAGGAATTGCAGGATTGGTGGCTATTGTTGCGCCCTTTGTTTTAGGTTTTAGTGCTCACCAAGGGGCAATGTGGACCAGTGCAGTGGCAGGAATACTCCTGATTATAGTTGCAGGAGGAAAACTTTTTTCGGGGCAAGAGAAAGTCACCTGATGACTCTCTAATCTGGCGGAAGAATCAAATGGGCGGCGCCTTTCGCCAGAAACGAATTCATCAATAATCTACTTCAAAAAGAAAGGAGGTGGGAATATGGCAAATGATATGGTTGTAAGATCCTTGTGGAGACCTCCGTTTTTCTCCCTGCCTTCTGTTTGGGAAGACATAGAAGAGATGCTCCCGATGGCGAGTAATACAAATGGCCTCTCGGTATCTGAAGATGAAAAGAATATTTATGTCTCGGCTGCAGTTCCGGGGGTTGATCCGAAGGATATTGATGTAAGTCTTGAAAAAGGAATTCTTTGGATCAAAGGTGAAACAAAAGAGGAGGAAAAAAAGAAAAAGTATTATCGAAAGGCAACTAACTCCTTTTTCTATAGAGTTACAATTCCTGGAGAAATTGATCAAAATACAGAGCCCGAAGCAACCTACGAAAATGGGATAATGACAGTAACTTTTGCAAAATCTGCTATTGAACCAAAAAAAATAACTGTCAAATCCGGGAACTAGAAAGAATCTATGAGATATACAATTGCAACAAAAGGATGTGATCTTTCGAATAAGATGCTTTTGCACATAAAATTGCATGTGCGAAAGCTTGCTCGTGTGTTACCAGAATTTAAATCTAGCTTGCCGCTTCTTGAAATTGTAATGAGAAAACAGAGAAACAGGACGTTTGGTACAATAAAACTTATTTTGCCTAAGAAACCACTCGTTGTCCATGCGCAGGGATTCGTAATTGACGAGGCTATAAATGTGGGATTTGATAGACTGATGAGAGAAGTAGACACCTATAAAGGTAAGCATTTTGTAGGAGACAGTGAGTATTTTAACCATAATTCCATTCGAAAAGCAGAATATTTCAGAAAAATGGAATAAATATTATGAGAAAAGACGTTTTTTATAAAGAGAGAAAAAAAATGGTAGAAGATTATATTAAGCCATCTGGCGTTTCAAGTAAAAAAGTCCTTGACGGTTTTTTAGATGTTCCCCGTCACAAATTTGTTCCGCCCAAATATATCAATGAGGCATATCTTGACATAGCGCTTCCTATAGGAGAAGGGCAGACGGTAAGTCAGCCGTCTCTTGTCGCAATTATGACAGAGGTCTTAAGGCTTAAGGGAAATGAAAAAGTGCTTGAAATTGGTACGGGTTCAGGATATCAGGCAGCTATTCTTTCCCGCCTTGCAAAAGAAGTTTATTCGGTTGAGATTATAGGCAAATTGGCAAGGAGGGCGGAGACAATAATAGGAAACTTAGGCTATAAAAACGTTTATATAAAAGTCGCCAATGGTACAGTTGGACTTTTAGAATTTTCCCCATATGATGCAATCATTGTAACGGCAGGCGGATTTGAAGTTCCAAAACCCTTAATAGACCAATTAAAAGAGGGAGGCCGTATAGTTGTCCCCTTAGGGAAGACTTTATATAATCAAGAACTTGAGTGCGGAGTTAAAAAAAATGGAATTCTTCATCTTGAAAAAATTGAACCAGTAAGTTTTGTTCCGCTTGTCGGTAAGTACGGCTTTGCGGAGAATCTCAATAGATTTATTTAGGTCGTTATAGAATTTTTTTTAAAAAAGATGTATGCTGAAAATGGAGGTGAAATTATATGATGGGTTATCCATATCGAGGATTGAATTGGTCAGGTGCAGGAGGAGCATGGCTGGGAGGGTTAGGTGTAATTTTCTGGATAGTAATTTTAATCGATCTTATTCTTTTGGGATTCTGGCTCTTCAAACAAATTCAGAAAAAATAAACTGTGAAGGACAATAAAAAAATTATTATAATCTAATAAAGTTAGGAGGTGAGGAGCTTGAAACCGAAACCATTAGCAAATTCCCTGGCGGTAGCTTGCGCAATTTTTTGGGTAGTTTGCGCACTTTTTATATGGATTGTTCCGAATTTTTCTCTATATTTAACTAAAACCTGGCTTATGGGGGCACAGGGAGTAATCCCTATAGGTTTTAGACTGAATTTCGGCACTTTCTTGGTGGGAGGAATTAGCGGAGTAATTGCTTCCTGGATTTTTGGTTATGCTTGGGGATTGCTATATCAAAAGTTTGATAAGAAAGGATAGGATTTAAGAGATCAGCAAATGGCATGGACGCTTTATCTTTCCGGATAACTTTGCTAAGGAAATTATTAAGGAATCATTTTTCAGAGACTAGCTATGAAAAGTCAAGTAGTAAGTAATAAAGTTGAAAACGAGGCTAATATGGGTAAGAAAAGTGGTTGGTAAACCACCAAAACACACTTCTACCAAAAACGGAGAAGTTGTAAAAAAGTATGACCTTGTATCCAGCCTCGTTTGATATGCGAAGTATTACAAATCGGTAATCTTCATCTAGCTGATGCGGATTTCAGGTTTGAGTAAGGACAACTGGGGCTCAATTCTTTACAAAAGAGTCAAAGCTCTAAGGAGGTTGAACTGAGTCCCCAGTCGCTTATCTATCACTGCTAATAATCTAGCGTTATTAGCAAATCTATTATACGAGGAGGTGAGAAAAATTGAATGAAAATAAAATGATGGTTACCCAAATCCCAGAACCGAAATTATCCCGTCTTCTTTTTGCAGACACTCGTCTTTCTCTTATCTGGCTTATTGCCCGGCTTTATGTCGGCTGGATATGGCTTCAGGCAGGGATGGAGAAGGTACAAAATCCTCTTTGGGTTGGGTCAAAGGCTGGGGTCGCTCTGTCCGGATTTATCCTGGGTGCAATAGGTAAAGCATTCGGCGCTAATCCCTCTGTGCAGATCTGGTATGCAGGATTTTTAAAAGGATTTGTTCTTCCAAATATATCAACATTTTCCTACGTTGTTTCTTATGGAGAAGTGTTGGTTGGAGTTGCGCTTATCCTGGGTGTTTTTACGGGAGTCGCGGCTTTTTTTGGCGGATTTATGAATATGAACTTCTTGCTTGCCGGTACAGTGAGCGTGAATCCAATACTTTTTCTTTTTGAACTTTTTCTGATTCTTGCTTGGAGAGTAGCCGGTTGGTGGGGGCTTGATCGGTTTGTGCTTCCAATGTTAGGAACCCCGTGGCAAAGAGGAAAAGTTTTTAAATCTGCCCAGAAAGAAGAGTAGAGGAGGTGTTATGGAAATTGATAATCGCGAAGTTTTCCGAAAAGGAAAGCTTACGGAGCATTATTATGGAGATATAATAAGAGCGTTATTTATAATAGGAGCTGTTGTGATGCTTATTATGCTTCCTTTTTCTTCATCAATGCTCCCGATTCCTGTTAGTATTTCAATACTTATAATTTTGGTACTTGTGTTTTTGGCGGGATTTACAAATCCGACACAGGAGTTTATTAATTATCTAAATGTTTTAGCTTCTGCGGCGGGCGCTATTTCTTTTGAGTATGCGGCTGCAAGCGTTAACTTTTCATCTGCGCGACCTTTGACTTTTGTTTTCTTTATCATAAATCAAGTTTTAGCCATTGTATTTTTCCTTGCTCTTTATTACAGCGTCAAAACGCTCCGGGGAATCTGGGTTGATAAAAGAAACAGAGGATAAGTGTTCGGATTTTCGATAGCGTACCAATTTCTTGTTGCTAAATTGTACGACAAAGGTTATTCA